>CAZLUZ010000138.1:0-13722 GCA_964562825.1 uncultured Akkermansia sp.
TCCAGCCGTGACTCATGCGCGACGTTCGCTTCAAAAATGCCCCGATTAGTAAGAGTCGATGATTAAGCTAGTTCAGTCCGGGAGAAGCCTGATCATTTTGGTTGGTCTTTGCAGTGCAATCCACGCAAACGATCCCAGCGAGCGCGATCGCTATGGCGGGTGGACTGGGCAAACTTTTGAAAGCAGCGGCTTCTTCCGTCTCGAAAAAGGGGGAACGCCGGAGCGATGGTGGTTGGTCACTCCCGAGGGTCATGCCTTCGTCATTCACGGAATGGACCACTGCAATCTGCACACGTTGTGGCAACCATATAACCACGAGCACTGGACGAGGGAATGGGGTCTAAATCCTGAGTCAAACGAACAGGAGCGAATGGAAGCTTTCTACACCAAGAAGGTTGCAGCAGATCAAGCTTACCTTGGCTAACTGTCTTTACAGCCACGAAATTCCCAAAGATGTGGAGCGCACAATACCCTGCATTCCGAGAGTCACCACGATGCACATTCCGTATTGGGCGAGGCGAGTCAACGCCAAGCGGGGCTTTCGTGATGAGAACTTTCTTGACGTATTCTCAAATGCCTTTCGCCAACGATGTGCCGACTCCGCACAGGAGATTGTTGATAAAGGGTGTAAGGACGATCCGTGGATCTTGGGTTACGGGCTGACGGACAGTCCGATTCTTTCCGTCCGAATGGCGATGCCGCACGAACCCGGGTTCTTTCACAAGGCTCTCACAGCATCCACGACTTGGCCGGTGCGGTTGCGCAATCTGGAAGGTGACGCGCCTGGCAAGCGCGCATATGTGGCGTTGATGAAGAGGCGCTATAAGGGCGACGTAAACGCATTCAATCGTGCCTTCAACACCGCTTTTGAACTCATGGGATGACCTCGCGGCGACGCGGGACTGGCGCATGAGGACTGATCCCTCAGGCAACATCGCCGAGGAACGAGACAATGAAGCCTTTCTCCTGGCGCGGCCCTTTCAAGGGGAAAAAGCCGATCCATTCCCCGTAAACCCCGTCGTAGATCGACTTGCGCCACGAGATTTCGGTGACTCTCCAACCCGTCCCGGAGATCCAGCCGCCCCTCCCGATACCGTCCCTCGCGGAGCCAGCCCACTTCGATCACGGCATCGCCAAGCGGAGCCCGATGAAGCACTCCCCGGAAGTCAGCCTGACCGAACAGTCTCCTTCCGCTTGCCATGAACAGGGAATCTCCTGATGCGATCCCCGCCATCCCGGCCGGACTTTCCGGATCCACTCGATTGACTCGCAGGCCGTCATCCCGGTCGAGTTCGATCCCGACGTTCTCCGGAAATGGCCAAGGCTGTCGGAAGGCTGCCTCGTCGAAGGTTCCCGCCTCCAAGTCACCAAAATTTTCCAGGTCGGCGATCTGGTGGCAGTGAATGCACTCCTGTCGGGCGAAGTGCGGACGCTCCAGGGAAAAGGCCGCGTAGGCAGGCAGACTGTCCGGTGTCTCGGGGGGACCGACGGGATCGGGAATCGCGCCATCGATATCCCAATCCGGGCTCCGGGGATCATAATGATGACGCAACACCCGGTCGAGGGTGTTGACGAGGGCGGCCCCGAGATCGGGTCGCCATTCGACTGGTCCCGTCATCGGATGGGGAATCGTGCCGGGGGAGGGACCGGCGATCCGGGACCAGTCGGAGCCTTCGGTCAGGCTGAAGGTGAGAACCAACAGAAGGCAGATGGGGAAGGGGCAAAAGTTCATGGGATCGGCCGGATTCTAGAGATCTCTCGGCCGCATCGGAACAACAAAACCTCCGGAATCAGGCGGGATCGTTCCCACCGACGGCGCCATCCCTCCCTCGGCGGGCTCGACTTCGGGCGTTAGACCGCCTCCAGCCGGACCGGGCAGACCTTGAGTTCGGCGGTATGGGTGACCGGGTCGTAGCCTGATCCCGTCAGGATGTTCACCGGCACGTTGGCGAAGGAGAACGAGGTGAAGACGGTGCCCCGAGGGCTCTTGTCCGTCACCTGAATCGGGATTTCGATGGATCCTCGGGCGCTGCTCAAGCGACCGATGGCTCCGTGGACCAATCCCAGTTCGGCGGCATCGTCGGGATGCACCTCCAGCGATTCCTCGGCCAGCAGGTATTCGATGCCCGCGCTCCGGCCGGTCTGGGTCCGGGTGTGGTAGGCCTGGAGGCGCCGCCCCGTGGTCAGCCAGAGCGGAAATTCCTCGCTGATCACCTCCGCCGGGTCCCGGTAGTTGATGATCTTGAAAAGACCCCGCCCATTCTTGAACTCCTTCTCATGGAGACGCGGTGTCCCCGGGTGATCCCGGTGCGGCACCGGCCAATGGTACTCCCCGTCCTCGATGCGGTCCCAGTCCAGTCCCGCGTAGGTCGGGCTGACCTCGCAGAGTTCGTTGAACACCTCCTTGGCCGATTCGTAGGCGAAGCCGGGCAATCCCATGCGTTTCGCGATCTCGCTGACGATCCACCAGTCCGGCTTCGCCTCGCCCACCGGAGGCACCGCCTGGCGCAGGCGCTGCACCCTCCGTTCCGTGTTGGTCTGCACGCCATCGGTCTCGCCGAAAGCCGTCGCGGGCAGAACGACGTCCGCCAGTTCCGCGGTCTCGGTCAGGAAAATATCGATCACGACGAGGTGGTCCAGGCTGTTCAGGGCGTGTTCGCAGTGGTTTCGATCCGGATCGCTGACCAGCGTGTTTTCCCCATCGATGAGCATGGCGTGGATGCCGTCGCCGCAGCGGTTCAGGGCGGTGACCTTGGTGATGCCCCGCTCCGGATCGATGGGGGTGCCGTAGAGTCGGGAGAACTTCTCCGAGAACTGCGGGTCGTCGCAGGGCTGGTACCCGGGAAAGTTTACCGGCACGGCGCCGCAGTCCCCGGCTCCCTGGATGTTGTTCTGCCCGCGCATCGGATTGATGCCTCCTCCCTCGATGCCGAGATTCCCCGTGAGGAGGGCGAGATTGCAGAGCGATTGGACGTTGTCGACGCCACAGATGTGCTCGGTGATGCCCAGGGTGTAGTAGATCGCCGAGGGGTTGCCCCGGCCATAGATCAGACCGGCCCGCTCGATATCGGCGGCCGGCACCTCGCAGATGGACGCGGCCCACTCCGGGGTGAAGGAACGCACGTGCTCGCAGAATTCATCGGCGCCCGAGGTGCGCTGGTCGATGAAGGAACGGTCCCACAAACCTTCGCGGACGATGACGTGGGCCATGGCCAGCAGCAGAGCCACGTCGGACCCGACCCGAATGGGCAGGTAGAGATGAGAGAGCCGGGCCAGCCCGGTCTTGCGTGGGTCCGCCACGATCATGGTGGCGCCCCGGGTCAGTGCCTTTTTCAGGCGGGTCGCGGCCACGGGGTGGCACTCGGTCATGTTCGTCCCGATGGCGAAAATGACGTCGGGCTTCTCCATATCCCGCAGGGGATTGCTCATGGCGCCTCGTCCGATGGTAGCTGCCAGACCGGCAACTGTGGGAGCGTGTCACGCTCGGGAACAGTTGTCTATGTAGTTGGTCCCGAAGCCGGCCCGAATAAATTTCTGCATGGTGTAGGCCGCCTCGTGAGGGGCCCGGCCCGAGGCGATGCCGTAGACGGCGTGCCGGCCGAACTTCTCCCGGACTCGACCAAAACCGGCGGCGGCGGCGTCGAGAGCCTCGTCCCACTCGCACTCGTGGAGTTGGCCATCCTCCCGCCGGATCAGCGGTTTCTTCAGGCGATCGGCATTCTGCACGAAATCGAAGGCGAACTGACCCTTGACGCAGAGGGCGCCCTCGTTGGCGGGTCCGTCCATGGCGGGCTGAACCCCGACCAGCTTGTCGCCCTTGGTGAGCAGATCCACCGAACAACCGACTCCGCAATAAGGGCAGATGCTGCGTGTTTTCTCGATTTCTCCGGGAGTCTCCGCGTCGCGCAGAGCTTTCTTGTCCCCGAGGGCACCGGTGGGACAGGTCTGGACACACTGGCCGCAAAAAGTGCAGGCCGAATCCCGGAGATCGTTGTCGAATTCGGTGATGATCTGGGTCTCGAATCCCCGGTTCATCACGTTGATGGCGTAGTCGCCTTCCTGTTCGGCGCAGACCCTGACGCAGCGGTAGCAGGAAATGCAGTTGTCGTAGTCCCGCAGGATGAAAGGGTTTTCGTCGCGGGTGTTCGAGGTGCCCGATTTTTTGCCGGCGAACCGTCCCGTGCGGGCTTCGTAGCGATCGAGCAGCCCGGCCAGTTCCTGGGAGGCATACCCGCTCAGCGGGTTAACGTCGAGGTTGCGATTCTCCGAGGCCACCAGTTCGAGAAGGGTTTTGCGGTGTTTCTCCAGGGCTGCAGTCCTGGTGCGGACCACCATCCCCTCGGTGGCGCGGGTGGTGCAGGACGCCACGGGATTCCGGATGCCCTCCACCTCGACGACGCAGAGTCGGCACGCACCGAAAGCCTCGAGGCGGGGATCGTAGCAGAGGGTGGGAACCTCGCGCCGATGGCGCTCCGCGATCTCGTAGACCGTTTCCCCCTCGGTGAAGGAGACCGGCTCCCCGTCGAGGGTGAGGGTTTTCAACTCGATCTCGGTCAGCGAATCTCGGTGTGCCGTCATATCGGGTCGAGAGTAGCGAAGTGCGCCCGCTGATTCAAGGTCCGGATTTGCCTGTCTGGGGACGGAATGCGGCGCATTTTCGGATTGCATCCGGGAAAGGCTCTTTCCCAGTATCGTCCATTGTCTTTCCCGCCGATGCGGGCAACGTTGCCGGACAATCGATGGACGATGCTTACGTATGAATTGGATCAAATGGATAGCCATTATCGCCATCGCTTGCGCAACCGTGACAGCAACCTCGTCCTGCTCCATGCTCGGAGGGGGATGAAGCGGTCCCCACTGCAATCGCTGATGGTTTCTCGATAGGTCTATCGAGATCCTCTGGCAAAAAGGCCCTGCCGGAAAAATTTTTTTTCGGCAGGGCCTTTTTTTGTGGCGAAGAAAAAGCACGGCGTTGGCGGAGTGCGGATCGGCAAGGGGGGGAGGTGGCCCGCCGGCCGGGGTGAATCGCTCATTCCACGATCTCGACCGGAGCATCCGGCAGGGCGTGGAGGAATGCCTTGCCGTAGCGCTTGGAGAGCACGCGATGATCGAGTAGCACGACCATACCCCGATCGTCCTGGCGGCGGATGAGGCGCCCCACGCCCTGGCGCAGCTTGAGGATGGCTTCGGGCACGGAAAACTCCATGAAGGCGTTTCCCCCTCGCTCCTCGATCCTCTCGATGCGGGCCTGGGTGAGGGGATGATCGGGCACGGCGAAGGGAAGCCGGGTGATGATGACATTGCTCAGGGCGCTGCCCGGCACGTCGACCCCGGTCCAGAAGCTGTCGGTGCCGAAGAGGACACTGGTTTCGTCGTCCTTGAACTGCTCGATCAGTTGGGCGCGAGAGGCGCCCTGGCCCTGCACGAGCAGGGTCCAGCCTTTCTTCTCGAAAAAGGGCTCCATCTCCCCCGCCACTTTCTGGAGGAGCCGGTAGCTGGTGAAGAGAACGAAAGCCCGGCCCCCGGACTTGGCGACGAAGTGCTCGATCCAGTGGATGAGAGAAGCTTCGTAGTTTTTCTCGCCCGGGTTGGGCATGGATTTGACGAGGTAGATCGACATCTGCTTTCGGTAGTCGAAGGGACTGCCGATCTGGACGCTTTCGGCGTTTTCGGCGCCGACGCGAGCGCGGAAATATTCCATATTGCGATCTCCCACCCCGAGCGTGGCGCTGGTGAAGACACCGGGCCGGCCGCTCTCGAAAAAGATCGATCTCAGGGTGGAGGAAACGTCGACAGGAACGGCGTTGAGCGACGAGCCCCGGTCGTCCTTTTCCACCCAGTAGACGCTGTCCTCGTCTCGCTGGTCGAGGAAGGTTGTCAGGGCCGCGCGCGCCTCGCCCAATCTCCGCGCCAGGTCCTGGAGTTCCGCCTTGAGCCCCTCGCGGGCCAGATCGGCGATCTCCCGCGCACGGCGGCTCACGTCGATGAGCCCGCCTCCGAGGGTATCGTCGACGAACTCGGGATGGCGCACCCGGAATTCGCGGCCATACTCGCCCCATTGGCACCGCTGCTCCACTTTCTCGAAGAATTGGTCGACTTCCGCGAGGAGAGCGATCACCGATCGTCGCCCCGCGGTATCACCCGCCACCTGAAAGAGGCCGCGGTTTGTTTTCGGGTTGAACAGGCGCTGCAACTCGAAGCGGAGCTGCGCTCGCGATACGGACAGGCCCAGGGTGCGGGCGGCGACCAATTCCATGGTATGCGCCTCGTCGAAGATGACGAAATCGTTGGGAAACAGGAATCCATCCTCGGCGTCCTCGAACTCGGCCTGACTGCCGAGCAGGGTGAAGAAAAGGGTGTGATTCACGATGATGACATCGGCGGATTGCACCCGCTTGCGCGCCTCCTGGTAGAAACATTTGCCCGTCGGCCCGCATTTCTTGGTCGAGCAGACATGGGGTTCGCTGCAGACCAGCGCCCAAACCCGGGGGCTGGGGGCAAACCCGAGGCTGGCCAGCGTTCCGTCCCGGGTCGTCTCGGCCCACTCGAAGACTTTCTGCAATTCCTCCTCCTCGGAGGAGGTCACCAGCTCACCGCCGCCGGCGAGAGCCGCGCCCAACCTGGCGGGGCAGAGATAGTTCCTCCTGCCCTTGAGCAGGGTCGTCCGGAAAGGGGTGCGGATCACCTTGCGGAGCAGGGGAATATCCTTGTTCAGGAGCTGTTCCTGCAGGTTGATGGTGTGAGTGGAGATGATGGCCTTGCGATGGTCCTGGATCGCCATCTGCACGGCCGGGGCCAGGTAGGCGAGTGATTTGCCCACGCCGGTGCCCGCCTCGATCAGGGCGGCACGCGACTCCGCGAGTGCCCTCGCCGCAGCGACCGCCATCTGTTGCTGTTGGGGCCGGTACTCGAAGTGATCGAGATGCGAGAGGGCGCCCTCCTGCGAGAAAAACGCGGAGGCGAACCGGGCCAGGCCGGGTTCATCTCCGGCGAACTCGGAAAGGGAAATCATTTGCGTGTTCTGAAGGTCACGATTGCCGAACAATCGCTCCAATTCAACGGGCAAAGGTAGCAACCGACGTTATCGGGGATGCAAATTTCTCTCGCATTATTTTTCGGAAGGGTCGTAGGTTTCCGCCCACCTCGGACCCGACAGACCATGCCGCGAGGGAGAAGTTTCAAAAAAATCTCAGGTCTTCTTTTTCTGCCTCTCGTTTTTTTTGGAGCAGGATGTTCGGCCGAATTGTATCGTCAGCGTGCGGACCGGGAAACCACCGCGGTGCTCGTGGGCAAGACGCCCCGGGTGGATAACGTGGAGCCGACAGCGCTCAACCTGGTGACACCGGAGGACTGGGACAGCTCGGGGCTGAAATCGAGGGGCGACGGCTCTCTCGAATTTCTCGGCGAGGATCTTGCGGAAAGGGAGGAGGACGCGCGGATCATGACGCTGGACGAGGCGCTTCTCGTCGGGATCACCTACAATCGATCCTACCTCACCCGCAAGGAGCAGGTCTTTCTCGAGGCCCTTGACCTCACCCTGGCACAGTATCGGCTGGGGCCGATCTTCGGGGCGGGAGGCGAACTCACCCGGCAGGGCGACGCCCGGTCTGCGGCGGGGCTGACCGATCTGGCTTCGACGCACACCTTCGCGAGGGATGCCGAAGCTTCGTTCGATCTGCTTTACAAGACCGGCGCCCGGATCAGCGCCGATTTTACCCGGGATTTTCTTCGTTT
Organism: uncultured Akkermansia sp.; assembly: GCA_964562825.1. GTDB lineage: Bacteria > Verrucomicrobiota > Verrucomicrobiia > Verrucomicrobiales > DEV007 > Arctic95D-9. Next base: position 7,735 of record CAZLUZ010000138.1, read on the forward strand.
TCTCACCGGGAGCCGCAGCGTGAACAACTCCGCTCTCGCCGTGACCCTGATTCAACCCCTCCTGCAGGGGGGAGGCACCACGGCCACGTTGGAGGCCCTGACCCAGGCGGATCGGAATGTGCTCTACGCGCTGCGGGATTTCGCGAATTTTCGTCGTGAATTCATCGTGGATCTGGTCAGCGACTACTACGGTGTGCTGCAGGCGCGGGACAACGTGCGCAACAACTACCTCGCCTACGAGGGCTTTCGCCAGAATGTGGAGCGGGAGGAAGCCCTGGCGGATGAGGATCGCCGCACCCAGACCCAGCTCGGCCAATTGAAGCAGGCGCTCCTGCTGTCCGAGAGCCGCTGGCTCAACTCGGTGCGCCGCTATGCGACCCTGCTCGACCAATTCAAGCTGACCCTCGGGGTGCCGGTAGAAGAAAACTTCGTGCTCGACGACGCCGAACTCGGGCTGCTCGAAATCGAGCCGCCCGGCATCACCCGGGAAGAGGCGGTCGAGATCGCCCTCGTCACCCGGCCGGATCTCGCCACGAGTCGGGATCGGATCGATGATGCGACCCGGGGGATCGAGGTGGCGGAGAACGACCTGAAACCAGGGCTCGATCTCCGGGTCGACTACGATGTCATCAGCCATCCCGGCGACGGGACGCCGGGGCTGAAGATGGACAGGAAGAACCTTTCCACGAATCTCGATCTCGATCTGCCCCTAGACCGCAAAGCGGAGCGCAACAATTACCGGGCGGCCCTGATCACCCGCGAACTGAGGCTTCGTCAGCACGACGCCAATGTCGATCAGGTGCGTCTGCAGGTTTTCGATGATTGGAGGGCCTTGGAATTGGCCAGGAAAAACTACGAGATCGCGCTACTCGGGGTGGAACTGGCCCAGCGGCGACTGGAGGAGCAGTTGCTGCTCGCGGAGCTGGGGAAAGGCGAAGCAAGGGACCTCGTCGACGCCCAGAACGATCTGGTCGATGCCCAGATCCAGCGCACCTCGACTCTGATCGATCACACTTTGGCTCGATTACGGCTCTGGAGAGATCTGGGAATCCTTTACATTAAAGAGGACGGCAGTTGGATCGAAAAACTCGAAAGAGAACCCGCTGCCGTAAACCTCTCAGAATGAAAAAGTTTCTCTTCTTTCTGGTCCTGCTGGGCCTCGCCGGCGGGAGCTGGTGGTATTTCAAACCTTTCCAGTCCTCAGAGTCTTCCGGTGAGAAGCTTCCCGTATTCACCGTAAAACGCGGAGATCTCCGCATCAGCGTTCTGGAGGGGGGCAATATTCAGGCGCTCGAGTTCCTGCAGATCAAGAATGAAGTCAAGAGCCAGGGGGGCATCAAGGTGCTGAAGGTGATCGACGAGGGCTACCAAGTAACGGAAGAGGACGTGAAGAACGGCAAGGTGCTGGTTCGACTGGACAGTTCCGAGATCGAAGAGAGGATCGTGGATCACGATGTCGAGTTCCAGCAAACCGAAGCTCAGTTTGCCGACGCCCGCCAGGACATCGAGATCGCTGAAAGTCAGGCGCAAAGTCAGGTGAAGGCGGAGCGGCAGTCTCTGCGCTTCTCGCTGCTCGACTTCGAGAAGTTCGTGGGCAAGGAGGCCAGCGAGGAGGTCCTGAAAACGCTGGGGCTCCCCTACGACAACGAGAGTCTGAATCGGTATGAAGAGGAGGCGACCGCTCTCATTGCCGAATCGTTCGATTCCTCCAACCTCCGGGAGTCGGTCAACGACGAGGTGGAGGAGAAGGACCTGTCGGCGGAGCCGCAGGACAGCCTCGCCATGGGTGTCGATTTTTCGGAATACCTCGAACAGGACAGGCTGAGCGAGGGGCAGGCCGAGCAGATGATCCGGAAAATGAGGGACGAGGCCCTCGTCGCCGCCTCGCAGCTCGCCGTTGTCGAACAGAGTGTCGAGGGGGCGAAGCGGCTTCGGGAGCGGGAGTTCATCACCCGGCAGACCCTGGAGAACGAGCTGGTCAATCTGGACAAGGCCAAGCTTTCCCTGCAGACCAAGGAGACGGAATTGGATCTCTTCCTCGACTACGAGTTTCCCAAGGAAGCTCAGAAGATGCTGTCTCGCTACGAGGATCAGCTGCTCGATCTGATCCGAACGAAGCGCTCTGCCATGGCCAACATCGCGAAAGCCTATGCCCGCTATCGTTCCTACAAACGCCGTTACGAACTCGAGCTGAAGCAGCGTCGGGAATTGGAGGACCAGTTGGCCAGTTGCATCATTCGCGCCGAGAAGCCGGGACTGGTCGCCTACGGCGGGCACGATCAAAACTTTTATACTTCGCGCTACTACGAGTCGATCGCTGAGGGGGCCACCCTGAAATTCGGTCAACCCATCATCACGATTCCCGACATGTCGAAACTGGGAGTCGATGTGAGTATACACGAGTCCAAGATCAAGAAGGTGAATCTGGGGCAGAGCGTCTTCATCACAGCGGAGTCGTTCCCGGACCGGGTGCTGGAGGGCAAGGTGGCGAAGCTGGCCGTCCTCCCCGACTCGAACGCGTCCCGATACAATCCGTCGCTCAAGGTCTATCCCGCCACCGTCGAGATATCGGGGAACAACGATTTTCTCAAACCGGGAATGTCGGCAAAGGTAGAGATTCTCGTCAACGAATTGTCCGACGTCGTCTATGTGCCGGTGCAGGCGGTATTTACCGAGGAGGAGCAGCACTTCGTGTTTCTGAAACGCGGCTCGTCCTTCGATCGGCATGTGGTGCGCATCGGAGAGCACAACGACGAATTCATCGAGATCCGCGATGGGCTGAAGGAGGGCGATCTGGTGTCTCTGGCGATGCCTCAGGGATACGAGCCCGAGGCGAGAAAGAAGAAGCCCACGAAGAAGCCGGATCCCGAGTCGACCTGATACCGCCCACCACCCGGCAAGGAGAAAATCGGGCGGAGAAGTTGTCTGCCCGGAGATGAGGGGCGGCCTGTAGTGCGATGAGCGAAACGAGAAAAGCGATCATCGAACTCCGCGACGTGGAGAAGCACTACCAGATGGGGCCGGACCTCCTCAGGGCTCTCAAGGAGGTCAACCTGACCGTCTACGCCGGGGACTACATCTCCATATTGGGGCCTTCGGGCTGCGGGAAATCGACCCTGCTCAATGTGCTCGGCTGCCTGGATCAACCCACCCTGGGAACCTATCTTCTCGAGGGAGAGGATGTTTCGAAGATGGACGACAACGCTCTCTCGCGGATACGGGGCCGGAGGCTTGGTTTCATTTTCCAGAGCTACAATTTGATCCAGGCTCTCAATGTGCTGGAGAATATCGAGGTGCCCATGTTCTATCGGGGTATCTCCGAAAAAGTCAGTCGCGACGTGGCGGTTCATCTGGCCGAGAAGGTGGGGCTGGGAAAACGCATGCACCACAAGCCGACCGAACTCTCCGGGGGTCAGCAGCAACGTGTCGCGATCGCCCGCGCCCTGGCCAACGATCCGGCGGTGATTCTCGCCGATGAGGCCACCGGGAACCTCGACTCGAAATCGGGGGGTGATATCCTGAGCATCTTTGATTCGCTCAACGAGGAGGGCAAGACCCTCATCATGATCACCCACGACGAGGGGATGGCGGACCGGACCCCGCGAGTGATCCGCCTGAAAGACGGCCGAATCGTGGTCGACGAGCGCAAGGAGACTCTGGTGAAATGAATCCCGAGAAGGTGATCCAGAGTCCGTCCCTGCGCGGTCTCACCCCGTGGCGCCTGAAGCGATCCATCGTATTGGGATTCAAGAGCATATGGATGCGAAAACTCCGGTCGCTGCTCACGGCTCTGGGCATCGTCTTCGGGGTCTGCTCCGTGATCTCCATGCTGGCCATCGGGGAGGGCGCCAGCTACGAGGCCCAGCAGCAGATCAAGGACCTGGGCAGTCAGAATATCATCATCCAGTCGGTGAAACCGACCAACAACACGACGGCCGGCGAGCAACAGCGCAGCCTGATCCTGGAGTATGGGGTGACCTATCGCGACCTCACCCAGATCCAGGCGACAGTTCCCGGGGTGAACGTGGTGGTGCCCAATCGGCGAATCAAGGATTTCATCTGGTTCCGCGCGAACAGCGTGGACGCCGCTGCCGTGGGGACGGTGTCCTGGTATCCCCAGATGAGGAGTCGCGATATGGTCAGCGGCCGCTTCTTCACCCAGGTGGAAGTGGATTCCCAGTCCAATGTCGCTGTGCTGACCGCGAAACTGGCCCGACAGCTTTTTCCCCTGCATTCGCCGATCGGCAAGGCGGTCCGCATCCGGAACAGTTACTTCCGGGTCATCGGCATCATCGAGGACCAGGTCGACACCAGCAAGATCAGCGAATCCGGGAACTCCAGCTCGATCGAAGCCAGTGCCGGTGAGGGAATGGACATGTTCGTGCCCATCACCTCGCTGAACGATCACTTCGGCGACGTGCTGGTCAAGTACCGCTCGGGCAGTTTCGAGGCCGAGAAGGTGGAGTTGCACGAAGTGACCGTGCAGGTCGATTCCCCGGAGCGGGTGGTCACCTCAGCCAAGGCCATCCGGACCATTCTGGAAAGAAATCATACCGACCAGGACTACAAGATCACGGTTCCCCTCGAGTTGCTGAAGCGGGCTGAGAGGACCAAACAGATCTTCAATATCGTGTTGGGATCCATCGCGGCGATTTCGCTGATCGTCGGGGGAATCGGGATCATGAACATCATGCTGGCGACGGTTACGGAGCGAACCCGCGAGATTGGCATCCGTCGGGCCCTCGGAGCCAGAAAAAATGACATCGTGCTCCAGTTCCTCATCGAGACCATCTTGCTGTCGGGGATCGGCGGATTTATCGGGGTGGGTCTGGGTTTGCTCATACCCCAGTTGATCAGTCATTTTGCCGGGATGAAAACCATCATCGAGTTCTGGGCGCCCACGATCGCTTTCTCCATCTCCGTTTTGATCGGGGTGGTATTCGGGATCTATCCGGCGCTCCGCGCCGCCGCGATGAGCCCCGTGGATGCGCTCAGGCACGAGTGATTTCCGCCCCCCGCGACCGATCGGAAAAGGCGAGGGGAGGAAACGGAATGCTCCCGGCTTCAGCGCAGCATTTCCACCCGCATCATCACCGGCTGCTCGACGACACACTCGAGTTTGGCGATCTCCTCGACGGCCTGGCGCATGGCGCCGAATCGGGCATAGTGCAGGGTCAGGGCCACCGGTGCGATCTCCTCGTTCTGGTCTTCGGGTTGGATCACGGAGAGGATCCCGATTTCGCGATCGCCCAGAATCGTCGCGATCTGGGCCAGGGCGCCGGGCTTGTCCAGCACCTGGACACGCAGATAATACTTCGAGATGCTCTCCTCGGGGTCGATGGGTGCCCCGTAGAGACCGTGCGTGACGAAGCCCTTGGCTCCGGGCAGACGGGTTTTCGACACGGCGTCGGCGATGTCGCCGATGACCGAACTCGAGGTGGGGTCCTGCCCGGCGCCGGAACCGTAAAAGAGGGTCTCACCGACCACGTCGCCGCGAACCATGATGGCATTGAAGACCCCTCGCACCGAGGCGAGGATGTGGGATTTGGGAACCAGCGAGGGTTGCACCCTCACTTCGATGGCCCCGTTTTCCTCGTGCAATTTGATCACGGCGAGCAATTTGATGGTGTATCCCAGGGAATCGGCGAACTCGATGTCGGGTTTGGTCACGCGTTCGATTCCCTCGACGTGGATGCCATCGCAGGGGACCCAGCAACCATAACTGAGCGATGCCAGGATGACCGCCTTGTGGGCCGCGTCCCAGCCGTTGACATCGAGCGCGGGATCCGCCTCGGCGTATCCGAGATCCTGTGCCTCGCGCAGGGCCGATTCGTACTCCAGTCCCGCCTCGTACATCCGCGTCAGGATGTAGTTGCAGGTGCCGTTCATGATGCCGACGACGGACTGGATGTGGTTTCCCACCAGCGATTCCTGCACCGTTTTGATGATGGGGATGCCACCGGCGACGGCCGCCTCGTAAAAGATGGG
>CAZLUZ010000139.1:0-13629 GCA_964562825.1 uncultured Akkermansia sp.
AGTTCCGCCGCGGTGCGGATGCTGCGTTGGAATCCGACCGCCGCCGGCAGGTGTCGCCGCCAGTAGGCGCCGTCGAGACGGGCGCCGGCGGGCAACATTTCTCCGGTCAGATTGCAGATCAGAGGCAGCTCAGATGGACGGTATTCGACCCGGTCGGCCACTTTCTCGAATTCGTCCAGGATCGGGTCGAGCAGAGCCGAGTGGAAGGCGTGAGAGGTGTTCAGCACCTTGCAGCGAATGCCTTCGTCGGCCAGTTCCGCCTCCGCGTCGATCATGGCTTCCTCCTCGCCGCTGATCACGATGTGGGTCCCGTTGTAGGCGGCCACGGAAAGCCCGGCACACTGGTCGACCAAGGCCTGGATGCGTTTCTCCGGGGCGAAAACCGCCATCATCGACCCCGCCGGGGGCAGTTCACCGATCAGACGACTCCGGTGGTGGATCAGCATCATGGCGTCCTCCCAACCGAGCATACCGGCGACACAGGCTGCGGAGAATTGCCCCACGCTGTGCCCGAGCACGGCGTCGGGGGCGATTCCCCAATCGCCCAGCATCTCCGCCAGCGAAAGATGAATCGCCACGAGAGCCGGCTGGGTCCAGGTCGTCTGGTCGAGTTCTTCCCCGTCCCCGAAGATCACCTCCAGCAGACGGCGTTCCCGGTGTTTCGCGAGGAGGGCGTCGCATCGGTCCATGGCCTGTCGGAAGACAGCGTCGCTCTCATAGAGTTTCCGACCCATGCCGAGGTACTGCGAACCCTGCCCGGTGAACTGCCAGGCCACGGGCGGATTGGATCGCGCGGCCTGACCGCGGATCAGGCCGTCGGCGGTGGCCCCGCTGGCCAGGGACGCGAGCAGGGCTCCGGCTTCCTCCGGCGAATGAACCACGGCCGCGGCCCGGCGCTCGAAATGCCGGCGACCGGTAGCCGCGGTGTGGCAGACTCTGCCGAGATCGACCCCGGGATTCCGCTCCATCCATCCCCGGTAATTTGCCGCCTGGGCCTGCACCGCCTCGTCCGATCTTCCACTGAGGGTGAGGAGGTAGGGGCGGTCGCCGTTCGACGGGGAACTGGCCGCGCCCCCCTCCTCCCGAGGGGGCGACTCCACCACCAGGTGGGCGTTGGTGCCGCTCATGCCGAAGGCACTTACGCCAGCGACGCGCCGCTCGCCACGCCATTCCGTGGGCTCCGTGACGATGCGGACGGGCAGATTCTCCCAGTCAATGTGCGGGTTCGGCGTCTCGAAATGGAGATGCGGGGGGATGATTTCGTGCTGCAGAGCCAGGATGGTCTTGATCAATCCAGCCGTGCCCGCGGCCGCTTCGAGGTGGCCCACGTTTGTCTTGACCGATCCGACCAGGAGCGGACGGCTCGGATCCCGCCCCTCCCCCAGCACGGCCGCAGCCGCCTGCATCTCCAGAGGGTCCCCCAACTCCGTGCCGGTACCGTGAGCCTCGAGGTAGTCCACCTCGCCCGGCTCGATTCCGGCGGCCTGGAGAGCGGCGCGAATCGCCCGGCTCTGGGACTCCGGATTGGGCGCGGTGAGGCCGCTGCTGGCTCCGTTATGGGTGATGGCGGATCCCCGGATCACCGCGAGAATGTTGTCTCCTTCCCGCCTTGCGTCGGAAAGACGCCGCAGCGCCACGATGCCGCATCCCTCGCCGCGCAGGTAACCGTCGGCTGAGGCGTCGAAAGCCCGGGAGTGCCCCCGGGGAGAGAGGGCGTGCAGCTTGCACGTCATCACCGTCGTTTTCGGGGAGACCATCACGTTGACGCCGCCGGCAAGGGCCCGGTCGCACTCTCCGAGTCTGAGGCTCTGACAGGCCAGATGCAGGGCGACCAGGGAGGAGGAGCAGGCCGTGTCCACGGCGAGGCTCGGCCCCTGGACCCCGAGGTAGTAGGACAGTCTGCCGGAGAGAAAGCTGCCCGCCGACCCGGTGGCAATGTAGGGATTGAGGTCGAGGAGATTCTCGCTGCTCTCGTTCTCGTAATCGTTGTGCATCCACCCGAGAAAGACCCCGGTGCGCAGGTCGAGGCGATTCGAGGCCCATCCGGCCCGCTCCAGCGCCTCCCACCCCGTCTCCAGAAAGAGACGCTGTTGGGGATCGACCCAGGTCGCTTCCCGCGGGGAGATGCCGAAAAAGTCCGCGTCGAACTCGTCGATCCGTTCGAGAAAAGCTCCCTTGCGCGCATACATTTTCCCTGGCGCGTCGGCATCCTCGTCGAAATAGGCCTCCAGGTCCCAGCGGGACGGGGGCACCTCTCCGATCTCGTCAGCGCCCTCGAGCAGGCTTTGCCAGAAAGCCTCGGGACTGTCGGAACTCCGGGGAAACCGGCACGCCACGGAGACGATAGCGATCGGCTCGTTCCCGCGCGGATCCTTCTCTTCCAGTTGCCGTTTCAGCTCGCGGATCCGGGCCAGGGCCTCTTTGACGATCGTGTCGGAAGATGATGATGGGGTGATGCTCGGCATGGTTCAATCGTTGATTTCTCGGCGCAGGGCTTCCAGGGCCTCCTCCTCCGACATTCCGGCGATGTCGTCGCCCCCCGTCGCGCCGTCGGAAGGTGGGGCGACGGCCGGTTTCGGCCGGGCGGGTTCCGCTTCCTCGATCACGATCGAGGCGTTGAGGTGGCGGGCGAGGGCGCTGATGGTGGGTTGATCGAACACCAGGGTGGCCGGCACCGCCATGGCCGATCCCACCTTCGTCTGCAGACGGCTGCTCAGGTTGACGATCTGGAGCGAATCCATGCCCAGATCGATCAGCGGCACATCGGCCCCGGGGGGCTCCTTCAGCCCGAGAAGGTCGGCGACTTCGTCCCGGATCACCCCGACGAGGTGGCGTTCACGGCTGCGCGCATGCACCTGGCGCAGTTCGGCGATGATGGGGCCCGGCGTCTCCGGCATGGGTTCCGGCTCGGCCCCTTGCTCCGCCGGCCACATCTCGGCCGCGGTTTCCCGGAGTCGGGTTTTCAGCACCTTGCCCGCCGGATTGCGCGGCAGCTCGTCCACCCAGGAAAACTCCGCCGGCACCTTGTAGGCGGCGAGGCGCTCCCGACAGTGATTCCGGATGGCTTCCTCGGAGGGAGCCTGCCCCCCGCCGACCACGAAGGCGATTCCCTTTTCGCCCCAGACCCGATCGGGCGCCGCAACCACAGCGCAATCGGCGATCCCGGGAAAATCGAGGATGACTCTCTCCACCTCGGAGGGATAGACCTTGAGTCCGCCCACCACGATCATGTCCTTCACCCGGTCGACGATATAGAAATAGCCGTTCTCGTCGACGGTGCCGACATCCCCGGAGTGAAACCATCCCTCGCGGACCACTTCGGCGGTCTCTTCGGGACGATTCCAGTAGCCGAGCATCACGTTCGGTCCGCGGATTGCGATCTCTCCCGGTTTGCCCGGCGGACAGGTTTCTCCCGTTTCCGGATCGACCACTTTCATCTCGACGAGATCGACAGGAGTGCCGATCGAGCCCGGGACATGGCGCAGGCGGTGATTGTAGCTGGCGAACGGAGCCGTCTCGGTCAGGCCCTAGCCCTCGTAGATGGGCAACCCGAACCGCACCATCCAGCGCTGGCTCACCTGCACCGGAAGCGTCGCTGCCGCGGAGAAACAGTAACCCAAGGTGCCCAGGTCGGTGCTGTCGCAGGCCTCCAGCAGCATCTGGAACATGGCAGGCACCCCGAAGAGCTTGGTCACCCCCTGCTCCCTGATGAGCCGGATCGACTCGTTGAGGTCAAAGCGGGGTTGCAGCAACACCGCAGCTCCGACATTGAAAGCGGAATTCAAAATCGCGTTCTGACCGTAGCAGTGGAAGAGGGGCACACAGAGCAGCATGCGGTCCTCGGGCCGCATCCCGCAGAGATGATTGAACGCGTGGACCGTGGCACAGACGTTGCGGTGGGACAGGGTGGCCCCCTTGGGAAATCCCGTCGTTCCCGAAGTGTAGAGGATGGTGGCCGGTTCGTCCGGCTCCATTTCGAGGAACTCCCCCGAGGCGAGTGATTTTTCCCCCTCGAAAGAACGCCCGTCGGAGGACGTGACGATTGGAACCTCCACGGTGGAGGGGCGGCGATGGCCCAGTTCCTCCAGCAATTCCGGAGTTCCGGCGAGGAGGCGAGCGCCGCAATCGGAGAGCACGAAAGCCATTTCCTCCCCGGTTAGCCTCGTGTTCACCGCGACCGCCACACCACCGATGCGCAGACAGGCGAAATACCACACGGCGAAGGCGGGGACATTTCCGATGAGCAGACCGACCCGATCGCCCCGCCGCGCGCCCCGTTCGAGCAGGAGGCGGGCCGCCCTGGCCGAGAGGCGCTCCAGTTCGCTGTAGGTCCACCCCTCCCCCTCGAAGACGATGGCATCCCGCTCGGGAAAGAGACGGGCACTGTCGATGAGATTTCGGCAGAGGTTCATGCTCACGCTTTCAGGGAATCGAGTCCAGAGGTCAAGGGTTCAATGGCCCGGGCGACAGTTCCGCCCTCGCGGATGGAATCTCCCAGCGAGCGGAGGTCCTCCTCGAGGGTGCGATCGGCATCGTTGTAGACCAGGGGACGGGCTTCACCGGGCTTCCTCCCCAGGGTGTGATATACCGCCTCGTAGAGGGGCGCCGTCTTTTCGCCGAGCAGGCCTCGCCCGTCGCAGTGCCCCAGGGACTCGCGGGCTCTCAGATCGACCGCCTGAACCGAGAAGATCAGACCTACGGCGGCGTAGTGAGAGAAAAGGTCCACCGATTGGCTCGCCAGGAGTGCCGATCCCCAGCTGAGACCGTTGATGTTCTGATTGAACTGTTCGGCGTGGGTCGGGTAGTGATCCACCAGCGAGTTGCCCAGGTGCATCAGCACAGGCATGATGGAGTTTCCCGTGATCTGCAGGCCCTTCAAGCCCATGTTGAACGACAGTTCCCCATTGCCGTGGAGCGAGGCGGGAAGTCCCCTGCTGAATTCGGGGGAGACCAACTGGGCAATCATGACATCGAGATGCTTCGCCATCAGCCCGAGGTAGCGGCGCAAATCGTCCATGGCCATCCCGACATACTGCCCCAGAAAATTGCCGCCCTGATAAAAACAGGCGTTCTCCACGTCGATGAGCGGATTGTCGGTCACCGCGTTCATCTCCGTTTCCACCACGGACTCGACCCGGAGAATCCCCTCGACGATGGGTCCGGCATACTGGGGCAGACAACGCAGAGAATAACTGTCCTGGATGTGGGCTCTCTCCTCGGCAGTGCTATCGACGGGAGCCCCGAGCAGGTCCCGCATCATCGCAGCGACCCAAATCTGCCCCGGGTGGGGCTTGCACTCGTGGACGAAGGAAGAGAAGGGCTCCTCGTGGCCGAGCAATGCCCGGATCATCATCGCCTGCATGGCGAGGGTGAGCACGATGAAGCGGCGCGCCGGGTACAGGCAGTTGGCCGCGATCCCCGCCGAGAACGAGGTGCCATTGATGATGGCGAGTCCCTCCTTGGGCTTCAGTTGCAGGGGGTTCAGCCCGAGGGCTCGCAGCACCTCGCGGGCGTCCTGCTCCTCTCCGTCCCGGCGAATCCGGCTACAGGACTCGTGCCCGGTGATGGCTCGGGCGATGGCGGCAAGGGGAACGAGATCGCCACTCGCGCCGATGGAACCCAGCTCGTAAACCACCGGAGTCACCCCGGCGTTGAGAAATCGGACCAGTCTGTCGGGAATCTCCCGCCGCACCCCCGAGGCTCCCCGCAGCAGCATGTTGGCCCGGAGCACCATGGCCGCCCGCACGTGGCGTTCCTCCACCATCGGCCCCGTACCGCTGGCGAGAAAAGCGAGCAGATTGGCCTGCGAAGCCTCCGCCTGATCCCCGGGAACGGGAATGTCCGCCATGCTGCCAAATCCGGTCGTCACCCCGTAGACCCGAAGACCCGACTCCACCGCCGAGCCCACCAGTTCCTCCGCGCGACGCATCCGATCGATGACCTCCGCATCCCGAGTCACCTCGATCCGAAAATCACCCCGCGACGCCCGAAACACCTCATCGATCCGGAGTCGTTGTCCGCTCAGGCAAAGTTCCCTCGGGTTTTCGCTGTGTTCCTGCATGTCCCCGTTTTCACCCCTCTAAAATTAGAATAAGAACCAAAACCACCTTCGACAAACGATTAAAAGGAAGAGAGAGGGTACGAAGTATAGAGCCAGAATGGTGGCTCCCGCAACGCCTCCCGCGATGGCAATGGCCACGGGGGGCCAAAATTCCCCTCCCCCAAGGACCAGCGGGGTGAATCCGGCCATGGTAGTGACAGAAGTGGTGAGGACGTGACGGGTTCGCTGCATGACGACTCGGGCGATAGCTTCGACATCGCCGACAGCGGCTCCCAGATCCTCCCGGATGCCCGCCATGACCACGATGGCATCGTTGATCGCGATACCGACCAGGCCCATGATGCCGAGGATCGCCATGAAGCCGAAGGGAAAACCGAAAGTCCACAGCGAAGCCAATCCGAGACCGATAGAGAGGCCGCCCACGCTGGCGATGATGGCGGAGACCCGGAATGACTGAAACGAGCAGACCAGGGCGGCGATGATCAGGGAAACCAGCAGAGTGATGTCGGCCATGAGATTGCGCACTGCCTCGTCGCGCTCGGCCGATTCGCCGGCGAATTCGAACCGGTAGCCTTCGGGCGGGGTGATGTCGGCCGCCGCCATCGCTTCTTGAAGAGCCCCGTTGACCGTGGAGGGCAGCGTGCCGGCGACGAGGTAGGCTTTCACCGCGTTCACCCGCCGCCCGTCGATCCGGGTGATCGCGGCGACCTGGGAATCGAGTTCCAGGGTGCCCACCGCATCCAGCGTGGGCCCCTCCGCGGAGCGCCCTCCGGGAGTCAACGGTTTGATCTCCATCGATGCAATCCGATCGAGATCTCCCCGGACCTCCGGAGCCAGCCGGACGAGGACAGGCAGCTCCTCGTTTTCCTCCATGACGCGACCCGCCTCGATTCCCTCCAGGGCGAGGTAGAGCTGCCGGGCGATTTCCTGTCGATTCAGTCCTGTCAGGCTGGCCTCGTTTTCGTCGAGTCGCACCTCGACCACGGGGACGGCTTCCTCCAGGTCGGCGCGGGTGTGGACCACCTCGGGGATGGAGGCGAGCTGGCGGCGCACCTCGCGTCCCAGCCGCTGCAGGACGGCGGGGTCCGGCCCGTAGATGCGAAGTTCCACCGGCGCATCGATGGGAGGACCCTGCTCCAATTGGCGCACCACGATGCGGCTCTGGGGAAAGACCGGATCGAGGTCAGCCTGTAGTTTCCGAATCACTTCGCGCGAATCGACTCCCGGCTTCAAGGCGACAAAGCCCTGGGCGTAGGTCGGCGAATTCCGCCGGGCGGGCATGAGGTTGTAGTAGAAGGAGGGAGCCGACCCTCCGATGAACCAGTGGATATTCTCCACCTCATCGCGGGCCATGGCGCGCTCCCGAACCGCCGCCGCCACCTCCGTGGTTCGGTCGATCGAAGAGAGGGCGGGCACCTCCAGATCGCCGGCGATCTGGTCCCTTTTCACCGGCGGAAAAAACTGCTCGGGCAGGTTTCGCATCTGGAGAAGCCCGAAAACGGGCAGGGCGAGCCCGGCAAAAACACCGACAAGAGGATTGCGAAACAGGATGATCAGGCTCCAGCGATAGATCTTCCCCATCCTCTCGCCACCCAGTCCCACCTGCCAGAATCCGGGGCGATCCAGGGAAGGAGGATTGAAGAGCACGGTCAGCGCCGGCACCACCGTCATGGCGAGGAAAAACGACCCGCCGATCGCCAGGATCACACTGATGGCTACCGATCCCACGAACTCGCCCACCGAGCCCGGCAAGATGACGATGGGGGCGAAGGCCAGAGCCGTGGTCAGGGTCGAGCCGAAGAGCGGCAGGGCGAGGTGGGCGATTCCCTGAACGATTGCCTCGGCCGGGGCCGAGCCCGACCAAAGCCGGGAGCGCACGTCGTCGACGATGATGATCGCATTGTCGATGAGCAGCCCCAGGGCAATGATCAACCCGGTGATGGACATCTGGTGGATGGGAATTCCCAGCCAGCGCATCCCCGTCAGCACGATGAGCGCCGACAGGGGAAGCACGAGGGCGACCACCAACATGCTCCTCCAGCCCATCATGAAAAAGACCACCACGACGACCACGACCATGGCGAGGCAGAGGTTGCGCAGCAATTGGTCGAGACGCGATGCCACGTATTCGTTCTGGGCGAAAACGGTGTCGAGGGCTACGCTGCGGGGAAGTCGGCCCGAGAAGTGCACTAGGGCAGCCTCGAGGTCGGCAGTCCAGAAATCGATCCGGTGGGTGTCCCTGACCCAGGCGCTCACCACCACGGCGGGTCGACCGTCGACCAGGGCGCGGCTCGGGGGCGGGTCCTGGATGCCGCGGCGAATCGTGGCCAAGTCCGCCAAATTGACCGTCTCTCCCCGCTCTCCCACGGGCAGGGGAGTCTCGCGGAGGTCGTCAAGGGTGTCTCCCCCCCCCCCGGCGACCAGAAGATCGCTACGGGAGTCGCGATATGAACCGGCGGCGATGTATGACTGGCACGCCTCGATGAAGCGCGCCACCTCAGCCACGGTCAAACCCAGCCCGGCGAGCCGTTCCGGTTCGAGTTCGACGAGAACCCTCTCTTCCGGACCGCCGAAAGTTTCCACGCTCTCGGTCCCCGGCACCGCGCGAATCTCGTCTTTCAGTTCCTCGGCAAAGCGCCCCAGGAGCGAAAAGTCCGGTTCTCCGGGTCCCTCCCAGCGCAGTGCCGCAATGACCGCCGAAGCTTTCATCTTGGGCCGCCGAAACTCGGGCTTGGACGCCTCCCGGGGGAGCACGCTCCGGACATCGGACAACTGATCGCGGATCAGCGACCAGGTGTCCTCCACGTCGTCGACGTGATCGGAGAGTTCGATCTGGATCGAGGAATGTCCCGCGCGGCTCGTCGAATGGACCTGCTCGATTCCGGCCACGGAACGAACGCGGTCCTCAATCCTGCGGGTGACCAGCGATTCCACCCGACCCACCTCCGCTCCCGGCAGCGCCGTGTTGATGACGCCCACGCGGCGGGTCAGCACCGGATCCTCCATCCGGGGAAGCACAAGATAGGAAGAGAGCCCCGCCACGCCGATGATCGCGATCAGGACCACCAGAATCCGTGGATTGTGAAAAAGGAAACGCGCGATCATGACGGGGCCGATTCGCCGGATTCCGGCAAGACCTGCTGCCCAGGGACGACGCGGAAGGTGCCCTCCGCGACGATCGATTCCCCATCCGCGAGATCGCCTTGCACCCAGGCGCGTCGCCCGTCGAAGTGGAGCACCTCGACATACCTCTGCACGATGCGTGAGACGCCCTCTCCATCCGTCTCCAGAGCGAAAACGGACCAGAGGCCGCGAACTTCACGGGTCAGGGCGGACAGGGGCACCCAGAAACCGGAGGAAGCGATCTCGTGTTTCAGCGGCAGGCGCGCCAACGCTCCCGGAGTCAACGCGCGCGAGGTTTCCTCGTCAAAGGAGAGAGTGACGGAACGGGTGCGGGTCCGCGGATCGATTTCGAGTTGGATCGATGTCAGCGTGGAGCGATGTGATTCTCCGTCCACCTCCACCTCGACGGTGTCGCCCGCCGCCATGCGTTCCGCTTCCTCCGGGGGCACCCCGATGCGGACGAGCAGGGAGTCGGGACGGAAAACCCGGGCTACCGGGCTTCCCGGGGTGATCGAAGACCCCTCCGCCAGCCGGATCGACGCGACCAGGCCGTTGATCGGTGAGACGAGGCGCCCCGAGGTCCCTCCGCTCTCGAGTTCGGCGATCAATTCGCCCGACTCCACCTCGTCCCCCGCCTCGACCAGCACGCGCTCGACGACCCCCGGAGCGGCAAAGGCCAGGTCCGCCCGTCTCGACGCCTCGATGAGACCCGAGTAGACACGGTTTTGCTCGTAGGATTCCTGTCGGGCAACCGTCACGGTCCGGACCGTGGGCGGTGGAGCCGCCTCCGTCGAGGTGTCCGCCTCTTGGGAGATGGACGCATCATTCGTTAGCCAAAGCCCTGCCGCTGCGGCAAGGGCGAGGATGAGGACGGCCAGACAGATGAAAAGAAACCGCAGGGCCCTTTGCATGGCGGAGGTCAGATGCCGAGTGTCTGGAACACAGTCTCGAGACCGGCCACCCGGTCCTTCACCCTCGGGGTGTCCGGAGCGATGTCCGGTTCCAGCAGCGCGATCCGCGATATGATCTCTCCGGCGAGGTCCTCCAACATGGCCGCATTCCGGCGAAAGCGCAGTTCCAGGGATTCATCGTCCAGCGGCGTGCGCAGTTCTCCATTGAGCTGGCGGAGGATTTCGATCTCGTTCTGGTTGACGAACACGGGTTCCACCCCGTGTCCGCGTTCGATCTCGTCCCACCGGCGAAAGAAAGCCTGCATCCGCTTGTTCAGATCGCGCACGGATTCGACCTGCTGTCCCACCGAGGCGAAGAAGGTCGTGTCGGTAAACTTTCCGTTGAAATAGAAGAGCGCAGGAAAACCCCAGTAGATCGCATAGTCCCAGACATACTTCAACGACATGACCCGCGGGTTGCCGAAGAGGGGATACTGATCCTGGTAGGTCTGGAGGTTGTCCTCGAAGAAGTTAAGAAAGATCCCCTGGTAGCGGGGAGCGAGCAGGTCGATGGTATGACCGTCGAAATCATGTTCGATCAGGCTCAAAATCTGGGTGTTCGCCATGGCGATGTAATCGATTCCGGGCGAGTAGAGCGGGTCGAGAAAAACGCCCGCCTCGCCGGTGAGAGCCCACCGATTCGCCGAGTAGACCTGCTTGCAGCCGTGGGCGAGGTGCTTGATCGCCTTGAAATCCTGGACCTTGTCGGCGAAGGGCAGGATTTTCTCCGCGCAGATCGGTTCGTGGCGTTGCATCCACTCCAAGGCGCGGTCGAACCGGGAAATTTCCGAAAGCGGATGGAGCTTCGGATCCGCCACGATACCCACACTGGTCGAGCCCGAGGCCAGGGGAATGATCCAGATCCAGTAGCCCCTGCCGAGCATATGATTGGTGCTCAGCCAGCGGCGCTCCAGTTTGCCGGTGCGTCCCCGCCACTCGGGATTCTCACACCAGTTGTCGATGCACAGCCTGGTCTGGAGGCGAAACCACACCGCGTTGACCCGGTGATCCACCGGCTTGGCCAGTCCGAGTTTGCGCTTGAGGATTCCGGCCCTGCCGCTGCCGTCGACAACCCAGCGCGCCCGGATCCGGTGGTTCCGACCCTCGTGCTGGAACTCGATCTCGTGCGGTTCACCGTCCTCGCGAATCTCCACGTTCTTCACCCGGGTGCCCGGCCGAAAATCGGCGCCGAGTTCGGACAGGCTTCCGGTGAGATGATTCTCCAGGCGTCCGCGGTCGATCTGGTATCCGGGAGTGGGAAAAAAATCGCTCAATCCCACCTCGATCGCTTCCTCGATGGAACCACCCCCCTCGTCGAAGAAAAAACGCAGACCAAACTTGGGAAGCTGATCCTCCACCAGGTGCTTCTTCAGCCCGACCTCCTCGGCGAGGTAGTGTGCCCCCACCTCGACCGTCGATTCACCCACCTTGCATGCCGCCTCCGGCACCGGATACTCCCTTTTTTCCAGGACGATGACCCTCGTGTCGGGTCGCCGCTCCAGTAGCTGCCGCACCAGACAGCAGCCCGACAGGCCGCCCCCGAGCACCGCGATATCGTAAATGGTCTGTGGTGAATCCATTGGAGCCCGAAAATTATGGACGTCCCTCGCTATAACCCCATCGCCCGGCCTTGTCCACCGGACTTCCCCGGAAACTGCCTCCGTCAGGGACGCCATCCCGGGAAAGACAAGTTCGTCCATTGCGTGCCGGGCGAGGGACGTCATAGTGGATAGCGCAACCTCAATCCCCCCCAAGCTCCGTGACAAACCCTTCCTCCACCAACCGGGACGTGGTCATCCTCGGCGGCGGACTCGCCGGGCTGACCTGCGCCCTGCATTGCCGAAAGCTCCTGCCCGAGGCCCGAATCGCCGTCCTGGAAAAACGATCCCATCCCGTCCCCGAAGCCACGCACAAGATCGGTGAATCTTCCGTGGAAGCCGGCGCCCACTATTTCGCCGAGTATCTCGGTTTGAAAGAACACCTGGAGAAAGAGCAGATCCCGAAGATGGGGCTGCGTCTCTTCTTCCCCCACGGAGACAACGATCGGATCGAGGACCGGTTGGAGGTGGGGAGCACGCGGTTTCCCCCCTCCCCGAGCTACCAGTTCGACCGGGGACGCTTCGAAAATCATCTCGCCAACACCTGCCTCGCCCGTGGCATCGAATTGCGGGGCGGCGCCGCGGTCAAGGAGATCGATCTGGGTCGGGGGAAGCGGACGCATCGCATCCGCTTCGAGGAGGACGGCGCAGTCCGCGACTGGAGTTCCCGCTGGGTGGTCGATGCCACCGGCCGCGCCGCCCTGCTGAAACGGAAACTCGGCCTCAGGCAGGATTCCCCCCACCGCAACAACGCCGCCTGGTTGCGGATCGGCGAACGCATCAAGGTCGACGATTGGTGCGACGATACCGCCTGGCAGGAAGGATATGGCCCGGAGAATCCGAGATGGCAGAGCACCAATCACCTGCTCGGCGAGGGATACTGGGTCTGGCTGATCCCCCTGGCCTCAGGTTCCACCAGCATCGGCATCGTCGCGGACGAAAAAGTCCATCCGTTGTCGGATTTCAACACCCTGGAAAAGGCCCTCGCCTGGTTGAAGAAACACGAACCCCAGTGCGCAGAGGAAATCGAGAAGCGGAAGGATCGGATTCAGGACTTCTGTGCCATCAAGCACTACGCCACGGAGTGCCGCCAGATTCTCTCCCGGGATCGCTGGGGCATCGTGGGCGACGCGGGTTTCTTCATCGACCCTTTTTATTCGCCGGGAAACGATTTCATCGCCATGGGCAACAGCTTCGTCTGCGACCTGATCCGGCGCGATCTCCAGGGCAAAACCAACTTCGGGCGCATCCCGCTCTACAACCTGCTCTTCCGCCGGTTTTTCCATGGTACCGCCCATGTCTTCGAGAAGAATTATCCCCTCTTCGGCGATCACCGGGTGATGCCGGTAAAAATCCTCTGGGACTGGATGGTCTACTGGAATCTGCTCGGCCGGATTGTCTGCCATGACCGCACCGCCGATCCCGGCATGTACCTGCGGCACCTGGCGAAGATCAAGCGCATCAGCCGACTCAACAAGGTGATGCAGCAGGTCTTTCGGCGCTGGCACGAAATCTCTCCGGAGCTGTCGATCCGGGGAGGACGCATCAACACCGGCCAGATCGCCCTGATTGCCGAAACCAACCGGGCTCTGCTCGGCGACCTGTCGGATCGCGAATTCGGGCAGAACTTCGCCCGGGGAGTCGCCCAGATGGAGACTCTGTTCTGGGAGATCGTCGATCACTCCGGCGTCGAAATGGAGATTCCGATCCGCCGGCGCCGCCACGAGGAAGTCAGGCGAGACAGCTTCCGCGACGTTTTCGGCGCATCCCACCCCCGGACTGCACCGACCCCGGCGCCTTCACCCCTTCCGGAACCGGCCAGCTGACCCCATCCCGACCGACTCCCGAGAAGACGGGGGCCTCCGTTTTACGCTGGAAAAAACATGTTTTGTTGAAC
>CAZLUZ010000140.1:0-13619 GCA_964562825.1 uncultured Akkermansia sp.
CGCGAACGCGAATCCCCCGCCGCAGGCCGCGCCACGTCAGGCGCCGCCCCGGCAACCGATGCAAGCAGGACCGGCCCCCACCCCGCCTACCCCTCAGGGACAGCCGATTCCACAACACCAGGCACCGCACGGCCAGACGAGCGCCTCGCCCGGCAATCGCTTCCCCCCGCAGGGAATCCCCCAGGCGCCGCCGCCTGTTCAGCAACAAGCGCGTCCCGCGGCGCCGCACCTCCCCGCGCGCCCGGCGGCGCCGCCGCAGGGGCCTCAGCCCTCTCGGGGGCGGGTTCAGCCGGCTCCGGCGCCGCCCCCTCCGGTGACCTCGCCGCCGGCGGGACTCCCCGTCTCCCTGAATCCCTCGTTCGCCCAACCCGCCGCCGCTCCTTCGCCGGCAGCCCCTCCCCCGACGGCGAATCCCGTTCCCACGCCTCCCCCGGTCAGCCGTCCGGTCATCGAGTCACCTCCTGCCTCTCATCCGGTGGCCCACCCTCAGGCGACCGCCTCACCTCCCCCGGTCAACCCCCAGGCGCACCCGAGGAATCTCGAACAGCCCCGCACCGAATTCCCCGCACCGATGCGCACCGTCGAGGAACCTGCTCCCGCCATTCCTCAGCAGCGGCAGCCCGTGGTCTCCCCCCGGATCGCGCCGCAGCCTGAGGCACCTCGACCAGTGACGCTGGAGGATACCCCTCCCTCGGCTGCCGCCCAACGCGGCGAACGCCCGGCCAACAAACGCGACCTCATCCTCGAAACCCGGGGACTGATCAAAGTCTACGACGGTCGTTCCGTGGTCAACGGGGTGCACATCAACGTGCGCAAGGGAGAAATCGTGGGGCTCCTCGGCCCCAACGGCGCGGGGAAAACGACCAGCTTCTACATGATCGTCGGACTGGTCCCCCCGAACGGGGGAGCCGTCATCTTCAACGGCGTCGACGTCACCCGACTGCCCATGTACCGCCGAGCCCGCCTCGGCATGGGTTACCTGCCCCAGGAGGAATCCATTTTCCGCAAACTCACGGTGGAGGAAAACATCATGGCGGTCATGGAGACCATGAATTACAGCCGGAAGGAGAAGAAGGACAAATGCGATGAACTGCTCGAGCGATTCAGCATCACCCACATCCGGAAAAACATCGCCATGACCTGCTCCGGAGGAGAGAAGCGCCGGGTCACCATCGCCCGCTCCCTGGTGCCCAATCCCACCCTCATCATGCTGGACGAGCCCTTCAGCGGGGTCGATCCGATCGCGGTCAACGAGATTCATACCATCGTGGAAGACCTGCGCGAGGAGGGACTCGCCATCCTCATCACCGACCATAACGCCCGCCAGACGCTGGAACTGGTCGATCGCGCCTACCTCATCTACGAGGGCAAGGTGCTCCGGGAGGGGTCCAAGGATTTTCTCATCAACGACCCGGTGAGCCGCGAACTGTATCTCGGCGACCGTTTCACCATGTGATCGTTCCGTCCCGCCGTCACGGAACACGCCTTTCCACAGTTTCCCCTGCGGATCCCTTTTCTCCGGGCCCATTTCTCCCTTGCGTGGACGGCATCAGATTTGCTACCATCCTCCTCTGAGCGGGAAGCCTGCCCCCTGCGGTTTGCCGCGAAAAATCAATAGTTGAGTATTATGCAAGCAGCAAAAGTCGATCTCCCCATCACCGTCACCGGCCGCCACGTTTCTGTCACCGAAGCCATGCGACAGCATGCGGAAAAAAAGATCGCGGGGCTGAACTTTGACTACCCCAAGGTGATCGACGCCAAGGTGCTCCTGGACGTGGAGAAAGATCGGCACAAAGCGGAGATCATTCTCAACTGCGCCAACCACATCACCATCGAGGCACACTCGACCACGAACGACATGTATGCCTCGATCGACGAGACCATTCACAAGATAGCCCGCCGGATGCGCAAGCAGAAGACCCGCATGCTCAAGTCCCATCGCCCCGACCGGGCCGAGTTGCGCCGGCTCAAGGAGGCGCCCTTCGATGCCACCGCTTTGCCTGAACCCATCCCCGAACCCGAGAACCACGAGGAGCTTCCCTTTCTCGTGCATCGCGAGAAGTTCCGGGTGCGCCCCCTCTCGGAGGACGAAGCGGTCGAGGCGCTGGAGCTGGGCAACCTCCCCTTCCTGCTCTTCAACGACACCCGAAACGGAAAACTCTCCGTCATCTACCGTCGCGACGACGGCGACTACGCGGTCGTCTTCCCGGACAGCGCCAACTAGGGCTCTCAACCTCGCCGGGATGTCTCCCGAAATCTTTCCGCCCGCCCGGCCGGTCCGGGCGGGCGGCCATCTCCGGATTGTCGCTCCCTCAGGACCCTTCGACCGGGAACGGTTCGAGGCGGGTGTCACCTGGTTGCGCGACCGTTATCTCGTCTCCTACTCCGACGCGATCCACTCTCGCTCCGGCTATTTCGCCGGGCCGGACGAACGCCGACTCTTCGAATTGAACGAGGCCGTCCACGACGACACGGTCGACGCCATCCTCTGCGCTCGCGGCGGATACGGGGCCACCCGGATCCTCCCCGGTATCGACCGGGCCGCAGTGCGGCGCGCCAACAAGATGATCATCGGCTTCAGCGATGTCACGGCACTCCACGCTGTCTGGGCCGGCGCGGGGGTCCGGTCGATTCACGCGCCCATGGCCGCCTCTCTCGCCCTCGCCCCACCGGAGATCCGCCAGGCCTGGGTCGAGTCGGTGGAGAACCAGACGGAACTCTCCCGCTGGGAACTGCAGGCGCTCTCCCTGTTGGACCACCCCGTCGCGGGGCGTTTCTTCGGCGGCAACCTCGCCGTCCTCCACGCCCTGGTGGGAACCCCCTACGCCCCTCCCCTGGATGGAGTCATCCTCTTTCTCGAAGACGTCGGCGAACGTCCCTACCGCATCGACCGCATGCTCACCACTCTCGATCAGGCCGGCTGGTTCGTCCCCATCGCCGGCGTCGTCCTGGGCTCCTTCACCCAGGGAGACCCCGCGCCCGACGGCGTGTCCATCGACGACGTCTTCGCCCACCACTTCGCCGGACGCCCCTTCCCCGTGCTTCGCGGATTCCCCGCCGGCCACATCGAGGAAAATCAGCCAATCGGCTTTGGAACCCGGGCGGTCATCGAAGGCCCGGTGCTCCATCTGACCCATTGACGCCCTCTCTGCCCGGGTCGGCAACGAGTCATTCTGTCTGAAATTTTACAAAAAAGCGTCACCCGCCCGATCAAAAATCGGTTTAGTCATAAAATTTTACCTATCCCCCCGCTCTGCGCAAAAAAACCACTCCGCTCAAGAGGAAGTCCGGACGTTTCCTTACGTTTCTAAATAGTTAAGGATTCTTAAAGATTTCACTTGCGGGCGTCGCGATATTCTCAATCGTAGCGGTATTTTGCAGAGGAGGTGAGGACTTGACCACAGAGACGACGACCACATCGAACCGCGTCCCCCGCGATCGCTCCGCCGGGGGGAGATGGGCGATCATCGCCGGTGCGGCGCTCCTGCTCCTGGCTGGCTGCGCCGGCAAGTCCCCGCCCAACGCGAAGTCCTACGCGAAGTTTCCCGTACCCGCCGGTTGGTCGGCAGATACGGTGGCACAGCCCGAGTATCATCCGGATCGGTGCTGGGTATCGGATTTCGGGGACCCTCATCTCGATGCCTACATACGGGAGGTGCTCACCTGCAATCGCGACCTCAAGGCCGCGGCCGCCCGCATCCAGGTGGCCGCCGCCGATGCCCGGGTGGCGGGTGCTGCCCTCTATCCCCAGATCCAATCGAATTTCGACTCCCGGCGGTCCAAGCAGAATCTATCGGGTTCCCCCATCGACGGGGTCTTCGGCGGAGGCGGCGTTATTTCAACCTTCAACAATCAGTTCGGTCTGTCTCTCGACACGGCCTGGGAGGTCGATCTCTGGGGGCGGGTCCGCGCCGGCCAATCGGCCGCGATCGCCGAAATGGAGGCCTCGCAATACGACATGGCGGCCACCGAGTTGTCTCTCGCGGCCCAGGCGGTCAAGGCGTGGTTCGCCCTGGCCGAGGCTCGCCAGCAGACGGAGCTGGCGCGTTCCACGCTGGACACCTTCCGCGATACGGAGAACGCCATCCGGGACCGCTTCGAGCAGGGCATCGAACAGGGGGGCGACAGCGCCAGCCTGGGTTCGCAGCTTCTCCTCGCCCAGGCCGATGTCGCCATCGCCCGCGACGCCCTGGCCGCCCGCAAGGAACTGGTGGAGCGCACCTCCCGCCAGCTCGAGGTGCTCGCCGGCAAGTACCCCGCCGGCGAGGCGGGAGAAAAAGCTCGGCTGCCGGCCATGCCGGACAAGCGCCCCGTCAGCCTGCCCTGCACCGTGCTGGACCGGCGTCCCGACCTCGTCGCCGCGGAGCGCCGCCTCGCGGCCGCCGACAAGCGGCTCCTCGAAGCGAAACGGGCTCTCTTTCCCACCATCCGACTCACCACGAGCTACGGAACCTCCGCCCCCCGCATCGACGACATCCTCAACAGCGATTTCAGCATCTGGACCCTGGCTTCCAACGTGGCCCAGCCCATTCTTCAAGGCGGACAGATTCGCAACGGTATCCAGCGAAACCACGCGACCAAGAAACTCGCCGCCGCCGAGTTCGAGCAGGCGGTTCTCACCGCGTTTTCCGAAGTTGAAAATGCGCTGACCTCGGAGAGATTCTTCGCGGAACGGGAGACCGCCCTCGCCGAAGCCTCGCGTCTTTCCGGGGAGGCGTTCCAGCAGGCCAGCGAGGAGTACGCGGCCGGCACGGGAGACCTCCTCACTGTTTTGACCGCCCAGCAACGTATGTTCAGCCAAAAAGCCGAGTTGATTTCTCTCCGTCGCCAGAAACTCGACGCCCGGGTGGACCTCCACTTGGCCATCGCCGGAAGTTTTTGTCCTCCGCCGGAGATCGAGACCGACCCGAGGCCGCTATCGCCCTGATGAAAATTTTTCAGCGCTTCCTCCAGGTATTCCTCGTTCTCGGTTTCCTCCTCGTCGCAGCTTTTTTCGTCTGGTTGCTCGCCGCCACGCGCCCCGAGGCGGCGCAGAAGTCGACCCCTCCCGAGCCCCCGCTCGTCGAGGTGCAACCCGTCGCCCTCACCGCCATCGAACTCTCGATTCCATCCCAGGGACTGATCCGGGCCAAACGCCGGACCGATCTCGCCGCCCAGGTTTCGGGCAAGATCGTCTGGACATCCGAGCAGTTTCTCTCCGGAGGCCGTTTCCGCGAGGGAGAGTCCATTGTCCGGATCGATCCTTCCGACTACGAGTCGGCCCTGGCTCAGGCTCAGGCGACCCTGGTCGAGGCGGAAGTCCTCCTCACCACCGAGCGGGCCCGCGCGGAGCAGGCGCGCCGCGATTGGGACCGCTTGGGCCGCGGCACGGCCTCGCCCCTGACCCTGCGGAAACCCCAGATCCGCAGCGCCGAATCCCAGGTGGAGGCGGCCCGCGCCGCCGTGCAACGCGCCCAACAGGACCTGGAGCGCACCGATATCAAAGCTCCTTTCGAGGCTACCGTGGCGGAAAAACGAACGGAAATCGGGAACTTTGTTGCCGCCGGCTCTCCCGTCGCGGAGCTTTTTCAGACGACCCCCCTGGAAGTCCGACTGCCTCTCGCCGTGGACGAAATCGTCTTCCTCCAGACCGGAAAGGACGGAGCGATCTCCGGCGACGTCCTGCTGACGACCACGGTGGGCAACCGGACGGCCCAGTGGAACGGCAAGATCAACCGCACCGAGGGGGAAATCGATCGCGACAGCCGCTCGCTTTTTGTCGTGGCCGATATTTTCCCGGCGGAATCCCCTTCCCCGATCGATCTCCAGCCCGGGCTTTTCGTGGAGGCGGCCATCTCGGGAATCCGGGTCGAAAACATTGCCCAGGTGCCCGCCACGGCTTTTCTCGATCTCGAACGCGTCGCTCTCGTCACCTCGGAAAACCGGCTCGCCTTCCGCAAGGTCACGGTCCTGCGTCGCGAGGGCAACATCGCCTTCGTCACCGCCGGGCTTGAGGAAGGCGATCTCCTCTGTCTCACCGAACTCGCCACCATGATCGAGGGCACCAAGGTGCGCACTCGACCGTCCGAGCCGGAGGAGGAAATCTTCAAGCCATGAGTCTCGAGTGGTCCAAATGGCGCCGATTATTCGCCCGGCACCCCATCGGAAGGTTCGTCGTACCCTTCCCGGCGCACGAGCCGTCCCCTTTCGGCTCCGGGATCCTGCGTTCCCCTCGATCACCCCTCGGTTCCTCAATGAATTTTTCCCCGACGGGCCACCTTCCCCGAAGAGGTCGGAGAACCGCCAACTTTTCGCCCGCGCAAACGGGCTAGACTGCGATGGAAGGAATGATCTCATGGTTCAGCCGGAACCACGTCACGGCGAATCTCCTGATGCTCCTCGTCATCATTTTCGGCGTGACCACCTGGCCGAAACTCAAGAAGGAGATCTTCCCCGAGACCGCCATCGACACGGTGATGGTCTCGGTTCCTTTCCCCAACGCCACCCCGGAGGAAGTGGAGAAAGGCATCGTCGTTCCCATCGAGGAAGCCATCCAGGATCTGGATGGCATCGAGGCGATCCGCTCCCGGGCCTCGCAGGGAGTCGGCAGCGTCGAGATCGAAGTGGCCGCCGGGTACTCGGTTCGGAACATCATGGACGACGTGAAAACTCGGGTCGACGCCATCACCAACATCGCCGAGGAGGCCGAGGAACCGATTCTCGAAGAACTCATCCTGAAGAACCAGGTCCTCAGCATGGCCATCTCCGCCGACATTTCCGAGGCGGCCCTCCGCGACCTGGCGGAGAATTTCCGCACCGCTCTCCTCAACTACCGAGACGGGTCGACGCGGATCACCCAGGTCGAAATCGCCGGAGTTCGCGACTACGAGATATCGATCGAGGTGTCGGAGCAACAGCTGCGCCAGTTCGGACTCACCTTCGACGAGGTCTCGGACGCGGTGCGACGCTCCTCGATCGATCTCCCCGGCGGATCGGTGCGCACCTCCTCGGGCGAGGTGCTCATCCGCACGGAGGCAAGGCGCTACAACGCCAAGGAATTTGCCGACATCACCGTGGTGACCCGCCCCGACGGATCGATGGTGAAACTGGGCGAACTCGCCCGCATCCGCGACGCCTTCGAGGAGGACGACGTGGACACCCGGTTCAACCGCCGCCCCGCGCTGCTCATCAACGTGCTCCGGGTGGGAAACGAGGACACCCTGAAGATCGCCGATACGGTGAGAAAATTTCTCCGCGAAGAGGCTCCCGACCTGCTGCCCCGGGGGGTCGACATCAAGATCTGGCGGGACGACTCCTCTTTCCTCCGGGGCCGTCTCAATCTGCTGGCCCGTAATGGGCTGTTCGGTCTCATCCTGGTGGCCTTCGTCCTCGCTCTCTTCCTGCGTCCCAGCCTCGCTTTCCTGGTCGCTCTGGGTATCCCGGTGTCTTTCTGCGGCGCCGTCGTCCTCATGCCCTACACGGGGATCTCCATCAACCTGATCTCTCTTTTCGCCTTTATCCTGGTGCTCGGAATCGTGGTCGACGACGCCATCGTGGTCGGGGAGAATGTCTACCGACGCATGCGCCTGGGGGAACCTCCCCGCCTCGCCTCGCCCAAGGGAACTCACGAGGTCGGGGTGGTCGTGATTTTCGGCATCCTCACCACGATCATGGCCTTCACCCCGATGCTCGGGCTCAGCGGTATCAGCGGAAAGATCTGGCCGAACATCCCGCTCATCGTCATCCCCACGCTCATCTTTTCCCTCCTCCAGTCGAAGCTCGTTCTGCCCGCCCACCTGGCCCTGCTTCGCCCCTACGACCCCGACCGGGAAAAGGGGCCCATCATGCGGTTCCAGGAGCGCTTCGCCCGAGGATTGGAGCGCTTCGTCGACAAGGTTTACCGGCCCGTGCTCAAGGTGGCCCTCGCTTTCCGCTGGGTCGTCTTCACCGGCTTCATCTCCGCCTTGCTGGTCTGTTTCGCCTACGTGATCAACGGTCACATCCGATTCGAGTTTCTTCCCACCGTGGAGGGCGACGTCATCTCGGCACGGGTGCAGATGTCGGAGGGGGTTCCCTTCGAGAAAACCATGCGCGCCGTCGACCAGTTGGCCGACGCAGGTTACCTGCTGGGCACGGAGTTCGAGGATTTTGACGGGAACCCGGTCACCCGGAATCTGCTCGCCAGCACCGGCACCCAGCCTTTTATCCTGGGCTTCGAAGGCATCGGCGGGCCCCCCACCGCGACGAATCTGGGCGAGGTCACCATCGAGTTGCAGCCCGCCGCGAATCGCGCCTACACCACGGACGAGCTGATCTCGCGCTGGCGCGAACTCACCGGCCCGATCCCCGGGGCGGTGGAGCTGTTTTTCCGCACGGAGACGGCCTCGGGGGGCAACGCCATCGACCTGGAACTGACCGGCCCGGACAGCCGGCAGCTCGAGGCGGCCACCGCGGACCTCAAGGCGGCCCTCGCCGATATCGAGGGCGTCATCGACATCAGCGACAGCGACAAGGAGGGCAAGCGCGAACTGCTCCTCGAGATCCTGCCCCGGGGCGAGCTGCTCGGCCTGCGCCTCGGCGATGTCGCCACCCAGGTTCGCCAGGGTTTCTTCGGAGACGAGATCCAGCGGCTCCAGCGGGAGAAGGACGAGGTCATCGTCTACGTCCGCTATCCTCGCGACGAACGCACCTCGATCGCCGACCTCGATCGCATGAAAATCCGGCTCCGCGACGGTACCGAAGTCCCTTTCTCGGAGGTGGCGAGGGCTTCCTATGGCCGGGCCGACTCGGTGATCCAGCGCCGGGACGGGCAACGGGCCATCCGAGTCACCGCCGACGTGGACAAGGCGAAGGGGGCCAACGCGAACGAGGTGGTCGCCACCCTGACCCGGACCGGAGACCTCACCACGATGCAGCAATGGGGCCGAAATATTCGGAACAAGTTCCGGGAACTGCTGGGCAGACCAGCGCTGGAGGAGCGGGAGAGCGCTGAGGAGATCGGAGCGATCCCCGAGACGCTGTCGCGATACCCGGGCCTGCAGATCAGCTTCGAGGGGGAACAGAAGGACCAGAACGAATCGATCGCCGAGATGATGCAGAAGTTCGTCCTCGCCCTGATCGGCATGTATATCCTCATGGCCATCCCCCTGAAGTCCTACATCCAACCCATGATCATCATGTCGGTGATCCCCTTCGGACTCATCGGGGCCATCATTGGTCACATCATCATGGGCTACAATCTGAGCATCATGAGCCTGTGCGGTATCGTCGCCCTGGCCGGGGTGGTGGTGAACGACAGCCTCGTGCTGGTCGACTACGTGAACCGGGAAAGGAAATCGGGACACGACCCGCTTCGCGCCGCCTGGGAGGCGGGTGCGGCCCGTTTTCGGCCTATCCTGCTGACCTCGATGACGACTTTTGCCGGCCTGACTCCGATGCTGCTCGAGACCGACCTGCAGGCCCGGTTCCTCATTCCCATGGCGGTGTCATTGAGTTTCGGCATTCTTTTCGCGACCGTGATCACCCTGATCCTGGTGCCCTGCATTTACCTGATGATTCACGACGCCACTGCGATCCTGACGCGTCGGGGATCAGTAATCAGTAATCAGTAATCATAATCAGTGATCAATCAGTATTCAGTATTCAGTCTCCAACCTCCAGCCTCTAGCCTCCAGCCTCCAACCTCCAACCTCCAGCCTCCAGCCTCCAGCCTCAACGCTCTGCCACCGGGACGACCTTTCTGAAAGCCTCGCGGCGCCGGTTCAGATCGATCGACCAATCCGCCACCCTGACGCGCAACCGGTCGAGCAACTCCTCGCCCTCCATCGCCTCGACCAAATTCTCGGTCTCCCCGGGGTCGCTCGCCAGATCGAAGAGCATCTCGAACTCCGGTTCACGCCCGGCAAAGTCGACGTCGGATTCCTCGTAGCGGTCTTTCCTCCCATCGAACATCCGGATGTATTTCCATCGTCCCTCCCGGATGCCCTCCTGAAAGGGGTTGTCCCGGCCGGTATATAGACTCTCCAGGAAAAGTTCCCGGCGCCACGCCACTTCCTCGCCCCAGACCAGCGGGCGGAGACTGCGGCCATCCATGAACTCGGGCGGCTCCACTCCGGCATAGTCGAGCAGCGTCACCGGGAAATCGAGACTGGAGACGAGTTCGTCCATCTCCAGACCCCGCCGCTCTCCGGGAATCGCCGGATCGTGCAGAAAGCAGGGAATCTTCGAGGCGAGATCGTAGAGCAGGGACTTCCCTCCCATGCCATACTCGCCCATGAGCAGACCGTGGTCGCTGCCGAAGAGGATGATGGTGCTTTCATCGAGACCGCGCTTCTCCAGATCGCGCCGCAGACCGCCGATGACGTGGTCCAGCCCGCTGATCGTCTGGTAGTAACGGATGTGGTGCTCCAGGGCGGTGGAGCGACTGTAGGAGTAGGGATAGGTCTGATTGCGTCGACCCGCGTCCTGGTCGAGGATGAATCGCGGGATGAATTGGTAGGGATCCGTGCCCGTCGCTTCGGGGATGGCGATGCCGATATCCCGGTACAGCCCGTCGTAGAACCTCGTCCCCCGCAGAGCCGGATTCTCGTTGGCCGGGCGCGTCATCTTCCGCCATTCCCGATAGTCCGGATACATGCTGGTGGTCTGGGAACCGTGGGGAACGTTGAAACTCACCGATAAACAGAAGGGACGGTCCACCGGTCGGGTTTCGAGAAATTCGCTCATGGCCTCCCCCATGATCGGGGTAATGATGTCCTCGTCCGCCCGGTGGTAGGGCAGCGTGCTTTCCGATGTGACGCTCTTGGGGAGGAACCGGGTCCACCCGTCGTGCCCCCACCAGTAATCGAACTTCTCCTCCGCGCGCCCTCGGAAGGTATAGTATTCGACCCCGAATTTGCCCACGAATCCGGTGTGGTAGCCCGCCTTGCGGAGCAGGGCGGGATAGCTCCGCTCCCACTGCGCCTCGGTGAGTTGGTAGGCGGAGGTGAACCCGATCCCGTGGACCCGCTCGTGCATGCCGGTGAAGACGGAAACCCGGCTCGGGGCGCAGACCGGCTCGGCCGTATAGCAGTTGGTGAAGCGCACCGATTCGGCGAGCAGGGCGTCGACGTGGGGTGTCTCGACGAAGGGATGTCCCATCGCCCCGAAGGTGCCGTCCCGCTGGTCGTCGGTGAAGAGAAAGATCAGATTGGGGCGAGCCGAATCGCCCAGGGCGGTGCTGGCAACGAACAGAAGGAGAAAAATCGGGAGCGTTTTCATGAGGTCGATGTCGCCATCCTGAATCCGACAGATCGCGGGATCGAGCGCGAAATCCTCCTCTTTCGCGGCCCAGGGGCCAGGTCAGCCCCTCAAGCCATGTGGGGCCAACCTGCCCTCGTGGTCTTTCGATTGCTTTTGAGAGACGGAGGCCACGATGGGAGCAATCTGATGCGGCGCCGCTTCAAAGTCCCATGAGAACGGCCCGAGTGCGGTCGCGGACCACGGCCGTGTACCTCTCTTGTGCGGCTTCGGAGAGAAGCGATACGCGCACCGGGCCATTC
Organism: uncultured Akkermansia sp.; assembly: GCA_964562825.1. GTDB lineage: Bacteria > Verrucomicrobiota > Verrucomicrobiia > Verrucomicrobiales > DEV007 > Arctic95D-9. The sequence goes on from CAZLUZ010000140.1 coordinate 11,520, forward strand.
GCTTTGTCCGGGAAGGAGGCCAGGGAGCGCAGGAGCTTCACCGCGCGATCCGGCTTCAGGCCAAACCGCTTCGCGAGTTCGAGAAAGTCAGCCCCCGAAAAGAAACCATTCTGGCGAAACGCCTCCGTCTCGAAATCGTCCCCGAAGAAATCCAATGCGGTCGAGCTTTCGGTCGGCAGGTGGAGCTTCGTGTTGAGAAGGTCGTAGGCCGGGCTGAGAACGAAGTCGCCCAGAGGCGTCGGGACGAGGGAGAAATTTTTGAAGTGCGCGTCACCATTTCCGATAGCGTAGTTGAAGACGATGAGACGAAACAGTTTCTCGATCTCGATGGCGTAGGCTGCGCAATATTGTTTAGGGATACGCCCGAGTTCCTCGTAGCTGCCTTCGTACTTGTAGTTCGTCCCATGGGTCTCGCGGGTGCGGTTCGACAACTGGCAAAAATCTTCCTGCCGCCGCTTCTCGCCGGTGGCGGGATTCCGGTCGAAACGTTTCACGATGGTGGCGGGTGACCCTTCCTTGAAAAATACGATCCCGTTGGGAGGCACTTCGATTCCGAAATGCTGGGCCGCGATCTGCATGGAGGCATCCTCGTTGGCCGGCACTTCCTCCCGGGATTCCAGCGAAGGCATCGAGGGAACAGGCTTGAGGATATACTGGCCGTCCGACTCGGTAGGCACGAGTTTGCCTTTCTCGATGCGGACGGAGACTTTTTCCTGGACTCCGGAGATCGAGATTCGATCCGAATGATCGCTCCGGAATCGGTGGAATTCGGGGAGATCGAAATCGAGGATAGGCGCCACCCTGCGACCGTCCCAGAGCTTGGCGACGGCACCCCGGCTCCACGGTTGCCTTCCGGTTTCGCGCAAGCTGCTGAGGCAGCGGTTCTCCGGATAAGTGGCTTTCATGCCGCCTCCCCGGATTCGACGGTGACGCTTCCGATAACATCGGCGGAAGCGGTCCTCAGGAGGAGTCCGAAGCTGTCATCCTCATCGATCCTGGTCTTGCGGGATTGCAGGATTCGGAGCGATCCCTCTGAGAGGAGCCCGGCAAAAAAGGCGAAGAGATGTGGCGAGTCGAATGGCTGGCGATCCGTTTCCGATCGAAGGACTGCCGGATCGCTCAACCGGCCTTCGGAGGCGAGGTGAAAGAGTTGGTTATCCGGGAGGCTCTTCCAGAGGAAATAGGAAAGCCGTGTCGCGAGGGCATATTCGTCGAGCGGACCCGGATCGGCTCGGTGGTAGAGCAACTGGGGGAACTGAACATGGCACGCAGGACGACTCGCAGGGCATCCTCGAAGGGGCGCCCGTCTTCTAATGCTGGCTCCGCGAGCGCGGCCCAGCGCTCAGGTTCCGTGTCTTCGAGAGGTCTCCGAAAAGCCAGGGGGCCGATCCGGCTGACGACATTCGCGATTCGTGCGGAAGGTTCGTCGTTGAAGATGATCTCATGCTTCCCTCCCTTTCCGGTTCGATAATCGACCTCGCCGAGCAGGTTCCGAGTTCGTTCCGGCGGCCACTGTTTTTCGAGCGGCCCTTCCAAGGTCAGGTGACGAATCGCGAGTCCTTCGCCGGGGTAGTCCCGGGCTCCGAAGTTCCAGAAGGAACGACCGTCCGACATCTCGTCGAGATCCGCAGGAGCGAGGTAGAAGTAATCCTCGGGGGTGAAGAAGGCTTCGACTTCGACCTGTCGCGGTTGTCCCGGATCGAGCTGCCAGGTTGCAATCAGTTCGGCGTTCCCGGCACGGTCGTTGCCTCGGTAGATGCAGAAGGTGACCGGCGTCTTCGCCTCGTAGGCATACGCGTCAGCCGCGATTCGATAGCGGCCGGCCACCGGGAAGCGGATGTTCATGTTGTCGGTGCGAGTCGTGTGAAGACGGCTGTCGTAAGTTACGAACGCATCGTCGGTTCTCTTCACGGTATTGCCGCCTTGCCGAAGCTCTCGCTCGAACCACATCCGGACGTATGAGTGGTTGCGATAGTCGATCACCCGCGGTTCGGAGTTCGGCTTCGGGCCGAGTTGCAGGGCCTCGTCGATGGCGGCATCCGCCGCCGACAGGTAGGCGCGGAGGTGCACCGGCGAGATACCCTGGTCATCGGCCACGGT
>CAZLUZ010000141.1:0-13356 GCA_964562825.1 uncultured Akkermansia sp.
ACGAGTTGCTCCCGCGGGACCTGGTGGAGGTGCGGGGCATGGACTGGCTGAACCGTTATTTCAGCCGGGACAGTCAACTCGTCATCACGGTGTCTTCTTCCGACGCCAACCTGACGGCAAAGCGGGCGCGGGGTCTCGCCGCGGAGTTGCGGCGGCGAACCGACCTGGTCTCCGCGGTGCACGAGGAATTGCCCCTGGACCGCCTCGCTCTGGAGGGGGGCAGCCTGATTGCCTGGCGCTGGCTCAACGCCCCCCCCGGCGACGGCGCCGCCCTGGCCAGCCGGCTCGCCGAACCGCGATCGGCCGAGACCGTCGCCGAAGCGATGATGCGGATCGAGGACGGACTGTTCGACGGGGGCGTCCTCGTGACCAGCTACGACCCCCTCGGGCTGTCGAAGCTGCCCGATTCCATCAGGAAGATGGACGCCTCGCGAGCCGATGCCATGGCCTCGGACGACGGCACCTTCCGACTGTTCTTTGTCGAGGGAGCCAATGTCGATTTTTCGGATTACCGGGCCGCATCCGATTGGCTGGAAGAAATGAGAGGTCTCGTCGATCGATGGCAATCAGGGGAAGATCGCGCCCAAGCCCTTCGCATCGGCCTCACCGGGACTCCCGCCTTCATGGCCGAAGTGGGACGGGAAATGGAGAAAGACATGATTCTTTCGGTGATCGTCACCATGGCGCTGATTTCCCTGTTGTTCTGGATCATGCACCGCCAGTCCCAGCCCCTGGGGTGGTTGGTCGCCGCGCTGTGTCTCGTCCTCGTGGTCACCCTGAACGCCGGAGGATGGTTTTTCGGCGATATCAGTGTGATGAGCGCCGGCTTCGCCGCCATCCTTATTGGTCTGGCGGTCGACTACGGGATCGTGCTCTACCGGGAGGCCCGGGTCGAGCCATCCTCCACGAGAAAGCTCCGCGCAAAGGTGGGGCCCTCCATTTTCTGGGCGGCCCTGACCACGGCGTTGGTGTTTCTCTCGCTGAACTTCAGTTCGCTTCCGGGAATCTCCGAGATGGGGAATCTCGTCGCCATCGGGATCTCCATCGGAGCCGTGGTCATGCTCCTGGGCTATGCGCCGATCGCGGTGCGGTTTGCCCGGGAGGAGCCTCCGCGGCCGGCCCCGGCACGCGCCTCCCGAACGATCCCTCCACTGGCCTCGCTCTGTCTCGCCTTCGGGATTCCCCTTCTCGCCGCGGGTTCGGTCCTGGTGCGGGATATCCCCGAACTCGCTCCTCAGTTTCACCCTTTCCGCATCCGATCGAGTCCGTCGATGGAGGCCTGGCGGGAGATGCAGGAGACCCTGCGCGGCGAGACTTCTCCCATTCCCCTGGTCATTCGGGCGGAATCGATGGAGGGCCTCCTCACGGAGGTGGAGCGAAGCGGAGAGCTGCTGGAGGACGAGCTGGCCACCGGCGGGGTTTCGGATTTCGTGCTGCCGCTGGCCGTGCTGCCTCACCCGGAAAACCAGCGGGCCAACCGCGACCACCTGGCGGGCATGGTGAAGGACCGGGCCCGCCTGCTCGCCGAGATCGACGGGGCGGGATTCTCCGCAGAGGGAGCGGCCCTGACTCGGACCGTGCTCGACACCTGGGAGGAATCGCTGGACCAACTGGATCGGGAGCCCTTCGCCATGCCGTCGGGAGATTTCGCGGTATGGACGGTGGGACGTCTTTTTCATCGGGCGGACGGAGCGTTCGCCGCTCTGGCTTCGGTGACCTCCCCCGCCTCTTCCGATCTCACCTGGATTTCGCGGGTCTGCGGAGAACACGCCGCCGCCGCCAGCCTGCGATCGCTGGGGCGGGCCCTGAATGAGCGCATCAAGGGGGATGTGAACCGGTTTTTCCTCCCCATGCTCGGGGGGCTCACCGCGATGCTCGCCCTCGTGTTTCGGAACTGGCGCGACTGGTTGGTCGCCGTGGGCGGAGGGAGCGTCGCGGGGTGTGCCATGCTGCTGGTGTTGCTCTGGACGCCGCTCGAACTCAATTCCTTCAACCTTTGCGGGTTGCCCCTCCTTTTCGGGACCGGCATCGATTTCGGGATCCACATGATCTTCGCGCTGCGCCGGACGGGCGGCGATTTGCTCCGGGTCGGCCACGGCATTTCCCGAGCCCTCCTCTTTTGCGGCACGTCTTCCGCCATCGGGTTCGGTTCGCTGGCGCTCTCCTCGGCCCACGGGCTGTCCAGCCTGGGCATCCTCTGCGCCACCGGAATTCTCATCAACATGCTGGTGGCCGTGTTGCTGCTGCCCCGCTGGTATCGGATGATCCACGGACTGGACCGGGAAACCCCACCCTGATACGCTGCACGCTCCGGGCGAAAGCGGCGTCACCGCCAGTCGCACATTCCTTTTTACATTTGGCAGGCTTGTCCTAGTATGAGCCACCCTGGGGGGATGTCCGGGTCCAGTCGGTTTCCCCGCGTTTGTTGCCCATGACCTGGCCGATCGCCATCAAGGCTTTTTTTCTCGGAGTGCTTCTCGCGTCACCAATCGGTCCGGTGGGCTTGCTCTGTCTCAAGAAAAACGCCTACCAGGATCGCAGGCGCGGCCTCGTCACCGCCCTGGGCATGGCTCTGGCCTACGGCATTATCGCTTTCTGCGTGCTCTTCGGCATGAAATGGGTCAGTGGCCTCCTCGAAGAATGGCGTTGCCCCCTCGAGATCGTCGCGGGAGCCGCCCTGATCTACATGGGTTGGCGAGGACTCAGTGCCCACCAGAGCGAAGACAAACCCACCCGGCTCACTTCGGTCTATCTCGGCGATTTCACCAGCAGTTTCGCCATGACGCTGTTCAACCCGGTGCCTTTCGCCACCTTCGCCATCATCCTGACCACCTTCAAAATCCTCAAGGGAGAACTCGACGTCGTCTCGGACATCGAATTCTCCATTCTAGTCGCCGCGGGAACGATGAGCTTCTGGCTGGTGGTCAACCAGATTCTGCACATGGTGAAACGCAACGCCTCGTCGGACTGGTGCCGTTGGATCAGCCATGGCGCGGCGATCGCGCTCATCGTCTTTGGCACCTGCATCCTGATCGCCGGCATCTGGCTGGCGATCACGCTGGTCGTTCCCGCTTCTGTGTCATCATGAACTCGTTCCCCTCGGGATCGAGGCACATGGCGAGGTGGAGAGGGTCTTCTTCGGTGTCCACCGGTTCGCGGGTCAAGGCTCCGCCACATTCCTCGAGCCGGCGAATGCCCTCGCGGAGGTCGTCCAACTGAAAGGAGAGTCCCGTCCAGGTTCGCTCGTTTTCGCCATCCGCATGAATTCCGATGGTGGCCCCGCAGACCTCGATCTCGCTCCAGACATCGGTGCGGAGAGTGACCTGACCCCCGAAAAGCTGTTCGTAGAAACGGAGGGCCCGGTCCATGTCTTTTGCCCAGATGGCGTATTTCACCTTGATCACCTGCATGGGCCATCCATACCGGCTGGCGTCGCACCGGGCAACAGCCAATGAAGCTGCCGGCAGAAAACCCGCAGAATCATCGAAACGAGCCACCCAGAGCCCGCTGGCCCGGCGATCCTAGTCCTCGATACAGAAGAGGTGGCGTTCGCCCCGGATGAACAACTGGTCGTCGACCGGTGCCGGGGTGGCGTCCACGGTTTCGCCCACGGAATTGGTCGCCACGATCTCGAGTTCCGGTGCGTCCCGGATCACCGTGGTGGAGCCGCTCCGCCCGGTCAGGTAAATGTGGCCCCCGGCGGCGACAGGCGAGGCATAGGTGCTCGTCACTCCGGGGATCCGTTCCGGACCGAAGAGCTTGTCTCCCGTCTTCGCGTCGAGACAGCTGAGGATGCCCGACTTGCCCTTGTGGAAATAGAGCCTCCCGTTGGTCAGCAGCGGTGAGGCAATGTCCGGGGTGTCGTCCTTGGTTGTCCAGACCACATGATCGGTGCCCTCGATATCGCCGCGGCCATCGAGACGGAAAGCTCCGAGAAACGATCCCCGAAAGCCGCTGCCGATGAAGACGATGCCGTCCTCGTGGACCGGACTCGCCACAGGCCGGGTGGTTTGCCCCCCACAACGCCAGAGTTCCTCGCCCGTCTCGAGGTCGTAGCCGCGAGCCTTGTTCTCTCCGTTCATGATGACCTGCTTTCCCTCGGCGGTCTCCACGATCAGGGGCGTGGCCCAGCAGGTCGGTTCGTCGCGGTCGACCTTCCATCGGGTTTCACCGGTCGCCGCATCGATCGAGTAGAGCGCCGAATCCCCCTCGTGATCCCAGGGCACGATGATCTGCCCGTCGATCAGGGTGGGAGAACTGCCCTCCCCGAAGGTGGCCCGGGTGGACATGTTGCCAAAATCGTCCCGGCTCCAGATCAGGTTGCCCTCCAGGTCATAGCAGTAAAGCCCCCGCGAGCCGAAGTGGGCATAAACCCGCTCGCCGTCGGTGCAGGGCGAGGCCGAGGCAAAGCCATTGGTCTCGTGAGTACCCTCGTGGGGCACGGCCACCGTGGCGGTTCGTTCCCAGCGCAGGGCGCCCGAGTCGCGGTCGAAGCAGTAAAGTCGGAAACTCAGCTCGGGGAGTCGGCGGGTCGCGGCATCCTCACTCACCGGAACGGCGGACACCACAAAGACCCGGTCTTCCCAGATCACGGGTGATCCCGAACCCCTTCCAGGGACTTCCACCTTCCACTTCACGTTCTCGGTGTCACTCCATTCCGTGGGAGGCTGGGCGGTGGTGGAGGTGCCGTTACCCGAGGGGCCGCGCCAGTGCCCCCAGTTGGTTGCGGAATCGGTCGCCAAACCAGACGCAGCAGACAGAAGGAACAAAAGGATGGGAAAAAAAAATCGGAAGGGGGTTGTCTTCATTCCGGCAAAATGGCGGATGGAGGGCACTTGTCCAGTCCCGATGCCGAGCGCCCCACGCCGATGGGCGGGCAGAATACAAGACCTGGCCCGGCAATGTGCAAGAAACGGAGGTCGCACTCCCCGCGCCGGATCGGGCCCGGCCGCTCCACGACGGTCGCGGTCGGTTCGGTATGGCCTCTGCTCCTCGAACCCTTATGATGAACTATCGATACCTCACTCCCGCCACGAGGATCCCGGTTCTCGGCCTCACCGCGATTGCCGCTCTCTCCCTGACCGCGTTTCTCGCCGGACAGGACTCGGTTGTCATTGAGAGTGGTCCCGGAGGGGTTCAGATCTCGGACCGGGATGGGGAAATCGAGGGCACCCCCATGACGCCCGAGGATGAAAGCGGTGTCTCCGGGCAAACCCGCGAAGAACCCACCGATGATTCCGGCGTCCGGATCGTTCGACCGGTTTCAGGTGAAGACCTTTCTCTCTTTCTCCCGGCCTTCGATGAGGGGACCGATCCGGCCGAAGAGGCCGTGGACATCATCGCGGACGTCGAGCCCGGAGGAGGCCCCATCGAATCCCCGGTTGTCGACGTCGCGAGGCAACGTCAACTCACGAGAATGGAGAAAGAGTTGGGAATAGCGGTCAGCGGAGGAAGAGCCGTCGTCACCTACGAGGCAGGTGATCTCTTCGGCGAAGCCGAAAACTCGGTAAACTCCTACGCGCAACCCACTCTGAACCGGTTGGGGCGCTACCTGGCATTGGCGAAACACGAAAAGGTCTCGCTAACCTACCACTATCACGAGGAGACGACCGAAACTGCCCGGAAGAGAGGGGAAAACCTGGCGAACTACCTGGCGGACCAGGCGGACGTGGATAAAGAGATCGTCGAGTCTGATGCGAAACCGGTCGGTCTAAGGGTGGCCGAGGAGGGGCGCTACCAGGGAGCGCTGACTCCGGAATTTCGCAGCTTGATCCGGATAAACATGATCAGAAACTGAATCTCCCCGCAAAAAAAAGCCCGCGCCGCGGCTCCAGGACCGTGACGCGGGCGGGAAGGTTCAGCGAGAAAGCGGCGGGAGGGCGTCCCATTTGCCGCCAGCTCTGTTTTCGGGTTTAGCCAACCAGGGACCAGCCTTCGCGATAAGGTTTGGTCAGATAGGCGTTGGCCTTCTCGTTGTTGGTGATTCGACCGGCCCGGGGATCATACTCGATCTTGGTTCCCGCGCGGAAGGCGACGAGACCCAGGCACATCGTTTCGATCATGTCGGCGCTGTATTTGAAATTGCAGGCCGTGTCCGCGGGCCTTCCGTTTTTGCAGGCGGTCGTCCACTGTTTCTGGAAATTACCGACGTCGGGGAGGATCTCATCCTCGGAGCGAGGCTGGTAGTAGGTGAGGTCCGCGGTATCGCCAAATGGGATGAGAAGACGGCTGCCAAAATCGGCCACGATAAAACCCTTCGTTCCCTTGAACATCACTCCGTGACCGATCTTGTCCAGATCGATCCAGTTCGAAGGAGATTTCGGCATGGCACCGCCCTGGAACCAGGTAACGCGGATCTTGTCGCGCCAGTCGTTGGCGGGGAACTCGAAGGAGGAAGTCAGTTCCACCGGAGTCACCTCGGGATTGAATTCCTCGGGCGATTTCGAGACGATGGAGGTGGGCAGTTCCGCGTCAATCACCTTCCAGGCGAGGTCCATGGTGTGACTGCCCATGTCGCCCATCTGGCCGATACCGAAATCCCAGTACATGTTCCATTCCAGACAACCCGCCCGGTCGGAGATGTAGCTCGGGTTGTAGGGGTGATAAGGCGAGGGTCCCAGCCAGAGGTCCCAGTCGAGCGTCTCCGGGGGAGGTCCTGCCGGGGGAAGATACCCGGGGCGGGGAATCTGGCGATTGCCCCAGGCGTAGGCTTCTTTGAGATCACCGATGACGCCGTCCCTCACCATTTCCTGAAGGCGGTTGAAGTTGGGATTGGCGTGCCGTTGCATACCGACCTGCGTTGCCAGTTTGTCCTGCTTGGGCAGGTAGGAATCCCGCACCGTGCGCGCCTCGTGCACGGTGATGGCCAGCGGCTTCTCCATGTAGATATGGAGGTCGCGGGCCAGCGCCCAGTTTGAGATGAAGGCGTGGGTGAAATCGGTAGTGCAACAGAGAATGGCGTCGAGCCCGGGATGGTCCAGGCACTTGCGCCAGTCGCTGTATATTTTTGCCTTGGGAAATTTCTCTACCCCGGGCTTCATCTTCACCTGATCGACGTCGCAGAGCGCCACGACATTTTCGTCCTCCAGGGTCGAGTAGTGGGCGCGCCCTCGACCGCCCACCCCGATCAGGGCGACGTTGAGGCGATTGTTCGGCGTGTTCTGCCCAAACAGGGTCCCGCTGGGCAGAATGGTCAGACCGGCTCCGGCCAGTGCTCCGCGGGTCAGAAGCTCCCGGCGGGATTGGAGTTCCGGCTTACCTGGGGCTTCCTTCACTTCACCCTTGTACTGCACCGACGACTCTTTCTTTTCACTCATGATCTATTTCTCTGGGATTGATTTGGATGCGACGTTAACTGATATGTTAGGCCTAATCGAGCGAGTCATCGCTGTCAAGCAAGGCGGCATCCCTGTTCACGGGGTGTGCGCATAACAAAAATTGATCGGAAAAATCCAAGCAAAGTATGAAAACTAATCTCGGGAAGTTCGCTTTCTTTCTCTTGGTCGGGGTCGCCGCCGCGACCGTGTCGCTGAGCCATGCTGCCGAGCCAGAAGAGGGGAACGTCCTGTCCCTGTTCGATGGGGATAATCTGGGCGACTGGACCGCGATCCCCTTCGGAGGCGCGGGCGACGTCCACGTCTCCTTCGACGGCTGCCTGACCCTGGAGAACGGGACGCCTCTCACCGGGATCGTCTGGACCGGCGAGGCTCCGCCGAAATCGAACTACGAGATTTCCCTGGAGGTCAAAAAGCATTACGGCGACGATTTCCTCTGCGGTCTGACCTTCCCGGTCAAGGAGAGTCACGCCACGTTTATCTGCGGTGGCTGGGGCGGAGTGGTGGTGGGGCTGTCCAGCATCGACGGGGAGGATGCGTCGCTCAACGAGACCAGCAGCTCCATGATCTTCGAGAACGGGCGATGGTATCGGCTCCGGCTTCGCGTAACCGACAGCCGGATCCGGGCCTGGATCGATGACCACGAGGTTTTTGACGTCGCGCTCGAGGGCAGGAGGATCTCTCTTCGTCCCGGACCCATCGACCAGTGTGTGCCTCTGGGGATCGCCAACTTCCTGAGCCGCTCGGCCTTCCGCAAAATCGAGCTCCGGCGACTGGGAAACCCCTGAGCCAGAGCCGGCTTACCCGGCGCCTTCTCTTCCGCCCAGCGGAAAACCGCGTCCCGTTCCGAGCCGGGCATTGACCCACGGAGGCATCGGGTTCAAGGAAGGGTATGCCCACACCGAAGCCACGCGCCCTCTTTTTCGTTGGCGAGATTTACGAAGATCTCGAACTCTGGTACCCCCTTTATCGGCTGCAGGAGATCGGGGTGGAGACGGTGATCGCCGGCGAAACCACCGATGTTTTCCGGGGGAAAAACGGTTATCCCTGCCGGGCCGAGGCGCTCATCGACGATATCGTCGCCGACGAGTTCGACTGTCTCATCATCCCGGGAGGGTTCATGCCGGACCGACTGCGCCGCAATCCCAAGGTACTCGAGTTGACCCGCGAGTTCGACCGGGCGAAAAAGCTCATCGGCATGATCTGTCACGCCGGCTGGATTCCCATCTCCGCGGGCATCATGAAGGGGCGGACCGTCACCAGCACTCCGGGGATCCGGGATGATCTGGTCAATGCGGGTGCAACCTGGGTGGACCGCGAGGTCGTCGAGGATGGTCACATCATATCCGCCCGGCGCCCGCCCGATCTGCCCGCTTTCGGAGCGGCCCTGGTTCGACACATCGCGGAGCGAGCGGAGATATCTCCCGCCAGCTGAAGCGCCGGAGTCGTCCGTTCCCCTTTTCCATCATGGCACCCATCATGCTGCCCGGGTGCCCGCCTGCACCGCTATGTTATCCGATTCTTCTCTCCATCTTTCCCCGCTGAAGCAGCGGCAGAATCTTCGCCTCTCGATGGCCCAGTTCGCCTGCCGGACAGGCGAGCCGCATCACAACGCCGCGCTGATCTCGGGCGAGGCCGATCGGGCCCATGCCGCCGGTGCCAACATGCTGCTCTGCCCCGAGCTGTCCCTGACCGGCTACTCGGTGAATCCCCGCCTCACCCGCGAGCACGCCGTCTCCCTGCAGGACCCGGTCTGGGACCCTCTGCTGGAGTGTTCGCGACGCATCGCCCTGGTGGTCGGTTTTGCCGAGGCGGGCCACAACAACTCCTGTTTCAACAGCGCGGCCCTGCTTTATGCCGGGGAGATCTGGCACGTCCACCGCAAGGTCTACCTTCCCAGCTACGGAATGTTCGACGAGGGCGAGCGATTTGATCCCGGCCACGTCGTCGACTCCTTCGACACCCCCTGGGGTCGGATGGCCATGCTCATCTGCGCGGATGCCTGGCACCCGTCGCTGGCCTACCTTCTCGCCCACGAGGGAGCCGATCTCCTGCTCGTGCTCACCGCCAGTCCGGAGGGCGGCCTGGATGCGGATTTTGATACCATGGCCGCCTGGGAGCGACTCAACCAGACGCATGCCCTCACCCTCTCCATGTATGTGGCCTGCGCCAACCTGGCGGGACCGGAGGGGGATCTCCGCTTCACCGGGGGTTCTCATCTCGCCGGTCCCGACGGGCAACTTCTGGGTCGGCTACCCCGCTACCGGCCGGATCAAAATGTGTTCGATCTCGACTGGGAACGACTGGACCTCCAGCGGGAACGACTCCCCTTTCGCCGGGTCGATGAACTGGAGATCACTCTCCGCATCGGGAGCAAGGTCCTGCAACGTCGCAGAAAAGCGGAAGAAAGCGCCTCGGGGCCTCCCCGTGGCCACGAAAACGAAATCGTCCATTGACATTCCCGTCGCTCCTTCAAGGCTGTGGGGTGTTTTCCGTCAAAGAAACCGTCCGCTCCGGGGGCGAAGCCAGCCGAGTGCTTCCCCGGGTGGACACCGCCTGCAAGAACCACGCCCTTTCCCTCCTCGACGATCTGCTCGACTCCCGTAGGGCCGAGATCGTGAAGGCCAACGAAGCCGACCTGGAGCGCGCCCGCCGGAGCGACTTGCCCGAGGCCGCGGTGGCCCGACTCCGTTTCGGCGATGAAAAGATCGATTCCCGTCGGCAGGCGCTCCGCACCATCGCCGACCTCCCTGATCCGGTGGGCCAGCCCGCCGAGGCTTGGCGCACCGAGGGCGGTCTCGATGTCCAGAGGGTGCGAAGCCCGCTCGGTCTCATCCTCATGATCTACGAGTCGCGCCCCCACGTGACGGTTAACGCCGGCGCCTTCTGTCTGAAATCGGGCAACGCCTGCCTCCTCCGCGGAGGCTCGGAGGTGGCGAACACCAACGAAGTGCTGGCAGAATTGTGGGAAGCCGCGCTGGAGGATGCCGGAATTCCCCGGGGAGCGATCCAGGTGATCCAGTGTTCCCACGAGCAGGTGGCGGAGATGCTCACGCTGGAGGGCGAGATCGACCTCGTCATGCCTAGGAGAGGCAAGGATATGGACCGCTCGATTCGCGAGCAATCCAAGGTCCCCGTGCTGAAACACGAAGACGGGATCTGCCATGTGTTCCTCGACGCCTCGGCGCCGCTTCATGACTCGGTTCGAATCGTCACCGACAGCAAGTGCCTGCTCCCCTCGGTATGCAATGCCCTGGAGACCCTTCTCGTCCACCGCGATGTGGCGGCCACCCACCTCCCCAGGGTGGCCGACGCTCTCCGGCGCGAAGGTGTCGCCCTGCGCGGCTGCGCCCGCACCAGAGAAATTCTTTCCGGCATCGAATCCGCCTCCGCGGAGGACTGGGACACGGAGTATCTCGGTCCTATCCTGTCGATCCGCGTGGTGGAGGATCTCGACGAGGCCATCGACCACATCGAGAGCCATGGTTCCCACCACACCGACAGCATCGTGACCGACAGCGAGAGCCGGGCCCTCGATTTCGTCGAAAGGGTCGACTCCGCGGTCACGCTGATCAACGCTTCCACCATGTTCGACGACGGCGCCTCACTCGGACTGGGCGCCGAGATCGGCATCTCGACCGATCGCTTCCACGCCCGGGGCCCGATCGGACTCAACGACCTCACCATCCCCCGCTACGTCATCACCGGACGCGGCCACGCCATGGGCGAGTGGCCGGTGGAAGACGACTGACCCATCCAACCCATGCCGTTACCATACGAAAACTCACCCGTCCACGAGCCATTCGCCCGCGGACTGGCCCGCTTTGCGGGGCACGAAGAGTTTCGGCTGGGCTCGGAACTGAAACTGCCTCTGGTCCGGGAGGACGGGCGGGCCGCCTCGCGCGAGCAGGTCGATGCGCTGTGGCGTTTTCTCGGCGAGCAGTGCGGCTGGAACCCGATGACCGAGGGGGGGCGGCTCGTCGGGGCCACCCGGCCCGGACCGAGGAATGACACGGTGGCCTCTTCCGAAACCGGCTACTGCAAGACGGAATTCTCGCTGGCGCATGCGGCGGACCTCCACGAGATCGATCGGATGCTCACCGCGGTGCGGGAGGATCTCGCGCGTTACTCCGAGTCGACCGGGCTACATTTTATCGGATGCGGGGTGCAACCGCTCACCCCGCCCTCGTCCGAGCTGAAGGTGAAGAAGAAGCGAGCCAGCGTCTGGGGTGATATTTTCAACTCGAACGATCGCATCGCGGAAGACGACGGGGACGACATGGACCTCTTTACGGTGAACGCCGGGTCCCACGTTCACGTTTCGCTTCCTCCCGAGCGGGCCATCGATGCGATCAACATTTTCAACGGCTTCGCGCCCGCTCAGATTGCGTTGAACGGAAATGCCAGGGTCTGGCAGGGAGAGGTCGATTCATCCCATCATGCCGTCAGTGAGGCATTCTGGGACTGGTGGGCCCCGGCGCGTGGCCGGGTCGGGCTACCGGGAAAACCCTTCGATGGACTGGAGGATTACGCCGAGGCCATCGCCGACCTCGACCTGCTCTACGTGAAACGGAAGGAGCAGCCTCTCGTCTTCGACCGAACACCCACCCTCAGGGAATTCCTCGCGTCGGACCGCTACACCGCGCGCACCCTGGATGGCGAGACCGTCGAGATCGAACCCGAGGCGGGCGATCTCGATCTGCACAATTCCTGTTACTGGTTCAACGCGCGACTCTCCCGCTATTTCACCGTGGAAAACCGGGTCAACGACCAGCAGCCGCCCGGCGAACTGCTCGCCCCCACGGCTCTCACCGCGGGTCTGGCCGCGGCCGCGCCGGAGGCGATGGAGGCGCTCGCCCCCTACTGTTGGGACGATCTCATCGCGGCCCGGCCCGATGCCTACCGGCGGGGGTTTTCCGCCAGGGTGGGGACACGCCCCGTCGCCGGCATGATCGACGAAATGCTCACCGTGGCCCGGCTGGGTCTGGAAAGGCGCGGCCGGGACGAGGAGCGCTATCTCCTCCCCCTGATCGACCGCCTCCGGCGCAGGACGAATCCCGCACGGGACGCGGCAGATCTCTTCGATGCGGGCGGTGCCGAGGCCCTGGTGGCGCGGCGCAGCCTCGTTTCCAAGCAAGAAACCGGCACCATATGAGCGAAAGAGAAGAACTGCAGGGCCAGGTGGCCATCATCACGGGTGCTTCCTCAGGCATCGGCTGGGGCATGGCGGAGCGTTTCGCCGCCGAGGGCATGTCTCTGGTGCTGGCGGCACGACGGGCGGAAAAGCTGGAGGAGTTGAGGGAGAAACTCGGGCCGGACGTTCCGTCCCTCACCGTGCCCACCGACGTCGCACGCTACCCCGAGTGCGAGCAACTCGTGGCCGCGGCTCGGGAGCGATTCGGTCGGGTGGACGTGATGATCAACAACGCCGGAAACGCGGTGGCCAAACCCCTCCACGAGACCTCCGAGGATGAGATCGATCTCCAGATCGACGTCAACCTGAAAGGGGTGATCTACGGGAGCCGCGCCGTGGTCCCGGTGATGCGGGAACAACGGAGCGGTTTCATCCTCAATGTGGGCTCGGTTTGCTCCATCCTGCCCTTTGCCGACTACGCCACCTACGTCGCGGCGAAGTTTGGCACCCTCGGTTTCTCCCGGTCGCTCTACGAGGAAGTGCGCGAGGATGGCATCCGGGTCCACTGCCTCTGTCCCGCCGCGGTGAACACAGCCTGGTCCACCCTCGCGGGAGGCGAGGATTCGCTGCCCTGGCCCCGGGAAGACCGTATCCAGCCCTCCGATCTCGCCGAACTCGCCGTAACCTGCATGCGACTGCCTCGCCGCGTCTGTGTCGACCAACTCACCATCTGGCCGGTGTGCGAGGCGACCAGCTGAGGGATGACTTGGCCCCATCGATCTCCATGAGCCCATCCGATGCCACTCCCACCCTGGAATGGTGCGACGTGAGCAAAAGCTACGACGGGGGAGAAACCTGGGCGGTCAGCAATTTCCAGCTCTCGGTTCG
>CAZLUZ010000142.1:0-13341 GCA_964562825.1 uncultured Akkermansia sp.
GCCAAAAACGTCGGCGGTGCGGCGGGCGATCGACGATTCGTCGTACTCGGGCTCCTCGAATCCGATGGAGAAGGTCCGGATCTCTGCGCCGGCCCCCAGGACCTCCCGGCTCAAGGCGAGCACGGCGGTCGAATCGACACCGCCGCTGAGGAACAGGCCGAGGGGCACGTCGCTGACGAGATGACGCTCGATCGATTCGAGGAGGGCTTCCCGCGTGGACGATACCCACCTTCCGGAGCTCCAGGTGTCAGATCTTCCGGCCCCCGTTTCAAGATTCGGGAAACGAATCTGCCAGTAAGCCCGGGTTTCCGCTTTCCCGGCGCTCCACTCCAGGACGTGGCCTGCGGGCAGGCAACGGATGTCTCGATCGATCGTACCCGGTTCTCGTGGGGTTCCCCAGGTCAGGTGATCGGTGGCGGTTCGTGGGTCTGGCGAGCCGGAAAAAAAATGCCGGATAGCTCGGGTTTCCGAGGCGAAAACGAGGGAATGGCCGACTTCGGCAGGCCGAAGATAGAGGGGCTTGATGCCGAAGGGATCGCGGGCGAGGATGCCGCGCTGGAGCGATTCATCCCAGAAGGCGAAGGCGAACATGCCGGCAAAGTGCGAGATCGCCTCGGCTCCCCAGTGTCCCAGAGCCTCCAACACGACCTCGGTGTCGGATCGGGTGGAAAAAGCGACACCTTCCGCCAGGAGTTTTTCCCGGATCTCGGCGTAATTGTAGAGTTCTCCATTGAAGACGAGGTGCCACGGACCATTCCTCGAGGCCATCGGCTGCGCGGCCTCGGGCAGGGGATCGATGATGGCGAGGCGGGTGTGGGCCAGGGCCGCCCCACCGGTGGGACTGGTCCAGTGGCCTTCTCCGTCCGGCCCGCGGTGCCGGAGCAGCGGAAGCCACGACTCGGGAGCCGGCGCGATGGAACCAAAGGTGCCTGCAATTCCGCACATGTTTCGTGGTCCAGGGTGTTCACACCGACGCAGAGCGCCGGGACGAGGGCTTGGTGTCAGCTCGGTCGTGAATGCAATCCGAGTGCGATCAGGATCCCAGCTTCAAGGTTCCAGGCGGGTCGATCGCTCTGCCTCCGGAAAATTTTCGCCGCCGGCGAGTTCCCCGTAGAGTTCGGCGTATTGGCCCGCGACGACCTCGGGACGGTAGGCGTTCAGATTCCGGAAACCTTGTTCCACCAGTCTCGTGCGGAGGGATTCCTCATCCAGCAGCCGGCGGATGCCCTCCCGGATCGAGACGACATCACTGGGATCGACCAGCAGCGCGCCACCCCCGCTCACTTCCCGCATCGGCGACAGATCGGAGGTCAGGATGGGGCGGCCCACAGCTTGCGCCTCCAGGATGGGCAGACCGAATCCCTCGTAGGTCGAGACAAAGAGAACGGCGGTGCAACACTCATACAGCCGAACCACCTCGTCCCAGGGAAGCCCGAAATCGTTGTGCCAGGTCAGGTTCAGTTGGCTGAGAAATCCCGACTGTTCCTCGTCGATCCGGCCCAGAATGTGCAGCACGACGTTCCGGTCGAGACCGGCGCAGGCTTCGGCGACGCGGTAGAGGTTTTTGTTCGAGGTCGTTCCCACTTGAAGCAGGAGCGGGGGATCGTCTTCGGGCGGGCGGGTGGCGGGCCGAAACTCGGCGATGAGGCAATCGGGGATGACCCGGATCTTGCCCGGGGGCACCCCGCCCAACTCGATGAGTCGGTCGCGGGTCGCCTCCGAGATCACCGTGACGATGTCGGCCGCCCTGCAGGGGAGGGTGACCCAGAAAAGTTTCAGGTAGCGGCGACGCCATCCGCGGGCCTCCTCGAGGAATCGCAGATCGTGTATGGTCAACACCACCCGGTGGTGTTTGCCCCGGAGGGCCAGGGTGGCGTAGTGAATGTCGCCGGTGACATGGAATATCCGGCAATCGGGGTGATCCCTTCTGATGCCTCGGGCCCAATAGAGGTTCCGAAGCAGAGTCAGGGGCCCGCCCCCGACGGCGGGAGCCGAGCGAGTTTCCACCATG
Organism: uncultured Akkermansia sp.; assembly: GCA_964562825.1. Lineage (GTDB taxonomy): Bacteria > Verrucomicrobiota > Verrucomicrobiia > Verrucomicrobiales > DEV007 > Arctic95D-9. Next base: position 2,012 of record CAZLUZ010000142.1, read on the forward strand.
AACGATTTGGGCAGGTGCCTCGCGATCGTCTCGAACAGCCCTTCGAGACTCCAGAAGGGGCCTCGTTTGCGTCGCACATATGTCAGAAGGATTTTCGTGAGAAGTCGTTGGCTTAGTTGCGATTTGCTCACCTCCTCAAGCCGTCGAGACCAGCCGCTCCTGTCGAACCTTTGTCTGCCCGCGGCTTTTTGTTAGGAGCGAACAATCGGTTGGGATTTGCGATGATGGGCCAGAGAAACTGAAAGGTTTTTCCCGCCACGAGACCGGCAGCGGCTCCCCCTGTCATCTCAACTATCGACTCCCCGGGCCGGATGATGGCGAGGGCAGGAAGGAAGTAGACGATGACCTGTCCGTAGTTGCGATTCACGTAGGCGGATGCGGCCTCGCGGTCGAGAATTCCTATAATCCATCCGAACAGCAGAAACCCAAGCAGCAGAGAAGGGATACCCCAGTTGATGTAGAATTCCATCACATTGCCCACCCCAAAGGAAGTCTCCTCATTGACGGGAAGGCCGCACATGACTTCGATGATATCCCCGCTACCACCGTAAACGGGCTTCCCGGCCCAGATGGCTCTGGGAATGAGTGAGATGAGCCCTTGCCAAATGGTTTCTCCCTGATAAAAGGGCACAATTTCGAGTTCTAGCCGATCGGCAGCGAGGCCGACAAAGATATTCTGATTGAGTCGTTCATTGAATGCGTCGAGGTGCTCTTGGTTTTTCAGGTCAGGAAGCGCGAATTCGGTGGCGATTCGTTCGACCTGGTCGATTCGTTCCGCAAGCGGTGCGCCTCCCCACACGGAGTCACGGATGTCGTTTCGCAACTGGAAATAGCTGACGAATAAGCCCATCCCGACGATCGATACCACCGAGATGACGACCCAGGATTTCAGCATGGAACGGGACGTCACGAAAAGCCCGCTGAGCATGAGGACAACTGTTGTGCTCCCATAAGAAACAAAGCCGCCAAAAAGAAGGCCGGTCACGGGGAAAATCAGACCCAGGACAATCCAGAAGGCCATTCCGGAAAAACGGCGATGAATCAGACACAGGGACACGGAAATGAGAATGGGTAAGATCCACAAACGGCTTCCGTATTCCACGGCTGCCCCGATCGAGGGAACGTTGATAATCAATGGGCGAAGCGCATACGTGGCGATCCAGCCGCCGACCAGGCAGTAGATTTGAAAGGTCGATCCGGGGTGATGCCAGGTCATGCCGGTTGCTTGCTTCCGGGAGCGCGCGATCCAGAGACCCAACACGAAGGCGATGCACCCGAAAGCGGTCAAACGAATGCCGTTGGCGGTTTCGGCAGCAAAAGCGAGGGATGAATCTGGATTTGCGTAATGGGCTACGGCCCCGGGCACATGGATGAGAAGAAGAAGGTAGAGGTAGCCGACGGGCAGCCCGAAAGAGGGGAGGCGGTTTCGCACCAGGAGCATGGTGAGAAACAATGAGATAAGGCACAGCGCAATAGAAGTTAACATGGCGTTCTGTCGCTGTTGAGGCTTATGCGAGAGAGATTGCGCTGCAGAATCGGCTCAACGGTGTGCCAGCTGATTTGGGGAAGCGGGGGCGAAGTGGGCCAGGTGGAGAGTTCCTGGTACTCTTGGGGTGGCTCGGAGAGAAGCCCAAAAGGCCTTCGGCCTACGCGGCGACTCGGTCTTTGTTCCGATGCGGGAGGTGGAGAACGAAAGCGTTCCAGGGCAAGTAGAGTTGACATCTTGATTGATCGACTTTCGCGTTTGGACGGGAGCAACCCATTGTAAGCTTTTGCCGCGGGGGGAATGGTCACCTGCGAAGGCGTCCGAGAGGTGTGGGTCTACTCTGGCAACTTTTCAAGGCTCCTCTTGTAATCGATTTCGGGATGGGAGATTTGCGGGCGCGGAGCGAGCGTCTCAGATGTGGTGGGTTTGCGGATGATGAAGTTCGACCAGATCATGCCGTATCCGTAGGCGGCAACCCACGCGGCGGCGGCGCCGCCGACCAGCTCCACGACGGAGCCGTTGGGTTGGATCAATGCGACTGCTGGGAGGAAGGTCAACATCAGGCGTCGGTGCCTGCCTTCGACATAGGCAGTCGCGGCCATGCGGTCCAGGGTGCCCAGTGCCCAGCCCAATACCAGAAACCCCCCGACCAGGGACGGAATGCCGTAATTGATGTAGAATTCCATGACCTGGCCGACTCCGTAAGAACTGCCCTCGCCAACGTAGTACCCCGACATGTTCTGGATGATCGCCGGGCTGCCCCCATAGACCGGTTTCTCCGGCCAGATCAGGCGGGGGATCAGGGCAAGCAGGCCCTCCCAGAAGGTGCGCCCTCGATAATAGTCCACGATTCCCAATTTGAGGCGGAACGCCGCCAGGCCGGCGAAAAACCCCTGATTCAGCCGATCGTTCAGAGCTTTGAGGTGATCCGGGTCTTCGAGATCAAGAAAGCGGAATTCCGTGATGACACGTTTGGACTCGTTGACCTGTTCCTGGATAGAGCCGCCTCCCCATGCCACTTCCCGGATATCGGCCCGAACCAGAAAATAGCTGATGAAAAGAGCCATCCCAAAGACTGATAGCAGGCTGATCGTGACCAGAACGATGAGGTGGGAACGCGCGAGCACGATGAGGCCGGCAAGACAAATCACCATCGTTTCGACGCCGTGGCAGAGGAAACCGCCGAAGATGAGCATGGTCAGGGGGAAGAGTAAGCAGGCAAGGCCCCAGATGGCAAAACCTAGAAAGTCGCGTCTTTGCAAAGTGATGGCGAAAGCCAGGGTGATGGATAGAACCCAGATCTGGGCGCCGGTGTCGGCAACGGCGTTGAGGGAAGGGATTCCCCCGAGGATATGACGCAGCGAATAGGTCGTGATCCATCCGGCTGCCAGAGCGTAGATTTGGAAACTAGTTCGAATCCGGGGCCATGTCATCTTGGTATACCGCCGTTTGCATCGACTAAGCCAGACTCCCGCGGCGAAGGCCAACAGGCCGATTCCGGTCAGCCGTATTCCCACGATGGTGGCGTAGTGGTATTCCAGGGTGGGATCGGCAAGGTGGGCGATTGCTCCGGGGACATAGATGATGAGTGTGATGAAAAGGTAAGCAAAAGGTAGACCGAGAGAGGGATTGCCATTCCGTAGGGATAGGTAGAGCGCGATGCTCGCGATAAGGCAGAAGGCTAATGAAATGACCATGGTGCGGAAAACGGTGGGCGCCTGGTGGGGGGCAGTGCGGGAGAAAGCCTCTTTCTGACCTAAAGGAAATGAGCCGATTCTGTTTCGCGAATCGGCTTCATGACGCATCTGCTCTGGCAAAGGAGGAAAAGTCGATCTTGGGTGTGCTTTCCTCCGATTCAGTCGCACGGGCAAGTTTCCCGACGCGGAGCAGACGATCGCAGGGTTGCGCGGTGAACTGATCGTCCAATCGGTTTTGCACATCTAACGCAATGGAGAAAGTAGGGGTTTTGGGTACAGGTTCCTCGCTTGCCTTGGTCGATGGGGTCTTGGCCATGGCGGGTTCTTGTTCCCGGTTCGTTGCTTTTTTCCATTGGGTGAGGCCGTCCTCTGCGTGGTTCTGTTTCTTCACGATGAAATTCGACCAGATCATGCCGTATCCATAAGCGGCAATCCAGGCGGCCGCCGCGCCACCAACCAATTCCACGACGGAACCGTTGGGCTGAATCAGAGCGATCGCCGGGAGGAAGGTGGACATGAGGCGTCGATGCTTTCCTTCGACGTAGGCGGTCGCAGCCATCCGGTCCAGGGTGCCAAGGGCCCATCCCAGAAGCACAAAGCCCGCGATCAGAGATGCCATGCCGTAGTTGATGTAAAATTCCATGACTTGGCCGACGCCAAAGGAACTTCCTTCGCCCACGTAGTATCCCGACATGTTCTGGATAATCGCTGGGCTACCTCCGTAAACCGGTTTCTCGGGCCAGATGAGGCGGGGGATCAGAGCGAGGACTCCTTCCCAAAAGGTGCGACCCCGATAATAGTCCACGATGCCCATTTTGAGGCGGAAAGCGGCAAGACCGGCGAAGAAACCCTGATTCAGGCGCTGGTTCAAGGCGTCAAGGTGATCGGGGTCTTCGAGGTCGAGAAAGCGGAACTCGGTGACGATGCGCGTGGACTCGATGATCTGCTCCTGAACCGAGGCTTCCCCCCAAGCGACGTCTCGGATATCTGCACGAACGAGGAAATAGCTGATGAAAATGGCCATGCCGGCCACGGAGATGATACTCAACACGGTCACGACGACGAGATGGGAACGCGCCAAAACGACCAGGACCGCCAGGCAAATCACCATGGTTTCGACTCCATGACAGAGGAAGCCCCCGAAGATGAGCATGGTCACAGGGAAAAGCACGCTGGCCAGTCCCCAGATGATGAATCCGAGGATGTCGCCCCTATGGACGCAGATCGCGAATGCCAAGATGATGGGCAATATCCAGATCTGGGCGCCGGTGTCCGCCACTGCGTTGAAGGATGGGATGCCTACCAGAAGATGACGCACGGAAAAGGTGACAATCCATCCGACGATCAACGCGAAGATCTGAAAGTTCAACCGCACAGGAGGCCAGGATATTCCGGGACCCCGTCTTTTGAATCTGCTGATCCAGACACCCGCGGCGAAGGCCACGAGGCCGATCCCGGTCAATCGTATTCCGATGACGGTAGCGTAGTGGTAGGGCAAGCCTGGGTCGCACAGGTGGGCGACGGCTCCGGGCACGTAAATGATCAGTGTGATGAAAAGGTAGGCGAACGGCAGGCCCAGAGAAGGAGTGCCGTTTCTTACCAGCAGGTAGATGAAAACGCTCGCGAGGAGGCAGAGAGCCAAAGAGACAACCATGGTCGTCGCAGGTTACAGGGTGGCCACGATATCGTTGAATTTCCTCATCCAATCGCCCGGGGGTTGCGGCTGGACCTTGCGAATGGGTGGGGCAAAAGAGAAGCCCGCACCGGCAAGAAGGTCGATGACCTCGCTTGCGGCACAGGGTTGATTCGGATCGCTCGCCCAGTTCAACTCGACAAAAACACAACTGATGCGGCCTTCCGCAAGAAGGTTGGCGGCACCTCGCAGGGCTGCAGGTTCGTTTCCCTGGATGTCGAGTTTCAGCAGATCGATCCGTTCGATGGCATGGGTCGATGCGAAATCGTCGAGCGTGACTCCCTGGATCGCTACGGTCTTCTGGGCGACAGGTTCTTCGGTCACGAAATTCAGCCCTTCGTTTCCTTCCTCCTCGGCTCCCCAGATGTTGAGAAAGTACGGTCGGTTGCGATCCGATACTGCCTTTTCGATCACGGAAATGGACGCGATTTCATTTGCTCTGATGGTGTCCCTTAATCGCGCGGCGATCTCTGGGGTCGGCTCGAAGGAGAAAATGCGGGCATCACGGTTCGCCGCGGCCGCCGCCAGACTGTAGATGCCCAAGTTGGCCCCCACATCGAAGATGGTGTGGGCCGTTGTGCTGCGCCGTTCCCAGCAAGAGAGATTCTCGCGCTCAAGAAAATAGGTGCCGAAGAAAAAGAATTGCCGCTGCAGCGCCTGATCCAGGTTGCAGCGCATTTCGATGTTCCCGTGGACCAGGCGGGCGGTGCGATTCGTTTCCGGCGATGGAAGTCGATTCCAGGCCTTTTCCACGATCCGGTATTTGCCGCGCTGGATGGGAAAGTGGCGGGCGTAGAACTGCAGGAGATCGATGAGCATAAAGAACTTCGTGGTTTCCGTTTCGTCGTGGTCCGGGTTCGCGGCCGTATGGCCGGAGGGTCAGAAAAGGACCCGCTCCACCCAGTCGAGCGCTTCTTTCAGGCGATGAATATAGGCGTAATGCGAGTCGATGCATCGCCGATATCCAGCCCGTGCGATGCGGTCGCGGGCATCCTTGTTCGCGGTGTAAAAACGAGCCTTGTCGAGGAGTTCTTCCGGAGAATCGAAGAACTCGGCTTCTGCGCCCTCCTCGAAAAACTGGCGGTGTTCGTCGGTGCGGTCCGCGAGGAGCATGCTGCCGCAGGCGGGTATTTCGAAGGTCCGGGTGGTGTGTTGATCGGGGCAGACCTTGCGAAGAAACCCCAGGCCGATCCGTGCGCCGGTGAGTGCCCTGGCGTAATCGTCGCCGTAAACTTCCCCGCCGCGGAGACAACGGGCCAGGGACGGGTTGCGGTGGATGCGGTAGCCCTCGCTCCCGGCGAGCTGTCGGAGCACCAGGTGGCGGCGCGGGGTCCATTTCCCGTCGGCGAGAAAATGCCAGTAGCCGCCGCGGATGCGGAGCACGATGTCGCCGGATTCAGCCACGGGGGCAAGGAAACGCTCGCGGCGGGGCTCCCAGCCTCCGAGAAAGCCGGCATCGCAGGCCCACTCGTCCGTCCCTCCGTCCGCCAGCGGCCGGTGAACTTCGTCACAGAAGCCTAGCGGCATGTAGTGGACGGGTTTGCCCAACTCCCTGTAGCAGTCCATCTCATAGCTCTTGCAACAGGCGAAGCCGTCAAATTCCGCCAGGGCGGCATCCATTAGCGGGGTCCGTTTCCACGAGAGCGTGAAATAGGGATCGGGCGTGAAATGCACGGTCCTTACCCCGGAGCGGACTACCCGGGCCACCGTCTCCCCGCGGAGGTATTGTTGCTTGTCGGCCCAGAGCAGCCGGGGACGAAAGTCGGCGGACGCGTCCAGCACGGAGAGATTGATCTCGTCGACGACCGGGCCCCGCCGCAGTCGGCGTTGCCACTGGCGGGCGGTCCAGGAGGCCCTTTTCCACGGCGCTACGGTGTCGACTCCCCGAACCTCGTGGCCCAGCCGCTGCAGAGCCCGCATCCGCATCCGAGATGTCTGACCAACTCCGAGGTCTCCAAGGTAGAGAATTTTCATGGAAAATCACCTTCTCACCGAAAACTCGCCGCGACTTCGGAAAACACGGTTTCGATTCGCGTCGCGTACCGATCGGGGGCGGTGTGACGCTCCATCCACTCTCTTCCGAGGCGGACCCGTTCGCGTCGATCGCCCTTGTTCAGCGTGGACAGGGTGCCTAGGCATCGGGCAAGGGAATCTCCAGTCGGCGACTCGTAGAGGAGACCTCCTCCCGATTCGGCAACGGCCGAGGCAGCGCCTCCGGACCCCCGGAAGACAACGGGAACGCAAGCGGCGCTCCAACCCTCGAAAAGAACCCTGCCGAGAGGCTCGGTGCGGGACGGAACGACCAGAAAATCGCTGCCTGCGAGCAAGGGGAAAGGGTCCTGGCAAAACCCGGTCCACTCGACCTCAGCGCCGAGACCGAGCGCGATGGTGCGGTTTCGTTGTTCCTCGAAAAAATCGGTGCCGGACCCGATGATACGGCAATGGAATCGCCCTCCCTGGGCCTTCCAGATCGCGAGCGCATCCAGGAGGATATCCTGTCCCTTGATGGGGTGAACGCGGCCGAGGCACGCGAGCCGGAGGGGGGGCTCCGCGTCGCGGACATCGTCGAGAGGGAGCGCTTGGTGTGCCGGCGAAAACCCGTCGTAGATGGTATCGATGGGGATCCTGTCCAAAAACGCGTGTTCCCTCAATTGTTCGGTGATCCAGGGACTGATCGAGATGAGGCGGGCCAGCCGTTTCCCCGAGGGGCGGCAGTGCGCGAGGTGCGGGGCGTCTTCCGAGATCCTCACGTGCGCGACGATGGGACAGCGGATCATCGAGGCGACGAGCGCTCCGATGCGATAGCATCCCGCCTGATTGAGGTAGATCACGTCGGGGTGAGATCGGCGCGCGACTCGCAGTAGTTCCCCTGCGGCACGCAGACGGGCGAGTTTTCCCTTTTCGTGCAGAAGGGCGAGAGGCACCGAATGGACGATCGCCTTCCCCGGCTCAATGTGATCAGCCATGGGGCAGCGGGGTGGACAAGCCACCGCATAGTCGTGGCGCTGCGCCCGCGAGAGGAAGTCGAGCAGGACCCGCTCCGAGCCCCAGAGATTTCCGGCCGGTTCGACGACGAGAATGCGCAAGCGGCGTTTCGCTTCAGGCGAGCTCATGGGTGACGGCGGCGGCAGTGGTCGCTGGAAGAGCTGGTTCTGAACGAATTCGCGAGAGCCAACGCGGCAATCCCTGGAAGTGGCGAGCCGGTTCAATCATGTCCCCGATAGATGGAGAGGAGTTCCCGCGCCGAGTGAGCGATGGAGAAAGGCGAGTCGGCGACGAGCTGGTGCGCCCGATCACGATCAACGGGTGGCGCCGCGAGGACCTGAAAGATCGCGTCGCTCCAGGAGGCCGCGCCGTCCTCGAGCGGCGCGAAACGGACCAGAGATTCGACGACGGCACACTCGCGGGGCACGGCGGTGCTGGCGAGCACGGGAAGCCCTGCCGCCTGCGCCTCGACCGCGACCATCCCGAGCCCCTCTCCGAGCGAGGGCATGAGGAGGAGATCTGCGGCGGCCATGAGGCGGGGGACATCGTCTCGGGCGCCGGGCAGCCGGATGCGGGAGGGCAGGTCCCATGCGGCGACGCGTTCCTCCAGCCGTCTGCGAACCGACTCCCCTCCGCCCGCGACGAGCGCGACGACGCCGGGATCGCGCTGCGCGCAGGCACGCATCACCTCGAGGCAGAAGCCCGGGTTTTTCTGGTTCTGAGATTCGTCGTGATGAGAATCGAGCCGGCCGACGAAGAGGAGGAGGCGAGAATCGTCGGGCCAGCCAAACTCCGCGCGGACGCTCCGTCGGGCTTCCGCCCGGTCGCGGTCGAACCGGCTGGGATCGAATCCACAGTAGAGCGCCCGGGTGCGCAGCTTCCCGGGCTGGAGGAAACGATGGTAGCCCTGATCGGCGATGAGCTGGCGCGATGTGCTGAGCAAGTGCGTCGCAAAGCAGGCGATGCCCCGGTTGCCGAGTGCGACCGTGAGACGGCGGAGGGTCCCCGCGCTCGTGTAGCGATCCAGGTGGCTCACCGGGTTGTGGAGATGGGCGATGCGAACGGGAGGTAGCCGGCCTGCGCCGAGGGCAAAGTGCCAACCTGCGGAGAATTCCTGGTGATCGTGAATCGCCGCGTAGCCGCCGCGGGAGAGGCAGCGGCGCCATGCGGAAACGAAGGCTGGCATGGTGGTGCGGCTGTAGCGGGCATAGTGAAGGTGTGCGCCGAGTGAACGTGCCTCTCCATCGAGGCGATCCTCGACACCGTGGGTGAGGAAGATGTCGGTTTGCACGGTGGCTCCCAGTTCTTTCGCGTGGTCGCGAAAGTAGCGGAGCAGAGCGAGAAGCCAAACCTCCGCCCCCCCGACACCGAGATTGGAGAGAACATGCAGGACGCGGAGAGGGGGATCGTTCGCAGCAGATTCCATCAAAAGCCAGATTTCTTTTGGCGCGGTGAGCTTGCTCCCGGAACGCAGTCCGCAGGCCAAGGATTCAGGAAGCTTCGAGCGATGAATAGGGACTCTCCACCAGGGGGTGGGAAACCTTCCTGGCCACGATGGCATAGCTCATCCCCCGGGCCGCTGGGTTCCTCGCTTCCATCCCCATCTGCACCAGATTGACGAACAACCGTAACGGATGCTTCAGCTTTCCACTTCGTTGGAACGGCTTGGTTCGTCCGTCCAAAGTCACGTAGCGAATGCAATCGAATCCGGAGTTGTTCAGGAAACGCTCCACGACGTGCGGCCACGGCGTAAAGACGTGGTGGTTCTCGTGAAGGTCCTGTTCGGAAAAGCCCGAGAGAACACCGCGGACCATCATGTTCACCCGGCAACCGCTCCAGTGCGGATTGGGAGTGGTCAGGATCAGAATCCCCTCCTCCTTGGTGGCATGGGAAATGTAGTCCAGAGCCAGTGCGGGGTTGGGGAGATGCTCGAGAACATCGAGTAGCAGCACAAAATCCGCTTGAAGATCACTGAGAGGGCAGGGAGCGGAGAGATCCCATCTGGTAACCTCCCCCCACGCGGCGCGATCGAATCCGAACCATCGAAACCCTTGTTCGGCCAAGCAAGCGAATGCCCCGTCTCCGGGACCGATGTCGAACAGGACCGGAGCCTCCGAACCCATCTTGAACTCGTCGAGGAGGGTCCGCGTGTAATCGTAGCGGCTGAGCGGAGTGTTTGCGCTGGGAGGGTTCATTTTTTTCCGAACAATGTCCTTTCGGCTGATATCGTGCAGATGGAGGAAAGCAATGCGACAAGGTGGGATGACCACTTAGGCCCCTTGGGGCGCCGATAGATGTAGCTCCTCCAAATCCTGAGAAGCGAAGTCCAGATCAAAGGGCGTAATTCTGAGGACATCAGCGGCTTCTTGTGGAGTCGGAGGAAAATGGGACGAAATGGCCAATGCCCGTGCCGACCACTCGTCGGGACCCGCCACGAGGGGGAGCCGGTCCCAGACCGATCCGGGCAACAGCGGATCGTCGGCGATTCCCTCGGAGAGGAGGAGACGCAGGCCCGCCAGTTGGGCTTCCACGACCGCGATTCCGAGGCCTTCCCGGGGATGCTCGGGACGGGGCAGGATGAACCAGTCGGCGTTCACCATGACCCTGGGGACATCGTCGCGCCAACCCGGCATGCGCAATCCGTCCGCCACTCCGTGTTCGGCGGCACGGTCCCGGACCGCCTCGTCGAGAGAGCCGGAGCCGGCGAACACGGCGCAAACTCGGGGATCCCTCCGTCGCATCGCCGCGAAGACATCGACCGCGAAGAGGGGATTCTTCTCCGGGACGACCCGGCCGGCGAAAAGGAGAATCCTGGCATCGGCAGGCAGGTCGAGTTCGCGGCGAAAGCCTTCGCGATCGACGGTCGCCTGGAGGAAGGGAGCGGGATCAATGCCGTAGTAATGCACCCGGTCGCGGCCGGGTCGCCGGGGACGCCCCGCGAGAAAGGTGTCGAGGGTGTGATTCGAGATGCCGATGATTTTGTCGGCCATAGTCAGGCAGATGCGCCGCAGGATGGGGCGGGCGAGACTCTTCTTAAACTGGCTCGGAGTGGGAATTTCCTCGTCGGCGTTGTGCAGGTGAACGATGCGTTGCTGGATCGGAATGCCGAAAGAGGCGGCGAGGTAGATTCCCGAGACCAGATCGTGGTGGGCATGGAGGACGTCGTAGCGTCCCGCTCGGAGCGTATCACGGAGATGGCGGAGGAAGGCTGTCTTCTGGAGTAAAGGAACCGGAGAATGGATGATTCGGGCTCCGAGTTGCCTGGCCTCGTCGTCCAGTTTGCCGGGTTGTCCAAGGGTGCAGTAGAAGGTCCAATCGAGCTGCGCTCCTCGCGAGCGGGCGTGCCGCAGCATCCGGACGAGCCAATTTTCCACGGCGCCTCGATTCAAGTTCTCGACGATGTGAATGACTTTCACGTTGACCTCTGACCTCTGACCTCTGACCTCTGACCTCTGACCTCTGACCTCTG
>CAZLUZ010000143.1:0-13229 GCA_964562825.1 uncultured Akkermansia sp.
GGCCCCTAACCTATCATGCAATCCCCGGAAAGGAAGCCGCCCCCCTCCCTGTTGACATCACAGACCGCCACGACCTGGACTTCCTCCATTTCCAGGAAGTTGAACAGGTTGATGTGGCCCTGCCCTCCCATGCCGATGCAGGCCAGGGTGGTTTTGCTGTTCGGCGCCACCGCGCTCTCGACGGCAAGTGCCCGATTCGGCAGCAGCATCCCCGCCGTTCCGGCGGCCATACCCCCGAGAAACGCCCGGCGGCTCGCCCTGCTTCCCGATCGGGGCATGCCCTTGCTTGTGCTCTTTTTCCAGCTTTGCATCCAGGCAGCCTCATTCGGCGCCCAAGAAAAGGCAAGGCCCTATTTGCGGGTCAGAAAGGCGCGCTTCCCTCCGCGAGAAGGGATGGGAAGAGCCCCAGGTTTCGGTCGTCAACTGGCCTGTCGCGCCCTACGATTCCCCCGTCCTCCGCCGTTGCCTGATCGCCTGCCGCCGCTCCGGTTGCCGCCGCTCCGGTTGCCGCCGCTGCTGCCCCGGTTGCCACCGCCACCGCTCCTGCGATTGCCGCGCCCGTTGCCCTTTCCGGTCCCGCCCGACTCGTGGAGAGCCATACCGACCGGTTCCCGGTGGAATTCATGGTTCGCATCGACCGGAATCTTCATGCGGATGTTCTTCTCGATCTGGCGCAGCAGTCCATGGCTGTTCTCGTCGCAGAGAGAGATGGCCCGGCCCTCGGCGCCGGCCCGGGCGGTGCGGCCGATCCGGTGGACGTAGGAATCGGGTTCCTTGGGCAGATCGAAGTTGACCACCAGATCGATTCCCTTCACATCGATCCCGCGCGCCGCGATATCCGTCGCCACCAGCACTCTCGTCCTGCCGGAGCGAAAATCCTCCAGAGCCCGCACCCGGGCGCTCTGGGATTTGTTTCCATGAATCGCCGCCGCGGGAATGCCGCTTTTGCAAAGGTGCTCCGATACCCGGTTGGCCACGTGTTTCATCCCGGTAAAGACCAGGGCCAACCCTTCGTCCTCCCGAGACAGGATGGAGGTCAGCGCGCTGCGTTTTTCCGTGCTGGCCACGTGCCTCAGGCTCTGGGCGATTTTTTCCACCGTCGTCGCGGGGGGCGTCACCTCGACATGCCGGGGGTTCCGCAGGATGGTTCCGGCGAGTTCCACGATGGAGTCGGGCATCGTCGCGGAGAAAAACAGCGACTGACGCTTCCGGGGGAGCAAAGCGATGATGCGACGCATGTCATGAATGAATCCCATGTCGAGCATGCGGTCCGCCTCGTCGACGCAGAAGACTTCGAGCTGGTCCAGCCGGACGTGGGACTGATTGATCAGGTCGAGGAGCCGGCCGGGTGTCGCCACCACGATCTCCACTCCGCGTTCGAGGGCCCGGACCTGGGGATTCTGGCCCACACCGCCAAAGATGACCGTCGACCGGAAGGGCAGGTAGGCGCCGTAGGCGCTGAAGCTATCCCCGATCTGGATGGCCAGCTCTCGGGTGGGAGCCACCACGAGAACCCGCGGCGAGTTGGGGCGAGCCCCTTTTCCTTCGCGGAGGAGATGCTGCAGGATGGGCAGGGCAAAGGCCGCCGTCTTGCCGGTTCCGGTCTGGGCGCAGCCCATGACGTCGTGACCGGCGAGCGCCTCGGGGATGGTCAATTCCTGGATGGGTGAGGGGGTCGTGTAGTTGCGGTCGCGCAGGGCCTTCTGGATGGGTTCATCGAGGGCGAGCGAGGCGAAAGTGATGGACATAAATAGAATGGGGTATGGGGTAAGAAAGAAGGGAGACACGGGAATTTCCCGATCGCCGAAATTTCGGCCGGCGTCGGCGATTGCGACGAATACTGCGGCCGGGGTGGCGGTGAATTTGGTAAAAATCCCGAGAATCTTCCTCACCGGAGAAACCTCTCAGGAGCGCCGCGATGGCACGATATACAGACCCTAAAATCCGGCGCGTTCCGCCGGGAGAGTCCGGGTATTCCGGGTAAAAGCAACTGGAAGTTTCGTTCCGATCCGCCCCGGTGAGAGAATTCCCCGCCACCGGACCGGACTTCGATAGCATTTGATGCCTCCGAGATTCGTGATAACAAGAGAGAGGCGGAGGCGGCTTTCCTGCTTCTCGCGTCGTCCCCTCAGCACGATATCGATTGCGCCCCCGCCCCGACGCTTGGCGCAGGCCCCAGATGAAATCCAGCCGTCCCGCATGGAAAACGACCTTCCGCCTGCCGGAACCCGCGGACCGGCGCCGCATCCTCGCGGGAGCTTGCGCCGGCCTGGTCCTCCAAGCCATCCTGGGGTTCCTCCTCCTGGGTGGCCCGGGATTTCCTTTCGCCGCGAAACTCGCCCTCGACCATCTCGGTCGCACCCAGGGTTTTGTCGTCACCTGTGAAATCCGAGGTTCCCTGTTCCACGGGGTCATCCTCGACGACGTCGTCCTGAGCCGCCGACCCGGAGACCCCGCTTTTCCCCTGGCCGGACTGGCCGCCGAGCGCGTCTCGGTGACCTACCGGTTCAGCGAACTGATCCGGGACCCGCTGGGTCTGGGCTGGCTGGAGTCGGTCCGTCTGCAAACCGCGGAGATTGCCGTGGAGATTCCCGCAGTCGAGCCCGATTCGGCCCCGAGGACGGACCCGCCACCGTTATCGATCCCGCGGGACCGGCGTGGATTCACCTGCCTGTGGAATGTGCTTCAGGCCCGGATCGATCTGAGCGACATCGAACTCGTGATCCGCCAGGGCGACCGGGAAAACCGGCTGAGCGGATTGAACTTTCGCCTGAGTCCGGGGAAGAACGGTTCCCTCCGTTGCGACCAGCTCCATCTCGCCGGGGCGGCATCCCTGTCCTCCGTCGAGATTCCTCTGGCGCGGGAGGAACGATCGCTGGCCCTGCAGACCCGGCTTCCCGACCTCGGAATCGAATCCTTTCAACTCGCCCTGGCCGAACCGGAACCGGGTCGATTCGATGCGGAGGCTCGCATTTCCGCGGGTGGAGGCCTCCTTCGACTCAGTCTGAACGAGGACGGTTCGATTCATGGCCGTCTCGAGGAAGGAACCTCCCTCGATCTCGGTCTGCTGCATCCGGCTCTGACCGGACCGGCCCGGTTCGGAGGGATGATCGAGGAGTGCGACGTCCGCTTTGCCGGAGCCCTGTCCGCGCCGCCGTCCTGGCAGATCGAGGGAGAAATCGCGGCTCGGGGTTTCGCTTACGCCGACCTTCGTCTGGATCAGCTCGTCCTCGGGTTCGCGGGAAACCGGATCCGTTGCCGGGCCACCCTGCCCGGGATGGAGACCCGACTGGAGGCGGCGTTTCCCTTCGCCGAGGCGGCCGAGCCGGCAGCTCTCGCCGAGTTGCCCATCTCCCTCGCCGGAACCTGTGAGGTCACCTCACTGGAACGGGTCTGCCGACATTTCGCCTCCGACATCCCGATCGCGGGCACCCTCCGTGCCGAACTCGCCGCCGCTGAGTTTGTTCCCTCGCTCTCCCGCTTTCTCCGCGGCCAGCTGTCCCTGGAGACCGGCGAACTGACCTTCGCTGGCGCCCCCCTACCCGCACCGAAACTCACCGCCGAGGTGACCGGCGAAGACCGCATTCAGATCCGGGCCACCGCGGATTCCGGCGGAGGCACGCGGCTCGACCTGACCGGTTCGTTGGACCAGTCCAGCCTGAACTACCAGGGGAGCGTCGAAGGCTCCGTGAGAGGGGAGGATGCGCTCGACCGCATCCTCGCCGCCACGGCCTCGCCCCACCGCGTCGGCGGGATCGCTTCCCTGACTTGGCGGGGCACGGGAAACATCACCGCCTCTCGTCACTCGGGCGACGCCACGATAGGGCTGAAGCGGTTCCGCTACCGGGAGGGACGGCCCATCGACGGAGAACTCGGTCTCGATTATGCGGAGGCCGACTTTCACCTGAAAAGCCTGGCCCTTCGCAGCGGTCCATCCCGCATCTCGGGACGGGGTTCCTGGCGCGATGGCCGGCTCTCGATCGACGACTTTTCCCTGACCCGAGACGGGAAAAAACGGCTCCACCTCCGGGTGGAGACGCCACTGGTGTCGGGCGGGGGCTCCCTGTGGCAACAATCTGGTCCGATAGTTGGCGAGATGACGGTCACCGACCTGGACGTCGAGGACTTGACCTCCCTCTACACCATCGATCCCCCACTGCGCGGCACCCTGCATGGCGCGGTCGGGGTCCGGGGAACGTGGCGCCAGCTCCAGGCCGAAGCCAAGCTCAATCTCGACTCGGATGCCTCGGGCCCGTCCACCAGGATCGATCTGCGGTACTTCGGAAATCCCCTGGTGCCTCACTCCTGGGAGGGACAGTTCGATGCCCGGGTGGCCGGGCTCCGCCTGCGCGAAGCCGAGATCGAGGATTTCCTCCTCCATGCCGCCGCCGTCTCATCCGGCGACCGCAAACAGTTCATCGCCGATCTGCGCTGGGATCAGGCGGGGTCGGAGCTGCGGGCCGAGGCGACCTGCGACGTCACGGACGCGGGCTCCGTCGCGGAGCTGAGCCGCATCCCGTTCCATGCGGACGGCGCGATTCAGGTGCCGGACATCGCCGCCCTGCTCGGCGATCTCCTGCCGCGACTCGCCGGTGAAGGCATTCTCCGCGGCAACATCGGGGCGGACCTGGAAGGGGTTCGCTTCTCCGGAAAGGAGATCACCGCAGGCGGCATTTCCGTGCAGTCGGACAACTTCTCCCTGGCCGGCGAAGGCTTTGAGGTCCTCTCGCTCCGGGGAAAGGTCGAGGAACCGGATCGAATCGCTTTTGCCCTCGATGCCTCCCTCGACGAGTCAAATGCGGTTCGGGCCGGAGGCGTCTTCGACCTGAAGGGGCACGACTACCGGGCCGAGGTGGAGGTGACTGCCGACCGGAGCGCCGGGGGCAAACTGGAACGGATGATCGCCGGCCGCACCATTGAGCGCCTGCTGCCCGCAAAAACGCGCCTCGATTGGTCGGGCTCCGGTTCCCTTAGGCAGGAAACCCACCGGGGCTCGATTGATTTCGCCGCGACCCGCTTAACGCTGGCGGACGGGGCGGAACCTATCGATGTGTCGCTGAAGGGCGATTACACCGAGGTCAGTGCGGAGTTCCCCGGACTCACCGTCGAGAGCGCCCCGGTCAGCCTGACGGCAGATCTCAGTTGGCGAGATTCCTTCCTCTCCCTCGACCGAATCCGGGGCTCGGGCGAAGGAGTCGAGTTCCTCTCCGGCCATGCCCGGCTCCCCCTCGACCGTTCCCGCCTGGATCGGGCCGGATTTTTCGGCCAAGACAGCCCGGTCGACTGTCATCTCGTCATCGAGAGGGCCCCCCTCGCGAGCCTTCTCGGTCTTTTCACCGCCAATCCTCCTCTGGAAGCCACGGTGGATGCGGTGGTCAGGGCGTCAGGCAGTGCGTTCCGGCCCCTCCTGTCGGCCTCTCTCTCGGCGGACGGCATCCGGGCCCTTCGGGAGCAGGAGTCCGGCTGGGCCGTGGGGCAACTGCGCCTCGCCCTCGACACCACGGGGGACCGGGCCACCCTGGACGGCTCCTTTGCCCACCCCGACATCAAGCCCCTCGAGATCCGGGGGGACTTCCCCTTCCACCCCGGCGCCTGGGCCACCGGCGATCGGGACATCGGCGGGGAACCGCTTCGGGTCGAGGCTTTCATGGAGCGGAGCCCCCTCTCCTTCCTCGCCACACAGATCCCGGGGATCGAACGCATCGAGGGAGTCATCGGACTCGACCTGGCGGTCTCCGGAACGGTATCCCGGCCGGAACTGCGGGGATCGGGCCTGATCGACCTGGACCAGCTCGATTTCGTGGATCGGAACGCGCCCGACATCTCGCAGTTGGATACCGTGGTCAGTTTCTCGGACAACCAGATCCGGCTCGATCGACTCTACGCCATCGTCGCCGGCGGGATCGTCGAGGGCGGGGGCTCGGCTAGTCTCCAGCGCGGAAGCGAACCGATGCTGGATTTCAGCCTACGGGGAACCGATGTGCTGGTCTCCCGCACCCACGACCTCAACCTGAGAACCGATGCCGATCTCTCCATTCGCGGTCCCCTCTCCCGGGCCTCCCTGACTGGCGAACTCGGCATCACCAACAGCCGATTTTTCAAGAACTTCGACCTGCTGCCGGTAACTCCGCCAACGCTGCGCCGCTCGCGCATTCCCACCGCGGAGAAGAAGGCCCGGGGCATGTCGCCGCTGGAACTCGATTTCGGAATCCCTATCGAACCCTTCGCCAGCTGGACGTCCGACGTTCGAATCCACACCAAAACCCCCTTTCTCGCACGGGGAAACCTGGCCCGCGCTTCGGCCTCGGCCGACATTCGCATCACCGGGCCCCTTTCCCGTCCCGTTCCGCGCGGGTTCGTCTCGGTCGACGAGGGCAGACTCACCCCGCCCTTCAGCGAAATCAACATCGAGGTGGGCCGGGTGGAATTCGACGAGCGGACCGGCTTCAATGGCGCCGTCGAGGTGAAGGCGCGAGCCCAGGCGGAAAACCATCGCATCACCATCTACATTCACGATCAGTTGCTCAACCCGAAGTTCGTCTTCACCAGCATCCCCCCGCTGCCTGCCGAGGACATCATGACCCTGCTGGCCACGGGCACGGTGCGCAGCGACCTGACCAGCGAAGGCGTGACCGAACTCGCCGCTTCGAGAGCGGTTTCTCTCTTCCTCAAAAATCTCCGCAAGACCAGCGCCGCCGCCGACCGCCCGCCCACCTTGTTCGATCAACTCCAGGAACGAACCGAACTCGAATTGGGCCGAACCAACCCCCGCACGGGAACCCAGACTTTTGGTGGCAAAATTCGGCTATGGAAGCAATTGTTCTTCGTCAGCGACGTCGATCGAGAAAACGATTACCGCGCTTTACTTAAGTATGTTTTCAAGTTTGATTAAATATCTCCGCTAAGTGGGATGCGTTTCTTTCTCTTCAGAAAAGCGATTCTTCTCCCAAGGGTCGCTGCGATGCTCCTCCTCGCGCTCCCGGCGACTGCCCAGGTGGAGATCGTGGGGCTGCGGTCCGTGACGACGGCGGAAGCGGAAAAATGGATCGCGACGCAGCTCGAGTTCGTCGAATCGAGCGGCGTCAGCATGGCCCGTGCGGACGACCTCGCCTTTTTCCTGGAGAACTCCCTGCGGGACCGCGGCTTTCGCAGCGCTACGGTAAACTGGGAACTCGTCGGGGAAACCGGGACTCGGCGCATCGTTCTGACGGTCGACGAGGGTCCCTCCGCCCGGGTCGGACCGATCGAGGTGAGGGGCAACGCGGAGGTGGAGCAGGATGCGATCGAGGAGCTTCTGCTCGCTGCCACCCGAAAGCGGCTCAAGCTCAGGCCCTCCGATCCCGTTCCCTATGTCGCCATGGACCTGGAAAATGGGCGCGAACGGCTCCTCGACCTCTACCGGATCCTGGGGTATGCCGACGCCGAAGTCGAACTGGCCAGAATCGGTTCCTCCGGACAAAGCGGCATCCTCGTGGAGATCGAGCAGGGTCCGCTCTATCGCGTCGCCGGCGTCGCCACGCCAGAGGCCAGAGACGCCTCCATGGAAGCCTCCTTGCGCGACCTCGTCGAGGAATTTACCGGAGAACCCTACAGCGCCGCCGTGGAGAACGGACTGAAAACGCGGATGCGCGAGATCGCGATCGATGCCGGCTATTACAACGCCGAGGTCGTGGTAGAGAGGACCGAGGAAATGGGCCCGGGTTCCGCGGGCCGCCCCACCGCCATCCGCGGGATCGGAGGAGCAGGCCCTCGCGATCCCCTCTCTGGCACCGGGGAAGCGGACGGGGCACTGGCGCAGGCCACGGCCCGGAGTCGGGAGGTCGATCTAACCATTCTGGTCGATTGGGGAGATCCCGTGGTGGTCGACTCCATCCGCGTCCACGGCAACGAAAAGGTGAAGGATCCCTTCTTCGATCGGCACTTCGCTTCGCTGCGCGGGGCACCCTACTCCCCCGGCGCGACCAACGCCCAGGTCGAGGAATTGCTCAAAACCGGAGCTTTCGAGACGGTGCGCACCGACCTGGTGGAGCATCCGGACGGGACCACCAGCCTCGACATCGAGGTCGAAGAGGGCAAATCGCGCACCCTCGGCGTCTACGGTGGTTTCATGACCTACGAGGGTCCCATCGGGGGTTTCGAGTTCCGCAACCTCAACCTGCTCGGCAGCGTGCGCAAAATCGACGCCGAGATCGAATTCTCCCGTCGGGGCGCCCGGGGCGAGGTCGAGGTGGTCGACCCCTGGTTTTTCTGGACGGATTACGAGATGCGCGCCGGCCTCTTCGCCGTCAACCGGATGGAGGAGGGCTACGATCGCTTTTCCTCCGGCGGCCGCTACGGCTTGAGCCGACGATTCGGTGAGAGGCAGCGGAATCGTTTCTCGGTTTTCGGCGAAGCCGCTTTCACCGAAGTCAGCGATTCCGACATTTCGGAGGCTTTTCTCGGGGAGACCAGCTATTTCTCCAACATGGTCGGCCTCTCCTTTTCCATCGACCACCGGGACAATCCCGTATCGCCGCGGCGCGGCTGGATCGCGGAAACGTCTTTCGGAGTGGCCTCCTCGGCCCTTGCCAGCGAGGTGGAATACGTCGAAGCGATGCACGGCGTGGCCGCCTACTACCCGGTGGGCGACCACACGCTGCGCTTTCGGGCCCGCACCGGATGCATCCAGCCGATCGGGGACGAGGAATCGCTCCCCATCGATCTCCGCTTTTTCAGCGGCGGCGCCAGCAGCGTGCGCAGCTTCGAGGAGCGCCGGCTCGGCCTTATCGATCCGGGCAGTGGGCATCCGGTCGGAGGAGAATTTTTCACCCTGTTCAGCCTGGAATACGACATCCCGATTCCCTGCCTGAACGGCTTCAGCGTGGTGCCCTTCGCCGACGCGGGGAATCTGCTCCCCGATGCCGACGACGCGGGCTTCTCCGACATGCGGTATGCGGTCGGCCTCGGCCTGCATTACCTCACCCCCATCGGTCCGCTCCGCATCGAATACGGATTGAACCCTTCACCCAGGGACGGGGAGAGCGACGGGTCCGTCCACATCGGCTTCGGAACAGTCCGCTGATCCACCCTGCGTCCCGGCGAGCGAAAGCTCTGGCCCAGGGGGGCGAAAAGCGAAGCCTGTGGGGTTCTGCCTATCCCGAAGCCTCTTCGGCCTCGACCCGCGCCTCGATGTGGGCCACCTTTTCCTCGAGCGGACTTTCCCCCTCGGATTTGGCGATCACCACCGCACCGCAGGAATCGGAGAACACGTTGACCGAGGTCCGCAGCATGTCGAGTGGCCGATCCACTGCCAGGAGCAACCCGATCACCGCTTCGGCGTTGGGGATCTTGAGGTTGTTCACGATGATCACGATCGCCACCAGACTGGCGGAGGGGACGCCGGCCACTCCGATACTGGTGAGCAGGGCGAGCACGACGACGAGGAACTGCTGCGACAGGGTGAGGTCCCAACCCACCACCTGGGCGATGAAAATGACCGCGATGCACTCGTAGAGAGCGGTGCCGTCCATATTCACCGTGGCGCCGAGAGGCAGCACGAAACTGGTGACCCGATTCGACACGCCGGCATTCTGCCGAACGGCCCGCATCGTCACCGGCAGCGTCGCCGAACTCGAGGAGGTGGAAAAGGCGGTGAGCAGGGCGTTCCGCATCGCGTAGAAATGACGGAACGGGTTGACCCGACCGAACACCTTGAGGATGAGCGGCATGACGACCAGCAGGTGGAGAAGGAGCGCCGCGACCACGACGAGAAAATATTTCGAGAGCACCACCACGATGGGCAACCCGGCGTTGGCCGTGGTTTCGGCGACCAGCCCGAAGACGCCGAAGGGCGCCAGTACCATCACCCAGTTGGTCACCAGCAGGGAAAGTTCGTTGACTCCCTCGAAGAATCCGAGAACCGCATTTCTCCCCGTTTCGCTGATGAAGATAAGGCCGATCCCGGTAAGCAGGCTGACGAAGATCAGCGAGAGCATCTTTCCATTCGACCCGAAAGTCTCGAAGATGTTTTCGGGGATCATCCGCAGGAAGATGTCCCGCACCGCGGACATGTCCCGGCCCTCTTCACCGACCTTTTTCGCCACACTTTCGGCAAACTGGGCCTCATTGGAGGTGATCTGCGCCTTGATCGCTTCATTCGGCTGCCCGTCCTTCAGGCCCGGCTGAAACAGGTTGACCAGGGTAAGGCCGATGAGAATGGCGAAGAAACTCGTCATGACGTAATACAGCACCGTTTTCAAGCCCATCCGGGCGAAGCCCTTGGTTTGACCGAGCCGGGCGATCCCGACCACGACGGAACTGAAAACCAGCGGCACGATGACCATCTTCAGCAGCGACATGAAAATGTTGCCGATGTAGTCGAAGACCGAGACGAAAACCGAGCCCGCGGGGGTGAACTCCACCGTTGGCGTGGTTTGGGTGGTCATGCTGGCATTCACGCTGCCGCCGACGATCAGGGCGAGAATCATGGCCAGAAGAATCCACTGCCAGGGCTTGAGCTTCATGGGTCCGAGCCTAACGAGGAAAGCAGCGACGTCCAACGGAAACTGGGGTTTTCCCGGCCATCGCCCCGAGCGGAGCGAGGACGGGCGTCAGCCCGACACATACTGGATGGCGAAGCGAAGCAGTTCCGGGGCCGACTCCAGTTGCAGCTTGCCGCGGATGTTGGCCTTGTGCACGTCGATCGTGGAAGCAGAGAGGGAGAGCCGCTCGGCGATCTCGCGGCTGGACAGCCCGATCCCGATGAACTCGAGCACCTCCTTCTCCCGCGAGGTGAGGCAGCCCGTCGGATCTTCCGGCTCCACATCACTGCCCCTCATCTTCCGAAGCAGGCGCTGCTGCATTTCCGTACTGAGATAAACATCCCCGGCCAGGGCGGCC
The DNA here is from genome assembly GCA_964562825.1 of uncultured Akkermansia sp. Taxonomy (GTDB): domain Bacteria; phylum Verrucomicrobiota; class Verrucomicrobiia; order Verrucomicrobiales; family DEV007; genus Arctic95D-9. Next base: position 10,879 of record CAZLUZ010000143.1, read on the forward strand.
CGGATCCCGGGAATGACCAGGCGGGTGGCCTCCTCCTTCATGACGAACCCACTCGCGCCGGCTCGGATGACGCGCTCCGCAATGTCATCCTCGGTTCGGGTCGACACCACCAGCATGGGAAAGGCACACCGTCTCCGGCACAACTCCTCGATCGCCTCCATGCCGCAGCCGTCGGCAAATCCGATATCGAGGACGAAAAGGTCCGGTTGCTCCGCCATGACCGCCTCGACGAGACCATCGAGCCGATCGTGCTCCCCGCACACCGTCAGATCGTCCTGCGCCCGAATGATGCTTTTGAGCCCTTCCCTCATCAACGAGTGACCGTCGGCGAGAAAAATCCGCACGGGCTCTCGCTTCGCCGCATCACTCTGCTGTTCCGTCGACACCTCTCTGTCCTTTACCCAACAATCGACCAGTTGGAAAGGGGATTGTCCCACGCCCGCTGTGCAGGTGATGGTCCAGCGCTAAAGGAACCCTTTAGACGGCTAAAGCCCTCCTGCGGGCAATTCCGCGGCACAAGCGGTCCGCCGGAAGAAGATGCCGGGGGCGATTCGGCCTGAAGGGGCAGGTTTACGCGAGAGAAAGTTCATTTGTGACAATCATGTTTAAAAAATCTCTAGGACTTTCGAAAGAGCCCTTCATAGTGTCGCTTGAGATCCCGCCACCACCTCTAAATGAAATTCTTATCGATTTTCAGGAAGCGTTCCCGGAGAAATGCCATAAAGGCCCCGCGCGAGTTGTTCGCCGAATCCCTGGAACCGCGAACCCTGTTTTCCGCCGCCCCCATGGAACAACCCGATGCACCCGACTCGGGAGAAGCTCCGCAACAGGTTCAGGAGGCCCGGGTGGCACCGGAACAGACCCGCGCCGCGGAGGAGGAGAAGGTGGCCCAGACTGCAGTCGAAGCCGCCGCTGAAGAGGAAAACGAGGATTCTCTGACCCTGGCGGAGTTGCACGAAATCGCGAAGGAAGCAAAGCAGCGGTGGATCGCGACCGGCCTCACCGCGGAGCAGGAGGCGGCTCTCGAGGCGATCGAATACCGGGTGGCCGACCTCGGGCCGAGCGCGGTGGGTCAGGTCGACGGCAACCTCATCACCATCGACATCAACGCATCAGGCCGGGACTGGTTCATCGATCGGACACCGGGAGAGGACGAGGAATTCGTCAAGTTCAGCGCGACCGAGTGGCGGGCCGCGCAGAACGAGGCCGGCGCAGAGGCCAGGGAAGGTATCGACCTGCTCACCGTGGTGATGCACGAGCAGGGACACGTGCTCGGCCTGGTTGATCTGACCCGGGATCAGGACAACCTGATGTATGCCTTCATCGGCGAAGGCGAACGCCGGGTGGCGGATCTCGACCAGGCGGAGGGCTCCGCTCCGGGCTCGATCGTCGGCACCGCCAACCTCGAGGTGACCATCTACGACGCCGATTTCTCCTCCGAGGGCGCCGGATTCCCCGATCATACCACCACTACCCCGCCCGCCGGAGGTCCGGCCTCGGTATCCGGCGGCTCAAATGTCTCCACCGAGGGACGCTGGACCCTGGGGTATGACACGACCCCTTCGACCGATTCCACCGACAACGAATTCAGCGTCAACGGTGGCGTGCTCCGCATCCAGGACTGGGGAGGTGCGGCCCGCTTTGAGAGCGTCGACATCGATGTGAGCTCGGTCGATATCATCGACATCGAGGCCGTCGGCGTCACCGTGGGAAGCGCCGTGCAGAACGCCGGCACCGAGTTCTTCGAGTATTTCTACATTCTCGACGGAGGAGCCGAGGTGGTCACCGATGTCGCCCTCTCGGGCGATACCCCGGGCACCCCGGTCAACTACACCATCAGCGGACTCGATGTCTCGGGCGCCAGCACCCTGAGGGTCGGTTTCCGTTTCAATGTCGACGGCTCCGGCGACGGTTACGAGATCTCCGCGTTCGTGGTCAGGGATATCGACGCGGGCGGCCCCGGTGTTTCTGTATCCCAGAGCGATGGCAGCACCGATGTGACCGAAGGTGGCGCCACCGACAGCTTCGATGTGGCCCTGAGAACGCTGCCCACCGCCACGGTGACGGTGACAGCCACACCGGATGCCCAGACCGATCTCGGGGCCGGCGCGGGCGTCGCCATCGATCTGACTTTCACCGACACCGACGGCACCACCCCCCAGACCGTGACCGTGACCGCGGTGGACGACGATGTCTCCGAGGGCAATCACACCTCCACGATCTCTTTCACCACGACATCTCCGGATGGGGATTACGACGGTCTTGTCATCCCCAACGTCACGGTGAACGTCACCGACGACGACGGCACAGGCCAGACCGCCACCCTGATTCCCAACACTACCGTGGCTATC
>CAZLUZ010000144.1:0-13119 GCA_964562825.1 uncultured Akkermansia sp.
GGACCCCCCTCCCGGTCAGTCTCGAGATCTTCGAAATCGACCGCGGCGGTTTCCGGGTCATCGGTGAGATCGAACAGGATTCCTCCCCTCGCTGATCGTGCCCGCAAACCCTCCAGTGCCCCGGGCCATCGCGATAGCCTGTCCGGAATTCATCCTCGGACGAAGCCTTCCCATCGCCCCATGACCCACCCCACGACTTTCCACCCCAGCGGCTCCTCCAACCGGCAAGGGACGTCAAAATTCAGCGTGCTGATTCCGACCTGGAACAACCTGGAAATGCTGGCACACGCCATCCAGGCCCTGAGGCGTCACTCGACTTTTTCCCACCAGGTGATCGTCCACGTCAACGAGGGCATCGATGGCACCCTGGAATGGGTCCGGGAGCACGACCTGGATCACACGCACTGTCCGGTAAACAGCGGCATCTGCTACGGATTGAACGCCGCCGCCACCCTCGCCCGCACCGATTACCTCGTCTACCTCAACGACGACATGGTCGTGCTCCCGGGCTGGGACCAACCGCTGGCGGCCGAGATCGAGAGCATCGCAGGCCCCTCTTTTTTCCTCTCCTCCACCTTGATCGAACCCGACTTTTCCGGCAACAAGTGCGCCATTGCCCCCCTCGATTTCGGTCGTTCCCTCGACGAGTTCGACGAATCCGGTCTGCTCGCAAAACTTCCCTCGCTGCCGAAACAGGACTGGACCGGAGCCACCTGGCCGCCCGCGGTTGTCCATCGATCCATCTGGAATCTCGTCGGCGGCTACAGCACCGAGTTCACCCCCGGCTTCGCTTCGGACCCCGATTTTTCCATGAAACTGTGGCGTCTCGGAATCCGCCACTTCAAAGGGGTGGGCGACAGCCTGGCCTACCACTTCATGTCCCAATCGACCGGACGGTGGCGCCGGGCGAGCTCGAAGAAACATCTGGGCCGCGCTCGGTTCCTCAACAAATGGGGGATGACCATCTCGACCTTCTCCCGGCATATCCTCCGGTTGGGCGAGCCCTGGGAGGGTCCGCTCGAAGACCCCGGCGGGAGTCAGTTGCGCTACCACCTCGTCCGCTCCCGCATCAAGCGTTCGCTGCAACCGTGGAGATAATCGCTCAGTAGCGGAACCCGTTCTCCCGCTCAAATTGTCGCATCTCCCGTTTCAGTCGCCGGTTGCGCATCTTCCGCTCGGGGTAGATTCTCCACCACTTCCGGTGGAAGGTCCTCCGATTTGCCTTGATGAAGTGGGGTGTCTTTCGCTTTTCCAGCGACAGGGTGCGACTGCCGTAGTGGTGAACGAGGACTCTGCCGGTGATCACGCTGCGCAACCCCGCCTTGCGGATGCGCCAGAAGTAATCCTCGTCCTCATAGGTGCCCACGACGAAGGATTCGTCGAAGAAGCCGATCGTTTCGGTGTAGAGCGATTTCGACGAGAAAAGTGCCACCGCTCGGAACTGATTTTCCCAGAGGTGGCTGCCGAATCGCTCGACAAACCGCCGGTGGAACTCGCCGAAATCGTAATCGAATTCCCCCTCCCTCATCGCGGGCGAAACCCAGGCCGCTCCCGTCTCCTCGTGCACCGCCTTGAGATCGCGCAGCCAACCACGGGGCACCTCGATGTCGTTGTTCGCTATGGTGACGTGTTCCCCGGAGGCTTCCCGGATGCCCTGATTCCAGCTCCGGGCACATCCCAGGTTATCCTCGTTGCGGATCACCTTTACCCGGGGATCGGTGAGCGTTTCGAGGAATGCCCGGGTTTCCTCACCCGATCCGTTGTCGATCACGATGAGCTCGAACGGCTCGAGGGTGTGCTGCAGGACCGATCTCACGCCACGCCGGGTGAACTCGGGTGAGTTTCTTACTGCCATGATTACGGAAACCATCGCGGCGCTCTGTGGGCGATTGGCCCCGTCCCTCATCTCTTTTGGAGAAAGATGTGGAGCTGGGTCTTCATGACCTTAGGGGTGACCTTGTTCAGGGCGTAGAACAGACTGTAGACCCAGAAATTGTTGCCATGGTAGACGGGCTCGGACTCATGCCGGTAGGAGCAATCGAAAAATTCCTCCCGGGGGAAAGCCCTCCGCACTTCTCCCAAAGAATTCAGCCGATAGACCGTGGGGAACACGTCCTCCTCCCGACGGCAGGGCTGGGCACGACGGAGTACGCGCTCGTGCACGGAATTTTTCAACAGACGGGTGGCGATCGATGGGTAGCTGTATCGATTCGGGGTGCGGGCGCAGATCCAGCCCCCCGGTTTCAGTATCCGTTTGAATTCGTCGGCCAGGAATTCCGGGTCGGTGATGTGTTCGAAGGTGAAATCGGAGACGATCAGATCGAACTCTCCCGGGGCAAAAGGCAACGCCACCCCTTCACGCAACAGAACCGCCTCGTCGAGGGAGGGATTCTTCAGGACCACCTCGTCGAGGTCGCAACCCACGACTCGTTTCGCCTTCCCCTGCAACAGCCGCAGATTCCGCCGGAAGGAGCAACGGTCCTCATCGAACCAGCCACCTCTGCCCGCCCCGAAATCGAGAACCGCACTCGACCTGTCCAGCAGCGCGTTGACCCGGCCATAGAACTCGACTCCACCGTCGACGGAGGAGAACCCGCCCGCGTTCACCTCCGGATAGAAGCGGGATACGAAGGCAGGCCATTTCCGGCGATCTCGTCCTCCGATCATTCCGGTTTCGCCGGTGTCGCCATGTCGCCGCGAGGCACGGCACAGGCAGGTTCGACTTGCTCGATGGCGGCAGGGGAGGTCTCGTGATCCAAAACGATCTGCGAGGCCACGTAGAGGAGCATGAGCATCGTGATCACCTCGCCATCGTAAAAGGTATTCTCGAACAACCCCGAAACGACGAAGGCCGCCACCGAGGGAAAGAAGATCGTCCTGCCCCACCGGGAATGCCAGGTCTCTCTCCCCCAGAAAGCGCAGAATCCCACAAACGCCAGACCGCCCAAGACCCCAGTCGCGGCGAAGGCTTCGAGGAAATTGTTGTGGGCGTGCCCGACATACCAGTTCTGCGGCGGCCGTTCCGACTCATTGTAGTCATCCTTCGGCAGATGGTAGGTTTCCTTGAATTCCCCCATGCGCTTCTCCAGTTGTCGATACCCCACTCCGAAAAGAGGGTTGGCCGCAAACACGATCGCCGAAGCCCGCCACTGGGATAGGCGGAGCATGTTGCTCGTATTCTGATTCGTCACAAACCGAACATCCTGGGACAGGGCATAGCCGAAAAGCGCGGCTCCGCAGACGCCGAAAATAGCAATGCCTCGCCAGGCCCGCCTCGCCAGGAGGAGGACCCCCACGCCGAGTATCAGTCCCAGGGCGGCTCCCCGGGTAAAGGAAAAATAGATACCGATCGTTCCCACGGCGACCCCGATAACCACCGCAATAAGAAACCACCTGCGCTCGCGAAAGGATCTTTCTGCCACCAGAATGGCCACCCCCAACAGACTGAGCACGGCGAACTGCATGCTGTAGGCGTAGGTCATGACGAGACTGTAGACCCCGGACGCCCTGCCTTCCTCGGCCGGCGGCGCCAGGGTCAGCGGATTGAAGTTGGTAAAATAGCCCACGATCCCGGCCGCGGTCGAGACGACCACCGAGAAGATCAATATTCCCACCAGCCAAGGCGCCCAGACCAGACCGCTCCGGTAAAAACACCTCCGCACTGCCGGGACCGACAGACAGAGTACCGGTATCAGATAATAACGGAGCTTTTTCCCGTCCTTCAGCGGCCGTTCGTATTCCTCCCAGAAGACCAGAATCGACAGGAGAAAGAGCGCCGTAAGCGTCATAAGATACCAGGTGCTCGCCCGAATGGGGAATCGCCTTTCCGTTGCGGAAACCGAATTCGCTCCCCGAACGCTGCCGAGCCCGGGCAGGAGGGTGGCCATGATTCCGCCGATGAGGAAAACGTGGCCCGCCGTGATGGCCCAACCTCCCAGGTAGGTTCCGAGACAGAGAGCTCCCGCTCCCGTTACCAGCAACGGACGGTATACCGGGCCCATCACCTCATCTTCCCCCTTCCAGCAACGCGGACACGGTGCGGAGCATGATCCTCATGTCCAGTCCCATCGAGGCGTGCTTGATATAGTAGAAATCATAGCTGAGTTTCTCCAACACCTCATCCTTTGTTTCCGCGTAGGAAAAGTTGATCTGGGCCCAACCGGTCAGACCCGGTTTCACCATGGTGCGATAGGCGTAGAAGGGGATCCGGCCCTCCCATTCTCGGGCGATCTCGACCCATTCGGGACGAGGGCCCACCAGAGACATCTCGCCGGAGAGCACGTGAAACAACTGGGGCAACTCGTCGAGCCGGGTCCGGCGCAAAAACTTGCCCACCCTTGTGATGCGCCGGTCTCCCTTGCTCGACCACTTCGGGGCATCCTCATCCTGCACCACCACCATGGTGCGCAGCTTCCACACGGTGAAGACCTGGTCGCGGGCCCCCACCCTCTCCTGCCGGAAAAACACCGGTCTACCCGAGTCCAGGTAGACCAACAACATGCCGATCAGAAGCAGGGGACTGGAAAGGATGATCCCTACCGTCGAGAAAACGATATCGAAACCACGCTTCAACTTCGAGTAGGTGGGATGCGCGTACTGCTGCCCAAAGTGCATCAGCCAGTCGAGGTGTTGGTCGTAGACATTCAGCTTGCGAAAATTCGACTCGACGAAAAAATTCCACTCGACGAATCTCAGACCGTGTTTCCAGCACTCCACGAGCAGGGCTTCGGTCATCTCCGATTCGCACCGGGTTACGAAAACGACGTCACGAATACCCACCTGCTGCCATTCACTGATCCACTCTTCCGCCGAGGATTTCGAGAGGACGCCGCGGTCGATCTGAAAGACCTCGAACTCCCCCTCGATCAGGCCCAGCATCTGCGGCGAGGGACGATGATCCTCGTCGGTGATCAACAGAAGCGATCTGCGATCAATGTGGATCCGGGAAAAGGCCAGTTGCCGCACGGTGAAGGAGACCACCAGCCCCAGGAGAAAGATCACCAGGAGAATGATGCGCCCCATCTGGAGCAGGAAAAGGTAGAGCAGGAGAACGTGGATGATCAGCGCGACCGAAACCGAGGTCAGACTGATGATGAAGTTCCGCTGCCAGGAATACCGTTTCCAGTCCTTCCCCTCCCCCCCGAAGGCGTAATAGGCCGTCGCCAACGCCGTGCCGAAGAGTAACGCGGCGGGGATGGCCCCGGGATGCCACGGCGGCAAGGGCAGCTCGGATCGAACCCCGATGGGAAGGGACATGCCCAGGAATGCACCCAGAACCGCCGTGGCGCCGGCGAGAAAATCGATGAAAAACCACGCCAGGGTCGAGCGACGCCAGGCGAACCATTGGCTCGTCTTCTTCTCCTTCATCCTCAAAACAAGCGCGAATCTGACCACGTGCGGTGAAGAACCCGCCCCGATCACCCCCGGGCCACCGAGGAATGTCGATCGCGAAAGGCCCGCCACCACTGAATCGACCGATGCATCACCTTCCCGGGAAAAAATTCAAGAGGAAATCGCTGTCCGTTCTTACCAAACCCCCGGATCGCCTCCCGGTTGCTCCTCACGATGTTTCTGATGGACCGATTCGACGCTCCGCCGACCCTCATGCGGACGAGATACTCCGGCAGGTAGAGGCTCCGCACACGGTGAACCTCCATGGCTCGGAGCAGCCATTCCCAGTCCGCGCAGATCGAGAAATTTTCGTCGAACAGCCCGATCCGGTCGAAAACCTCTCGTCGCGCATACACCGTCGGGTGGGGTGGCATCCAACCCCGCCGGAAGAAACCCGGCCGGTAGGATTCTGACACCCAGTCCCGCAACACGGTGTTCACGTTGTCCGGGCGAACATAACGAAGGTTCCCGTAGACGAGTTCGATCGCCGGGTCCTCGAAGGCTGCGGCCACAATCTGCAGCACGCGATCCGACTCGTAGAGATCGTCGGAGTGGAGAAAACCCACGATGTCGCCTCTGGACCGGTGGACACCGGCATTGAGAGCGCCGTAGATGCCGCTGTCGGCCTCCTCCACGACTCGGATCTTCTCGGAGGGAAAGCCGCGCACCACGTCGAGAGTCGCGTCCCGCGAGAGACCGTCTTTCACCAGATGCTCGAACTCCAGGTAGCTCTGGGCCTCCACGCTCCGCAGGGTGCCCAGAATGGTCGACTCCGAATTCAGTGTCGCCGTAATCACCGAAATCATGGCGACAAACCGGACCGGCCCGACCACCTGCCCCACTCGTCGAAGGACGAACGCTCCCCCAGGCGGACCGCGTCGAGAGCGGCGATGACGGTGGGGACCGATATCCGGTCGATCGACTCGCCACGCGGAGGATCGACCCAGAAACAACCGTTCCCGGGAGGTTTGGCCAGGCGGTAATCGAAATTACCGTGAAAAATGACAAGACAGGTGGTGCCCACCGCTCTGGCAAGATGCGCTGCTCCGCTGTCCATGCAGAGGGCCACCCTCGCCATGAAGAGCAGGGCGAGCAATTCCTGCAGCGACCCGCTGAACGTGATGAGGTCGGAATACTCCGAACGCAGGCGCTCCACGAGGCGAGTCTCGCCGGGTCCGCCCACCACCACGATGCGGTTTCGTTCGATCTCGCCGAGAAACTCCTCGCATTTCGCGCCGGCCCACCTCTTCTCCCGAATACTCGCTCCGGGGTGAAAGACGTCGTATTGCCCCGATTCGAGACCGTGCCCCGAGAGAAATTCCTGGACCCGAGACCTCGCCTCTTCCCCGACTTCGAGCCGGGCGATTCTCTCTTCCTCACCGATCTCCACCCCTAGCGGAGAAAGAAGACCACAGCGCAACTCCTGCAGGCCTTTCCCGGGGGCAAACGGAACCTCGTGGGTGAGAAAACGACCGCCCCCGAGAAATCCATAGCCAATCCGCAGGGGCACTCCCAATATCCGCAGAGTGAGTATGTTCCTGGGATCGATCTGGGCGTCGATTCCCACCTCGAAGCTTTTCCTCCGGATCGCCGCCAGGGTGCGAAAAAAGGAAGCGAGATTCGTCACCGAATAGTTTTTCCGGCCCCAGGGAAAGTCAACGATTTCGATGTGGTCGGCGAATTTCCCATCGCCGAAGAGGTCCCCGGCAAAACTGTTGGCCAGCAGGGTGATCTCGGCATCGGGAAACCTCCCCCGGATCGCCTTGAGGAGCGGCACGATGGTGACCAGGTCACCGATGAGGTGAGACTGAATCACGAGAAAACGCTTGGGCGTTTGGACGTGCGGAAGTTCCCCGGTCGACTCGGGGCGGAATAGGCCATCGAGCATTTTCCCACCCCACCTCAGCCGATTGCTGAACAAATCGAGAATCGAGGTATCGGCACTCATCTAACGGCCGGAGGTTATCCTTCCGAAGCGCTCCCTCGCTTTCTCCAATAGAATCCGGGGAGAGATCACGTACTGCGTCTCGAAGTACCGATCCGCCGCCTCGTCCACGGCGATGCCTTCGGGGTGTCGCAGCGGAAAAGAGATCTCGCCAACCGGCCGATTCGCCAGTCGGTTTCCCCCGTCTCTGGTATGCGTCGCCCGTTGGTCGAAGCCGATATTCTCTACCAAGTTCACGTTCGGGGTAACCGTTTTACCACGGTTGAGCAGAATCGCAAATTCCCATTGGTAATCCCAGGTATCCACTTCACCACGCGCGATCCGGGAAAAGGTTCTCCCCATGAACCACCGGCCTAGCGGAGAGAACGGCTCCAATACCCTTCTCGCACTTTCGCTCCCCGGTTCCCAGGCCTCCATCCGAAAATCGTAGTGCTCCCAGGCTCGACTCCAACTCCCCCAACCCCAGATGTAGCTACATCGGGAAAAGTAGTAACTTCCCGGACCGCGTCTCATTCCATCCTGGAAGTTTGACCCGTTCACCATCATCATTTCGGTATCGTGGCGGAATCGGGCGAGGAGCTCCGCCTGAAACGGAAAAAAACAGGGATTCGGAAGGCAGTCGTCTTCCAGAATGATCCCCTCATCGACGCGATCAAAAAACCACCGAATCGCGGTGCTGACCGCCCGGCCACAACCCAGATTGCTCTCCTGAAACCTCGTTTCCACCTCGCAGGGCCAATCCACTTGATCCCGAAACGACCGGTTCTGCTGCACCAGTTCCTCCTCGCCGCCGCGCCCCTCCCTCGGCCCGTCCACTGCGATGAAAAGACGCTTCGGCTTCGCCTCCCGCACCCGACGGAAAACTCTCGCCGCCAGATCCGGCCGATTGAAAAGGAGGAGCAGGACGGGGGGCGTTTCCATACGGGTCTTCACGAAGCCGGGGAGACGTCCCCATGGCCGAGGATTCGATCCATCACCACCGTCGCCTCTCTCCGCGAGAAACGACGATCGTAGCGCAAGACGCGGCGAGCGATCGCCGTGGCGTAACCGACCCACTTCAATTCCCACCGGTAACGGGCCGCATTACCGAAATGCCGCAAAACACCCCTATCGATTTCGTCGGCGACGACCAGGGCATCCCCGTCCAACCGATAATCACAGTCGAGCAGATTCGGGGGATTCCGCTCGATACCATGATTTCTGCGGTTGAACCTGGATTCTTCACCCAGATACACCCCTCGCTTCCCCCCCCTCATGTGATCGTGTCCGTGAAACTGATGGAGCACCGGCAAGGTGCGGGATAGATCGATCACCGGTATCCGATTCCTCAGGCAGAAAGCGAGCAGCGCGTTGTCGTAGGCGCCACGTCCCACGATCAGGGGTCCGATGCCGCGGAAAAGGTGCCTCGGAAAAACAAAAAAATCCATCGCCGCCTCGTCGTGAAGCGAAACACCGCCATCGCCGTGCTGCTCCCGGAGGAAATCAGCAAAGGAAGCTGCACGAAAATCGCCTCGGTAGTTCCGGCCTTCCGCAAGGTCCCAGCGGCGTCCCGTGAGGAGGAATCGATCGGGCAGCCGTGCCGATCGATAATACAAAGCCCTATCTGCCTTGCGAAATTCGCCTAGTTCCCTCGGCAGCAAGATGTCAGCGTTGAGGTAGCCGACCAGTTCATGGTCAGTATCCCTATCGATCGCTTCCATCAGGTCAGAAAAGAGAGGTAGGGGCGAAATCCCGCTTCGGCCCGGGACCTCTCGGACCCGGACCCCCAACTCGGGGGGCACGGTCTCGATATCGGGCGCTGGACCCGCCAGAACGATATCATTGCTGACCCCTTTCCAGCTCTCGATGGCTCGCCTCTGAATCTCATCGGCAGAACCCACGAAAGATTTTGGGCAGGATACCAGGCGTAACATCGTCTCAACCGAAGATCGTTCTCAGCCTCACGATGGCCCCGCTTTGCCCCCTGGCGGAAGGCTCCGACGCTGGCGGTGTCTCCGCCGCCGGATAGTCCTGGGAGCCAGAATACCAAAAACCAGAAGCTTCGTCCTGTAAAGGCCGTTCAGCAAAACCCTGCAGTAAAAGCGGAAGTCCTTCAGCGCCTTGGCCATGAGGAAGCGGTTTTCTTGCGGTATCCCCCCGAGTGGATGGTGCCCGCTCTCGCCAGAGCTTTGTTTTTCCTCGCCCAACAAAGATCCGAAGAGCGCGTGGTAGGCGATCGCCTGTTTCTCGTTGGCGAAAACATCGAGGGCGATCTTCCTCGATTCCCGGCCCATCTTCGCGAGGTCGGGCTTCTCCGTGGCGATCGACCCGAGCACGTGGGCGGCGCCATCGAAATCCTCCACTTCCACCAGCCAGCCGTTTCTCCCTTCGAATACCATCTCGGGGATCCCGCCCGTGTTCGGTGCCAACACGGGTAACCCGCAACTGATCGCCTCGATGATGACGGTGGGCCCCACATCCTCTCTGGTCATGAGAAAATAGAGATCCCCGGCCTGCAGAACCTCGGCCACTTCTTCGATCGTCAGGCTGCCCAGCGCTACCTCCTCGACCCCTCCGTTCCCCAGAGCACCTTCGCCATAGCTGACCACGACGAGGTTGTCGCGAGCCTCCTCCGATACCGTCGACTCCAGGGTTCGCAGGGCCTTCCTCACCAGATCGAATCCCTTGCGATGCTCACCCAGGCTCTGAGCCCCCGTGACCACCGCGATCTTATCTCGGGGAATCCCGTATTTATCACGCAATGCCTGCTTGGACTCCACCGGACAAAAGAAGTCTGTATCGATCCCCGGGGGGATGTGAACGACGCGATGAAGCTCCTCATTGAAGATGGCGCTCTGCCTCACCAGATTTCCCACCCAGTGACTTGGCGCGACGAACGTGATCGGAATCGCGCCCAGATTCACCTTCGCTTCACGGAGCAACTTTTCCGCCATCCCATGGAGCGAGGGATCGAGCTGGGGACAGGCGCTGCAGGATTCCGTGAATCCCCGGCATCCCGCCGAGAAATGGCACCCCCCGGTGAAGGACCGCTGATCCTGCATGGTCCAGACGATGTGCTTGCCCAGATCACTCAGACGACGAATCGATTCCGGATTCTGGTAACGGGCCACCCAGTGGAGATTGATCACAACCGCCTCGGCAACCACCGGATTCTCGCTCTCGTCGACCACGGGCCAGGCGGTGGAAAACACCGTGTTGGACTTGGGGGTTCGCAGTTGTCCGAGCGAAAATTCCTGGAGCGAGACCGCCAGATGCCGGGCCAGACGGCCTTTCCCGGGAGGTTCCACCCAAGAGACGTCCACCCCCAGTTCGCGAAGCCCGTCCACCAACCGAACCGCGGCATGTCCGGCTCCGCCTCCCGGGGACGTTCCCATCACGACGATTTTCATCTCCAGCCCCCTTTCAGTTTTCGTTTCACCCGCCGCGCCAAGCCGAACGCGTCTCGGCAGTGCCGGAGCAGTCGGGACTTCGGTATACCGAAATACTGATTGTCGAACAGGCGATCCATCCGGTCATCGGCCTCGATGCGGCCCGGAAATTGAAGCGGAAACCGGAGCCCCTGAACCGGGAAATTCGCCCTGCGGTTCTCCGCATCCCTCGTGTGTGTTCCCCGCGCATCAAAGCCGATATTCGAGATCAGATTGACCGGCGGCATCACCGATAGGCTCCGCCTCAGGAATCCCCGATAGATCCACTGGTAATCCCAGGTATCGATTTCGCCCCTTTTCACCTTGTCGAATGTTTCCGACCAGAATGCGGCGACATGACGATCGCCGAGGTAGTTCCGGACCTCCTCGCCCGAGATGCCGCCGGCGTCCCAATCGGCGAGGGAGAGGTCGTAATGACACCACGCTCGTCGCCAAGTGGCCCACCCCCAGACAGGCGCATAGCGTGAAAAAAAACAACCACCCGGGCCATCCCGGCCGAACCTCAGCGACAGGTCTCCCCCCACGTGACCGACCTTCTCCTCATCGCGGAATGTCTCCAGACAGACATCGCAGAATTCAAAGAAAGCCGGATGGGGCAGACAATCATCCTCCAGAATGATTCCTTCATCCACCTGATCGAAAAACCAGGAAATCGCGGTGCTGACCGCCTGCCCACATCCCAGGTTCCGCTCCCGAAACAGGGTTTCCACCCGGCAAGGCCAATCGACGGCTTTCGCGATCTCACGGCACTCCTCCACCAACACTTTTTCCCCCGGTCGCTGCTCCCGGGGTCCATCCACGGCGATGAACAACTCCGCTGGCCTCGCGGCCCGGATCGAAGCGAATACTCTTCGCGAGAGATCCGGACGATTGAAGAGCAGGAAAAGCACCGGCGATCTCATCTCAAACCACAGGGCGAATCCCAATCCGTCTCATCGCACCGCGCACCCGACGCCGCAGTCCGGCCCACCTCGATCCTCGCCCCGACTTTCCCGCCCGCTTCCACGCCAGGCATCTCTCCAGTTCCTCGACAGGCCGCCGGAAATAAGACATCTCCACCCGCTGCTTCTGCTCTTCCAAGCACTCGCGATACAGCCACTCGTCCCGTTCCAATGCATCGATCAGGCCGAACAGTTGCCCCTCGGTCTCGAAGGCGCATCGTTCCAGCAGCAGATTGTTGTGGATCACTTCATCTCTGCGAAAGAGTGCCAGGCACCCCGCCGAGATCGCCTCGACGATCCCGTTTCCCCGCGTCACCCTACCCCCAAGTTTGACGAAGTATCGGCTCCGAAAGAGCTGCGCGATGTTCTCGGTGATGTTCTGCCGGTGGAGATGGATGGGAAACCGCTCCGATAACGGCCGCAGGACTTCCGGAATCGATCGCACCGGACGCTCTTCGCTCATATTGATTTCGGGGCAGATGCCCCCGCGCTCGTCACCACCGCCAAATTGACGCCGCCCGAATTCCTCCAGACAATCGCGACCCAGGAAGGTGTAGGGGAAATCGACGACCCAGTTCTTCTCATCGACCGCTCTCCCCCAACCCTCCTGATTGAGGACACAGTCATACCCGAAGCGTGGTCGGTCGAGAAAGGAATTGGCTTCCCCGATCATGTAGGCAAATAGAGTCCGCGGATGTCTTTCCACGATCCGCCGGGGAATGGCCGCATTCAGCGCGATGACGACATCGTAGCTTTCCCAGTCGACCTCCGCTGCGGACTCCGCGAACATCCCGTTCGTGTCCTCTGTTCCCGGTTCCGCGAACTCCATGCCAGGGAGGGCACGAATGGTGTGGTTCTTCATCAGCGCCAGATCATCCGCCAGATGAGGAAGCGATCTGCGATAGATCTGAGTCTCCGGGAACACTTCCTCCCTGACGATCCGGAAATCCGCGTCGAGACGCGAGAAGAGACCGAAAGGTCCCACCCGCATGGCGCTGGACTTGAGGAGTTCGTCCGGAGGAGTGCGATTCGGGCAGACGTAGAGGTCTTGGTAGACCTCCTGCTTGACGAGGCAGATTTTCATTCCCCACCCTCCGTCGCGCCGGCGAGTCGCCGGATCGCCAAAGCGAAGTTCTCTTTCGAATTCCCCCGCCGAAACCGGGCATAAGCTTCCGGAGACGGGCGGTGTTCGGACTGAGTTGCCAGCAGTTCGATCGCATCGCAGATTTCCTCCAGTTTTCCCACGTCGGCTGCGATTCCGATCCCACTTTCCTCGACTCTGCGCTCCATCAGGTGCCCCTTGGCCACCACCACGGGAATCTCCAACCACGCCGCTTTGGCCAGCACATTGCTGCTGAAAGGCCAATCGAGGTAAACGGCGAAAATCACGTCCGCGATCGATAGAATTCCGTTC
>CAZLUZ010000145.1:0-13062 GCA_964562825.1 uncultured Akkermansia sp.
GTTAGAGAGAAAGCGGGTCGCGACTAAACGGGTGATTTCGATGTGGTCAGAGGAGCTACCGTGTCGGAGAGCGAACTGGGTCTCCGCCTGGACGCCAGCGGCGGCGAGGGATTTGCCCTGAAGCGTCTCGAAACGCCGATCCAGGAAAACGCCGTCTTTCGCCTGCGCTACCGATCCGCCGCGGACGGTCGCACGCGCAACGGCTGTTTCTGCTTCGGGGACGCCGCGTCCAATGACGACCTCTTCAAGGCGGGAACCCTGATGGGGATGAACCGACACGGCATCTTCCCGGGCGGATGGAACAATCACGATCAGGGTGCGCACGTCGCAGCCGAAGTTCAGGCCGATGAGGAATTCGAGGCCTCAATCGAAATCGACCTGGAGCACGGCAAAGTCGTGCTCCGCATCGGTGAGGACACGGTGACCTCGGAGCTGCCCCCGGATCTGGAAAGCGTCACGCACGTCGGGATCTACGCCAAGGGCACGGTGACTGATTTTTCGCGGATCGAGCGCCTATGATCCCCCCGAACTCGCGCGGGTCAGGTTTGCCTTCATACCCCGCCGGAGCGGAACAAAAAAACAGTGCCCCCGGGACGCGCCACCGGTCTCCCACCGCTGTTTCATACACCGCAGTTGGCACGGCCAACACGGAACAAAACGTCAAAAGATGCGATTTCGGTGAGCCTGGGTGAGCCTGTTTGGCTTCGCTGGAGACGGCCGACTCCAACCTGCCGGGAACGAATTTCGCGCTCGACAGAGGCGAAACTTCACATGTTTTGCAATGAAACCCACGGATTCCACAAGTTTTGCCATGGCGTCACACGTTTTGCCATGACATGTTCGCTTTCGACACGTTTTTCAATCGCGTCACCCGTTTTGCAATGGAGCCCCTCGGTTACACATGGTTGGTGCGCCACTTCGGCCTGAACGTCCGGCCACTTTCGCACGCCTCGTTCGTGGGCACCAGCCCCTTCCGGCGCGAGGGGGTCGACGGGTTCGTCGAGGAGCACTACATCAAAAGATACGATCCAGGACCGGATCCGCTGGAGCATCTTGTCTTCGCGCTCAAGCGGGACGGTCTGGACCTCGACGTCATGCGGAAGGCATTCGAGCACATCACGGCCAGCGATGTCGCGAAATTCGTGGCCAAGAAGCCGACCGGAAAATACACCCGCCAGATCGGTTTCTGGTTCGAGTTCCTGACGGGGAAAGAGGTTCCCCTGAAGTCGAAGATCGTCACGAACTACACCCCGCTTCTCGACCCGAAGAAATACCTAACCGCGCGGACGCCGGTGCGCGAGCCCAAGTGGTGCATTGCTAACAACGCGATCGGAAACCGCTCTTTTTTGCCCCTCATCCGGAAGACCCGCGAGGTCCAGGCGATCGAAGCGACTGACTGGCAGGCAATGATCGAGGAGGTGGTCAGCCCTTTTCCGGACGACCTGCTGCGCCGTGCCTTGAGCTACTTGTATTTCAAAGAGACGAAGTCCTCATTCGCCATCGAACGCGAAGAGGCGATCGGCAGCAAGGCCGAGCGGTTCATCGAACTCCTCCGTCGGGCCGGGACCGAGCACGAGCCGCTCAACGAGGAGTTCCTGACACGGCTGCAGAACGTCATTGTCGAGGAGCGCTACCGCGAAAACGGCTACCGGAAAGAGCTTCAGAATTTCGTGGCAGAGTCGACGATCGCGCAGAACATCGTCCACCTGATCGGGTGCCCGCCTCCCTACCTTCGTGACGTGATGGACGGCCTGGAGGCCTACTTCGAGGCGAGCGCGGAAGTTCACCCGGTCATCCGTGCGGCGGCGATCTCATTTCCGTTCGTCTTTATCCATCCATTCGAAGATGGCAATGGAAGGATTCATCGATATCTGATTCACGACATCATGGCCCGTGGCGGGATCGGGAGCGGAGGCAGCGAGGGGCTACTCATCCCGGGCTCCCCCGAGATCCTGGAAGACATGCGTTCCTACGACGAATGTCTAGAGCGCTTCTCGAAGCCGCTACTTTCCGCGGCGGACTACGAAATCGACAAAGAGGGCGAGATGACCGTGGAAAACCCGGCTGAGATCGAGGGGATCTACCGGTATCCAGACGTAACCCCGCAGGTCGAGTATTTGGCCAAGATGGTGAGGAAGGCGATTACGGAGAGTCTCACCGAGGAGATCCAGCTTTTGGACAAGTTCGACCGCGTCAGGCACGCCGTCGAGGACATCGTCAGCATGCCCGACCGGAAGCGCGAATCGCTGATCATGCGACTTTACCACAACAAGGGCAAACTGACCAAGAAGCGACGTCGGGGTGAATTCCGGGAGCTTCGCGACGACGAGATCGACCGCATCGAAGAGGCGTTCGCCGAGGTGTTCGAGATCCCCGCTTGAGAGGCGGGGCGATCCATTCGTGGCATCGCCGTCTACCGTGTGGGGCCACGGAAAAGCGTCGATTTCGATCACCGACCTCCACCGGGAACCGCGCCACCCGCTTCAGGCTCCAGAGCCTTGATTGGTTCAGGCTCGGAATAGGTGGCGCGGAGGGTTTATCGAAAGATGGTTTCTCATGCAGGGCTCACGTAGCAAAGGCATCAAGAACACGCCGCTGCTAATGTCCCAGTTAAAAATTCTCGATTCAATCAAACTGCGAAGAATTATTCGGCATGCCGATGGGCGGTTCCGGAGGCGAACGCGACCTACGGGCTCGACCTGCGACTAGGCAACGAACAATTCCTCGATCGTCCCGGTCGAATCGCCGTGCGCCTCGACCTCGAGCCCCGATCCCCGGAGAAGACTGAGCCAGAGATTGCAGAGCGGCGTCTTCGCCGGCGTGACGATGTGCCGTCCGTGCCGAATGCCGGCTCCACCTCCCGAGACGATCGTGGGACAGTTCGTCAGGTAGTGGATCGAGTGGATGTTGCTGCCGAGAGTGACGGTGGTAGGGTCGAAGAGGGATGACCCGTCGGCCTCGCGGATTCCCTTGAGTCGATCGAGGAAATGCGCGAACAACTCCGACTGCTTCAGGTCGCGCTGCTGCGAGACGTCCATGCGCATGCCTGGCTCATAGTGGCTCATATTGTGCGCCGTGATCGTAGCCCCCATACTCCGGATGAGGGTGTCGAGCGGCTGGCGATAGGTAAAAACGCGAGTGGTGTCCACCTGGAGCGCCGCGGCCATCAGGTCGTACATCACCTTCACCTCCTCGACCCCCTGGAGGCTCTTGTTGGGCTCGACCGGAGCGGGATCGGGAACCTTTTTGGGCACCTCGAGCCACTCCTTTTCCTTCTCGAGACGTTGTTCGATCTCGCGGATCGACTGGAGATATTCGTCGAGCTTGTCTTGGTCGGCCGCGGTCAGGCCGCGACGGGTCGTCTTCGCGTCCTCGAGCACGGTGTCGAGAACGCTGCGTTGCCTGAGCAGGTCGGCCTGTCGCTGTTCCAGCGGCGTGGAGTCGTCGGAGAAGAGCTTGTGAAAAGCGGCGACGGGTGTGTTCAGGGCGGAAACCGGTTTCCCCTGGCGATTCCACGCGAGCGAAAGACCGGGACCGTGGCCGGAATTGTCGCCCCCCTGGTAGGTGAGCTGTACCGACGCATAGCGGGTGTCGCGCCCGAGTTGTTCGGCCGCGACCTGGTCGACCGAGATGGTGTTGTGGAAGCTCTGGCCCGGCTCGGCATACCGGTTCGCACCGGTGAGCCAGAAGGTGCTGCCCCAGTGGGCCTCGTTGTTGTACTGGTTGGCGAGGTTCTGAACGACGGTGAGATCCTCGCGATGCTTCGCGAGCGGCGCGAGCCCCTCCGGCAGGGTATAGCCCGAGCCCACGTCCTTCTGGTCAGGATACCAGCTTTCCTTCGTCACGCCAAATCCCATCCCGAGAAAGACGAAACGCTTCGGAGGCAGCGGCGCGGCTGCCGCGGAGACGAAGCGACGAAAACCGAGCGACTCCAGAAAGGGCAGCGCAATGAGGGCGGAACTGCTCCGGAGGAAACCGCGGCGGCCCGGGTGGGATGTGATCGAGGTGGAGGACGATGAGATCATTTCTTTCGTTGGAAGGGAGTGGACTCGACAAAGCACAGGATTAGTTCGCGCAGGGAACCATCGCGTGCAGTGGCGCGTTCGAGCAATCGCTCGCGGAGGCTCTCGTCGGAAAAACCGTAGGGACGTCCGAGGCCATACTCGATCAGGGCCTCGAGAAAACCGCGCGTGAAGGCCGCGTCGTGGGTGGCGACCTGCTCACGGAGTTCGAAGAAATCGGCGAACGCGGTTCCGTCGGGGAGACTTCCGCTCGCATCGACCGGGATCTCCTTCCTCTTCACCACCCTTCTGCCCTGCTTCTTTTCCAGTCGCAGGACGTCTCGCCACTGGCCGGCGGCATCGAAATTCTCCATCCCGTATCCGATCGGATCGATACGCTGGTGACACTGGGCGCACTGGGCCTTCTCCATGTGCGCGGCGAGCTCCTCGCGCGGGGACAGGAGTTTTCCGCGAACCCGGCTGAGCTGGGGCACGTTCGGCGGCGCCGGGGGCGGAGGATCGTGCAGCAGGTAACGCATCACCCAGGCCCCGCGCTCGACGAGCGAGGAATGATTGCCGTCCGATCCCATCGCGTGGATCGCGGCCATTCCGAGCAATCCTCCTCGGGGCGATTCCTCCGGCACGGGCACGGCCCGGAAGTGCGCCCCCTCCACGGGAGGCAGGCCGTAGTAGTCGGCCAGGAGGTCGTTTACCACGACATACCCGGGATCGAGGAGATCGGCGGCCGGGCGGCGCTCCGCCAGGATATGGCGCATCGTCTCGAACACCTCGGCTCGTGCCGATTCCTTGACACTGTCGTCGAACTCCGGAAAGGCCGCCGGATCGAACTGGAAGAAGTCGAGGCGCTCCATGTGGAGCCACTGGTGGGCCAGAGCCGAGAGGAAGGCCTGGGATCGCCGGTCGTCGAGAAGGCGCTCGGCATGACGCCTGAGCACGCCCTTTTCGCGGAGGCGTCCCGCCCTGGCGTCGCCGAGCAATTCCTTGTCAGGGGGGGCGGACCAGAAAAGGTAGCTGAGCCGCACCGCCAGTTCCGTATCACTGAGCGACTCACCCTTTCCCGTGTTCTGCCCCTTCACCGGCTCCGCCAGGTACAGGAAGCCGGGGGATGCCAGCACGATCGCGAGCGGCTCCCGGATCGCTTCGGGAAATTTCCTCCCTGCCTCGGTCTCCGATCGGTAGAGGGCGAAAAGGCGGTCGAGAAATGGGGGTGACGGCTGTCTCGCGCGGAAGGCCCGCCGGGCGAAACGCTCGATGATGGCGCGCGCGTAGGCGTCCTGGTCCGGCTGGGTCCACCACATGCCCCGGAAGAAGATCTCCGAGACGGCGGGCGGTGGCCAGGTCTCGTGGTGGGGACCGGTCAGGACGACGCGGTCGATCTGGAGTTTCGGCGCGGGACCGAAGCCAGTCTTGTTCTGAGATCGCAGAAACTCCGCCCGCGCCGCATCGCGGTTGTTGTGCTGGCGATGCCGGATGACGACATCGCGCTTGCCCGACTTCGTGACCGGGATGGCGAGGGTCACCGGAACGGGATCTGCTTTCGTTCCCGCCACGCGTACATAACCGAGCCGCTCGATCTCTCCCCCCCTCGCGCCGGGAAACCCGTATTCGATGTAGGTTTCCTTTCGCGTCGCCCCCTCCAGGGCAGAGGCGAAAACCTCGATGTGGTAGGTGCCGGGCGGAGCCTTGGGCGGGATCTTTACCGTGATGAAATTCGTCCGGTCGAAAAAGGGCTGAAGCAGCACGGCTGACTCGGATCGGGGGTCATCGAGGTAGCGGCGATAGGAGGCATACTGCTGCTGATAAAGGCGCTCGCGGAAACGGACATCGAACTCGTCGAGCAATCCGAACGCGCTGGGCGGCTCACTTCCGTCCGAGTTTCTCCACGCCTGCGCCTTGTCCCAGTTCGCTTTGATCGTGCCCGAGACCCGCTCGATGAAGGCGTTGGTCGCCACCTCCGATTCGATCTCCTGGCGAATCTGCTCCGGGGGCTTTTTCCCGAAAAGCATCGCCTCCTCGATGGCGTGGCGCCCCAGTTCGACATACTGTTCGAACTGATCCGCCGAGAAGAACAGCGCCGATCCGTTCGTGTCGAATCCTCCCGAGTTGGCGTCGTCGGGCAGGCTCTCCGCATCGATCCGGACGCCGAGGAGCGCCTCGATCGTGTTCTCGTATTCCCGGCGGTTCAGTCGGCGCATCGTGCTGACGCCACCGGTATCGCTCAGTTGCTCCCGAGCGACGACGAGTTGATCGGAGAGGTCGCGTAGGAAGGCGATCTTCTCCTCGGCGGACAGCTGAGGCTCGTCCTCCGGCGGCATCTCGCCGGAGTTGAGAACATTCAGGACCTTCTGCCAAGTCTCCGCCGACTCGACCGAGTCGATCGAAAACGAGAGGACCTCGAGGTCGATCCCGCCCTTCTCGGTAAGGGAATCGTGACACTCGAAACAGTATTGGACCAGAATCGGGTCGTGAACATCGGGAACGACGGCCACGTCGCGCCCGCTGACCGGGTCCCCCATACCGGCCAAAACGAGGAAACCGAGGATACCGGGGTTACCAATACGGAGAGACTTCTTCAAGATGCAAAATCCGCCAAAGGTCACCCCGGGAAAAGATGCCTGATTGCGTGGCATCCTCCTGCGGGGCGGCCTTCCGTCGACTCAACGCGCTCCGTTCGGCTGATTAGGGCGTAAATTCGAAGCACTGATGCGCAGCGCACACAGAGGAGCAGCGGAGTGATGGAGTGGTGGAGCTTTGGAGTCATTGGCCGAATGAATGTTCCGCGAGAGGGCAAATCATGGACAATGAACGTGCCGTCTGCTTCAGCCGCCGCGATCACAACGCCGCCAGCGCCAGCCGGGCTTGCTCATCGAGCACGGAAACCAGGTAGCTCCACCAGGCCGGCTGGCCCAGTGTTTCGCGCACAGTGGCGGCCGGAAGAAAACGCTGCATTTCCTTGAGGAAGTCATCGCGGTTCGTTGGATCGGTCTGGAGGCTGCCGAGGCGCTCGCGCACCCGTTCGGCGAACTCGTTCCGCTCACGCTGGTGATCGGCGATCTTCACCGGGATCATCGCGGCGGGCAGCGTCACGCCTTGCTGCACGAGCCAGGCGATGTCCCACAGGTCGCGGTTCTTGAGGCGGTTCTCGCGGAAGGCGAGGGCGATGATTTTGTCGGCCAGGATTTCTTCCCGGCTCTGTGCCTGGAGGATGAGGCCCGACGTGCCGAGGTCGATGCCGTAGAGGTTGCGCAGCATCATCGGGCGCGGATCGTGACTGGGGATGGCGCAGATGTCGAGGTGGATGCGCTGGGCGGGCAGATGCCGCTGGCCGGGACGGGTTTCGATGGTGAGCTTCCAGGTGGAGACCCTGCCGCCGGTCTTCTGCGGCTCGCTGACGCTCACCGGCAGGCCGTAGCGAGTCTGCAACCGCTCGGTCAGGACGCGCGCCAGCCCGGCGAGGTCGCTCTTTTGGAAATCCGTTCCGCCCGTGAAATCCAGGTCCTCGCTGAGCCTTTGCGAACCATAGCAGGCCCTCAAACAGGTGCCGCCGATGAAGGTGAGACCCGCGAGCAAACCCGCGCCACTCATCTCGCGCAAGATGTCATGATGCAGCAGCTCCTTCTCCACCACTGGCCGCAGCGTGCCCAGATCGGCGCGGGAGCGCAGCGCCTCATCGACAAGTTGGTCAAACAAGCTCACGCATCACCTCCTCGTCCACCAGTTCCAGACTGCGGCGCGTGGCCTTCATGTCCCGCAGCGCCTGCCGCACCGAGGCCCGCCAGAGACGCCGCCCGGCATCATAGACCAACTCGCCCGCGACCTCATCCGGCGTCTGCGCCGTGTGGACGAACTCGATGTGCCCGTAGTCGCCGCAGTCCACCACATGGCTGCGACCCGAGGACATGAGGCTGATCCAGTTCACCGGCACCTGGGAGATGACGCCCGCGTCACTGAGCACCGTTTCCAGGCTGAGGTAGTTGAATTGATCCGCCCGCAGCCGCGCCGCCGCGTGAAAAAGCAGATTTCCCGCTGGGTAGTCCTTCACCGGATAGAGATAGATGCCCTTGCAGACCCGCCGCAGCAGCCCGGCCTTCGCTGCCCGCGACAGCAGCACCGCCAACTGCCCGCACCCCGGCACCGCCGCCGCGAGGTCGGACGCGGCAAAGACGCAGTGCTCCCGGTCCGCGAGGGAACGGAGCGTCTGGTCGAGCTGGCGGAGGGGCTGCATGGATAGACTCTACAAAACATTGCTTAAAGTGCAATGTTTTGTTGTGTTTACTGAAGAACGGGTTCTTCCGATCCAACCCGGTTCGCTCGATGATCCAAGAGGGTTGGATCGGAAATCGTTACCGAATTAACCGTAGGAACGTGGCCAAAGCGCCTCTTACCCGGTTCCGCCCCCCTTTGCTTTCCTGAGGCTCGGCGAGAGAATCAATCCGGTTTGCGGAGCCCCTCGACAAGGAGAACGTAGGCCGCATAGGCGCGGTCGCGGGTGGCCTCGGGTGTAGCGCTGGCGGCGATCCACAGGGCCGCGTCGTTCATCGCGGCGTTGAGCATGCGGGCCAAGGCCTACGGATCTACAGGCCGGAGCACGTGGGCGTCCATCATCGCCCGCAGCGCCTCGGTGATCGGGGCGATGGCGCTGGCTTCGTCGATCTGGCGCGCGAGGTCCCCCAGCACGGCCGGGCCGTCGCGAAAGATGATCTGCTGCAGCTCCGGCTCCAGCGCCATGTCCAGGTAGCAGCGGCAGCACCGCTGAAAGGCTTCGAGCGGGGGAAGACGCTGATCCCACGCAGCGCCAACGCGCTCGCCGATTTCCGCGTCGAGCTCGCGGAAGACGGCCTCGAAAAGCCCCTCCTTGCCGCCGAAGTTGTGGTACAGGGCGCTGCGGATATTGCGGCTCTCCGAGATGGTGTCGAGATCTTCGAGCATCCGGTTGCGCAGACTCTCCTCGCGAGCAGATGCCGGGTTGAGGTCGAGCACACCCCTGAACACCTCATCCCAGAGGTCCCAACATCGCTGGGACAACTGCGCCTTCTCCAGCAGATCCCATTCCTCGTCGATCAGAGTCTGCACATATTCCGCCAGCGCCCGGCGCAGTTCCCGGTTTCCCCCGGCTTCATAGCGGTCGAGGTCGTAGAAGATATCGGCAATGGCTCCCGCTTCCCGGGCGGAAGTCTGTCGGAGCTCCACCACATTGATTTGTTCCTGGGCAAAAACGAGAGCCAGAACGAGGCTGTGCAGCATCGTGGTGAGAAAGATGACCGAATCGGACAGTTGCCGAGTCTCCTCTCCCGCACGAAGCCGCATGAAGCATCGCGATACCCCATGGTGCCCCAAACCAGCACCAAAACTCCCAGGAAGAGCAGCAGGCCCGAAACGAGCGAATCGGGAAGGTCGTTTATCAAATTGGTCATCGGCAGTTTCTCGCAACGGATTCCTGGAGAAAGCAGAGGGGTTCGCGCTGACGCTGCGGCAGCACCGAGCCCTGAAACGCCCTTTTGGCTTCGGCATTCGTGGATGAACAGAAGGCACCCGGCCCGGTCAGACGGATACAGCCGTGGACCACGGTGGGAGAAATTCCGGCGGTAGAAATCTGCGGTGGCACGGTGGGGGAGGAAATAGGCTCTGCCGGGCAAAATTGCAAGTCACTTGGCAAAAGGGGTTCAGGGGAGTTCATACCAGGCGGCCGCCCCCGGTCCGAGGGGGATACCCAGGCTCAACCAGACCACCAAGAGGAGAGTCCATCCGATCAGGAAAGCGAAAGAGTAGGGCAACATGGAGGCGAGGATGGTGCCGAGCCCGGCGTCGGGCTGGTAGCGCCGGGCGAAGACGATGATGATGGGCAGGTAGGGCATCAGGGGGGTGATGATGTTGGTCACGCTGTCGCCGACCCGGTAGGCGGCCTGGGTCGCCTCGGGCGCGATCCCCATCTGCATGAGCATGGGAACGAAGATCGGCGCCATGAACGCCCACTTGGCCGAGGCGCTGCCCAAAAAGATGTTCATGGCCGCCGCGACGAGGAGAAAGGCGAGCAGCAAGGGGATGCCGGTGAAACCGAGCGCCTCGAGCCCCATGGCACCGCGCACCGCGGTGACGCTGCCCAGTTGGGTGTGGTTGAACCAGGCCACGAACTGGCCCGCGATGAAGGCCAGAACCAGATAGGCACCCATCGATGACATGCTGTCCGCCGCCAATCTGGCGACGTCCCGGTCATGCCGGATCTTGCCAGTGAGAACGCCGAAGAGAACGCCGGGCACGATGAAGACGATGGTGATGAGAATTTCGACGGCGGAGAAAAAGCTGCCCAGGGCGTCGACGGCGGGTTGATCCGGGCCGATCGCGTCGTGGAGAGGCGCACCCGGGAGGGCGAGGCCGAAAGAGAGCAGGAGGAGCCCCGTGCCGGTGGCGAAACTGATCCAGAAAGCCCTGTTCACCTCGGGGCCGATTTCGGCGGATGGGTTGCCCAGGTCGAGGTCCTCGGGAGGCGTCCACTGGCCCAGCATGGGTTCGACGATACCGACCGTAACCCAGGTGCCGATGGCGGTGACCAGCAGGGTGGAGGCGACCATGAAATAGTAGTTGGCCGCGGCATTCACCGTGTAGGTGGAATCGATGATCTGGGCGGACTGGGCGGTGAGCCCGGCGAGGAGGGGATCGAGACCGGTGATGAGGAGATTCGCGCTGAAGCCCCCCGACACTCCGGCGTAGGCGGCGGCCAGTCCGGCGATGGGATGTCGTCCGAACCCGGCAAAGAGGAGGGCTCCCAGGGGAGTCAGAACGACATAGCCGGCGTCGGCGGCCATCGAGCTGAGCACCCCCGCGAAGACCACGGCGGAGGGAAGCATCGAGCGGGGCGCCTTGCCCACCAGGATGCGCAGACCGGTGGCGATGAACCCGGTGCGCTCGGCGACGCCGATGCCGATCATGATCACCAGGACCGGACCGAGCGGGGCGAAGCCGATGAAGTTGTCGACCGCGGAGAGCAGCATCCAGCGGATGCCGTCGGAGGTGAGGAGGCTGGTGACGATCTTGCGCTCCACCGTGCCGTCCCGCTGCACCACGTCGGCGCCGGTGCCCGCGAAAATCCAGGAGGCGAGGGCGACGCACCCGGAGAGGATGAGGAAGATGGTCAGCGGGTCCGGGAGCCGGTTGCCGAGTCTTTCGGCTTTTTCCAGCAGGTGCACGACGCGCTTCAGATGGAACCGGGATTTCACCATGGTGGGTGGCGGGGTGTTCTGGGACCGGGCGGAAGCAAATGATTCGAGTATGCGGGGGAAAGCACAAGTCCGATTTGATGACGGAGAGGGGGCGACCGGGCCGGACAGCCTCGAAGCCGCTTGGGGGCGTCCCCGGGCTTTGGCGTTGACTCCTCCCATCGTCGGGAGAGAATGGCGCAGGAAATCCGCAGATCTGCCATGAGGGAGTTCGAGAGCATGACCAAGGCCGAGGTGATCAACGCGCAGCGAGCCTGGGCCGGGGCCATCGTCGCCCGGGATGTGGAGACCCTGCTGGGCCTCTACGACTTCGGAACGCCCGACGAACCGCTGCTGTTCAAGCCGACACTTGCCGACGTCATCCGTCTCGACAAGGCGGGCGCCCGTTCCTATTTTGTGGGAGGCAACCCCGACTACCCGAACGATGCGGGGTTTCTCAACCTCGGGTGGCATCACGTGGAATTTCAGAGCGCCGCCGGTCCCATTCTGAAGGCGGGCGGGTTGGGCTACAAAGACATGGGCCACTACACCTTTGTCAAAAAAAGCGGCGAGGCGACCCGCGCCGACTACACCTTCGCCTACCACAAGCTCGGTGGGAGGGTATTGATCTCGCTTCACCACTCTTCTCTGACATGGATGCCACCGTTGACATGAGGGCCCTCCCGATTTTCAAGATGCGTTCCTCCTTCCTTCAAGCCGTCGTCGCACTCTGTCTGGCAGGAGCGGCTCCGGTCCCCGGCGAGCAGCCCTTCGTCATCACGGCATCTCCCTCCGGACCGATCGATTCTCTGCCATCTGCCGTGGAACACGTCCGCAGGGCGAGGGCCCAGCACCCGGATCGCCCCATCCGGGTGGAGTTCGCGGACGGTGTTTATCCCCTGACCGAACCTGTCCTGCTCGGTCCGAAGGACAGCGGTTCTCCCGAGGCCGCCATCTCCTACGTGGCCCGGGAGGGGGCGAGTCCGGTCTTCTCTGGGGGACGCGCGTTGGGACAAATCACGGTTCGGGAAAATGGCGATTGGAGCGTGAGGACGGATCCCGATTGGCAGTTCGAACAGCTCTGGGTCAACGGAGAGCGGGCGGTTCGGGCCCGGGAGCCCGACCGGTTTTTCCACTACCTCAGCCGCGTCCATGAAGAGGCGCTGGAAACTCAGGGGTCCCGGGTGACCAGAGCGCGGCAGACTCTCCATGCCCGTCCGGAAGACCTCGCACCTCTTCGTAACCTGGACCGTTCGGCCCTCGCCAAAGCCGAGATCCTGCTCTTTCACAAGTGGGACAACACGCGAAAATTCCTCGATCGGGTTTCGCCAGAGGAGGGGCTGCTCACCGTCTCGGGACAAGCCATGAAATCGTGGAATCCGCTCAAGCGCGGCACCGGATTCGTCCTGGAGAATATTCCCTCCGCCCTGGACGAACCCGGGGAGTGGTTCCTCGCCAGCGATGGCACCCTGACCTATCGTCCGCGCCCGGGCGAGCGCCCCGAGAAGGCGGAAATGATCGCACCCGTGACCGACCAGCTGCTCGTGATCGCGGGAGATTCCGCCGAGGGCGCCTTGGTCGAGCACCTCAACTTTCGCGGTCTCGCCTTCCGTCACACCGGCTGGAGAACCCCACCCGCAGGATTCGAGCCCCACCAGGCGGCCGCCTCGCTCGAAGCCGCCATCCAGATCGACGGAGCGCGTCGGCTGCGCTTCGAGGATTGCGAGATCGGGCACACCGGGACCTATGGCCTCTGGTTTCGCGAAGGCTGCCGGGATTCGGTGGTGACGCGTTGCGACATTCACGATCTCGGGGCGGGGGGGCTCCGCGTCGGGCCGATGGAGATT
>CAZLUZ010000146.1:0-12826 GCA_964562825.1 uncultured Akkermansia sp.
GGAGCGAAGAAGTTGAGGTGTCCTTGGCCCCCCTTGTTCTTCATGTCGACACCCCAGTCCTTATCCGCAAAGTAACCACCACTGGCGAAGAGAAGCACGTGATAGTCGGCTCCGCGCAAGGACTTCAGGGTCTTTTCCAGCTCGTCATCGCGCAGCTTGATCTGCTCCTCCTTCATCGAAGCCGAGGCGTCGAGGACGAAGAGAATCCGCCTACCGGAGGACCGCCCCCCGAAGAACATCACCGATCCACCTCCGCCGACTTCGCCGAAGCTCATGCTCGAACCGAAACTGGCGCCCAGCGTCGCCGCTCCCACGTCCATGGTGGGCGAGTCGAATGAAAGAGCGCTGATGTCCGAGGCGGCGGGCACGGTGACCACTTCCATCGACATGGAGGACGCGGACTGGGTCGGCGCCGTGGTGACTTTCTTCTTCTGGATCGTCTCCTGCACCAGATCGTCATCGGAGGGAGGACCGATGGTGCTGGCCACCACCTGGGGCGGGTTGGGCCGCGGCGCCGAGGTCACCACGAACCACATGGCCACACAGATGAGGACGGTGACGAGCACTCCGATGATCAAGCTCTGGAATTTTTCCCTGTTTTCCAGCTGATGGACCTCGAGTTCTTTCTCCTTTTTCAGGTTCTGCAGCGCCTCGCGAAGAGCCGCCACCGATTCGTCGTTGTCCACGATCAGGCTGCGGTAGTGTTCCTCATGGTGCAGCTCGGCGTACTGGTGGTGCGCTTCCGGATGGGTTTCCCCGCCCGGAGGGGTCAGGGGCACCGGAGCCACGGGCATCGCCTTGAGCGCCCCGTCGGCGTCTCCTCCAATCAGCCGGGCAAACCCCTCATCGACGAGCGAGTCGTCCATCGAAACCGCGGTTTCGTAGAGGCTCTTCGCCGTCGCCTTGTCCCCCATGCGGAAGGACATCCGCGCCTTCTCGAAATAGGCCCGAGCACAGTTCGGAGTGTGGGCCAGAATCCCGTCGAGCAGTTCGAGACCCGTCGAGGGATCGAGCAGCCCGTAAGCCTGCGCCGCGAGGAGCCGGGAATCGAGATCCTCGGGCAGGGATTCCACCTGATTCATGTACTGGAAGGCCTCCTCCCCCCTTTTCTCCGCGAGGAGAGCTTGAATCAGGGAGAGGCGGGTCCGCCAATCGTGGGGCTGCGCCTCGAGAGTGGCCACTAGGGTTTCGATGTTCGCCGACATAAGCTGGACAGGTAAATTACAGGAGAAAAAAGAATTCCGTCAAATCCTATGGACGTTTCGGCTCAAATTTGTGACTCTTTTGTTTCTCCCAATACATGCGGAGGCCGTCGGCGCACATCGCGGTGTGGTTGATTGCCTGGTAGCGCCGCCAATCCTCCGCCGGGACCCCGGCTCGGAACGCTCTCTCCAATTGGTAGGCCTCGTAGGCCACCTGCAGAGACTCCCCGTCCATGCCCTCGTCGATGCGATCCCGCACGAAGGCCGCGCTTTTCTCCACGAGTTCGGCGTAACGCGAAAAATGGTCCCCCGCCCCGGACAATTCGCCGAAATGGGTGAGAAATACCCTCTCCCGGCGCTCGCCGTCTAGTCGGTCCAGGCTTGCCCGGGTGTGCTCCAGATCGAACTGGGGAGGGGCCGATGTCACCGAAGTGTAGGTCAGCCCGGGCAGACGGGCTCCGGCGGCATCGCCGCAAAACAAGGCATCTCCGCAGACATAGGCGTGGTGGTGAAAGGCGTGACCCGGGGTCTCGATCGCGCGCACCACGGTTCCGGCCAGCTCGACGGTCGCGCCATCATCGAGGGGGTGAACCCGATCCGGCGCCGCGGCGGTAAGCGATCCCCAGAGAAAATCGAAGTCCTCCCCATAGACCTCTCTGGCGCCCTGCTCGAGCCTCGCGGGGTCGATGAGATGCTTCGCCCCCCTCCGGTGGGTGTAGACCGGCACTCCGGCATTGGCCCACCAGGCGGCTCCCCCGGCGTGATCGAGGTGAATGTGGGTGAGAAAAACCGCCGCGATATCGCCGATGGGGTCGAAGCCTCTTTGCCTCAGCGCCGCGAGGAGCTGCTCGCGACAGCTTTCCGGGCCGGTTTCGACAAGAAAGGCCCCCTTCGGTCCTTCCACGAGAAAGGAAGCGATCACCCCGGGAAGCCCCTGAAATTGCAGATCGATCGGTTGAACCTTGATGCCTCCATTCTAACCCGAAATTTGCCCCGGGAAGACCTTTTGCGCAGAACGGATGCGGGATATTCTCGCGGTGCCCCTATTTTCCCCTTCATCCCCGAGGAATTGTATCAGGATTGTTCCAGGGATCGCGCCCGCGGGCATTGACGTGGTGAGCCGTTGCCATTGATTAAGAGAGTTGAAATATGAATGACGAAGCACCGATCTTTCCCCCGCCCCAGGCCGAGCCCGGATGGGACATGCGCCCCCCCGCGGAACCGTGCCGGCTCGCCGTGATTGCGCTGGGTTTGGGGATCGCCTCCTCCGTCGCGAGCGTGGCGGCCGGCATCCCCGCCATCCTCTACGGGCGGAAGGCGCTTCGGACGATTCGCGAGTCACCGACCCGGATGGTGGGAAAGCGTTTCGCCTTCTGGGGGATCGCTTTGGGATCGCTCAGCGTGGCCGTCTTTCTCTTGCTCGCCGCGATCTGGATCACCAGCCTGTTCTCCGCCGATTTCGCCGCGGCGATCAACACGCAAAAACACGCCGAGGTCCGCCGGGTGTTCGGCAACCTGCGCCGGGCCATCGTCCTGTCCCATCGGGAATACCAAATCTATCCGCTGCTTGGAAACGAGCGGACCATCTATCGGACCGACCGGGTCCTCATGGACCCTCTGCTGGGCGAAAACGAGCGGGGCATCGTCTTTTTCTCGGGGCGAACCGCCCGGCTCGACGACGAGGGCCGACCTTTCCGCGGCGTCCACGTCGACGGGGAAGGCCATCACCAATTGCTCGATCCCTGGGGCAATCTCTACCGGGTGAAGCTCGACTTGGATTACGACGGATTTGTCCAGGCACCGCATGGCCCGGCCGATATCGCCGAACCCGTCCTCATCTGGTCGTCGGGCGCGGACGGCGAGGAGGGCACCGGGGACGACCTGAAATCCTGGTGAACCCGTCCCCCTGAGGTGTCACTGCAGCGAGACCGGCTCGACCGTGGCATTGTGCGTGGCGCACCAGTCCTGCGCCCCCTGGTGGCCGGCCGACGCCGCTTTTTTCATCCAGGAGACGGCCTCGGCGTAGGATTGGGGAGTGCCAAACCCGGCGATCTGACAGCGGGCGAAACGGTACATGGAGGGAATGTGACCCATGTCGGCGGCCCACTTGAATGCCGCCGCCGCCGCCGCATGATTGACTTCGGTGCCCAGACCATTGGCCCGGCAAAGTCCCATCTGATAGAGGGCATCGAGAGACCCTTTCTCCGCAGCTCGCGACACATAGCGGAAGCCTTTTACCTCGTCTTTTTCTACCCCTTCGCCCGAGAGCAGACAGTAGCCCCAGAAAAGCAACGCCTCGCGATGGCCCGCTTCCGCCGCCATGGCGACATAGGCGAAACCCTCCTCGTTCGGGGGGAAGAGAGTCCCAAAGAGACTGCTCTCGCCATAGTAGAACTGTGCGTCCTGATCTCCCTTCTCCGCCGCCTCCCGAATCCAGCGCTCCGCCAGCGACGGCGATCGCGGAACGAAATGCCCCTGGCCGAAGAGCAGCCCGAGAATCCTCATCGCCTCCGCGTTCCCCTCTCTTGCCGATGACACGAGGAGGAACAACCCCTCGGCAGTCTGATTCTTGATGTAGTATTCGGACAGGACGCTCACTGCCGCCGGATCCGAAGTCGTGACCGGAATGTTGATGCCCGAGTCGATCCAAGCCTCGATGGAGCCGACGAGCTGGGCGCCTGCTTCCACCGATGCCCCGTCGAGCTGCAGGGCGCGCAGCGCGTAGGTCACTCCGGCCTCGAATTTCTGTTCCTTCACCGAAAGCTTCGATTTTGCGATCGCCGTCCCCAGATCGCCGATATCCGCGGCATAAGCCCCCGCGTCGAGACCGGAGACATCCTCATCCCGATACAGTTTGCCCCGGGTAAAGGGGTTGACCCGGCTCGCCACCGCTTGGTACTCGGTCGCCGGAAAACCGAGCTCCCCCTCCACTTCGTAGATGCCGGCCTTGGTCACCTTGCCGTGCAGGTAATACCCGAATCCGCTGCCCAGAACCAGGCCGAAAAGGATGATCCAGATCCAGATGAGCCCCGTGCTCTTCGGCGGGGGTTTGATCTCGTCCTCTCGGGATGGCTGCGGAATCGACACCGAATCGACCGCGGCCAGTTTTTCCTCGCGGTTGCGGCGCGTCACCGCGGCGATGTGGTTGGGGTCGAAGGGGCTCGACGGATGAATCGGCTCCTCCACCTCCCCTTCGCCCGGGCCCTCCGCCTCCGGTTCCTCGTTCGACTCGATCTCAGGTTCGGAGGCATCGATGGGTGAAGCATCGTCCCTGGCCGAGGCCGGTTCTGCCGCATCGCCGGGATCGGTGGAGGTCTCGGGGAACTCCCGGACGGGAATGACCGGCTCCACCAGAGCAAACGACGGAGCCGCCTCCGCGGGTTCCTCGGGTTCAACCAGCTCCCCGGAATCCGTCGTTGCCGCAGGTCCGCTAGTCGCAGGAGGAAGGGCGGTCTCTTCCTCTGGAGCCGCCGGTCGACTGGCAGCGCCCGATGGCGACGAGATCGCGGACAGGTCGATTTTTTCCGTCCCCAGTCGCTCGCTCAGCATCTCCTTGATCCTGTCGGCCTTCTCCTCCTCGGCCTCCTTTCGGCCGGATGCCGCCGCGGCCTGTGCCATGGCCCCCAGACTTCCGCCGGCGCTCGCGGCCACAGCCGGAGCCGCCGGTTCTGGGGGCGCATTCTTCTCGTCGGATTCGTCCGCGCCGTCTTCGGATCCGCCCTCTCCGGCATCGATCACGTTGCCGCCAGCGACGGAGCTTTCGACGGAACCATCGCTCTCGACGAGTTGGTTCAACTCTCGAAGAAAACCCAAGGGCAGCCGGTCCGGCTGCTCCAGCAGCTGCAACCGGGCCCGGTTGATCAGATCGATGAGGGCGTGGGGGACTCCCTCCAACGCGAAGGGCTCATCCCAATCGAATCGCCGG
The DNA here is from genome assembly GCA_964562825.1 of uncultured Akkermansia sp. GTDB lineage: Bacteria > Verrucomicrobiota > Verrucomicrobiia > Verrucomicrobiales > DEV007 > Arctic95D-9. The sequence continues at coordinate 5,128 of CAZLUZ010000146.1, forward strand.
CCCGAGAGCACCCAGCCCACCAGGGGAAGAAGCACTGCCGTCCGGCGGATGTGGGGGTTTTCCTTGGCCAAATCCATCGCCCTCTTGCGCAGCGAACGGGGCTGGTTGACCCCCTCGAGCAGACCGAGCATGGTCTGGTGCAGGCGCAGCCGCACCGGGACCCGCGCCCAGAAATCCGGCCCATCGTTCTCCAGTGCCCGGAGGAAGGATGAGACCTCGCGGGTTCCCAGACTGATAAAGACGTTGTCCTCCGGCAGCCACCAGACCGGAGACGCACTCGATGAAGCCTCCAGGCCATCCAGGGCCGATGCCACCTTGTTTGCCATGGCCGCCGCGTGAGCCGGCGCGAGCGGCCCGGTCTCCCCGATGAGTCGCCGCAGATGGATGCCCTCGGGATACTCTTCCACGATCCTGGTGAGAGCCGGGGCCTCCTCGAAACGATGCACCGCGAGTTGGTTGGTGAACCCGCGCCCTTGTCTCCGCAGTGGGATCCAATGCTGTTCCAGCCAGCCGTGGCGGGGGATGGACTCGGCGCCCGGGAAAAATTGGATCAGGGCGGGCAACCCTTTCACGTCGGTCGCAACGGCATAGATCAACTCGGGGTCCGTCGGATCCTCCTTGCCCAGGTCGGGAACCTCCGCCTCGTCGGGCAGCTTGGCCAACTCCCGCCGGATCCAGGTCCGCAGCGAAGAGGCCGGCAGGGGGGCCCGCATGTCCTCGGTCAGTTCCCAGTCGGCCAGCTTGCGGATTGCGGAGAAGAGGTCATCCCGGGCCTCACCCGGTTCGCCGGTAAGGCATCCCCGGATCGCTTTCTGCAGGGGTTCGGGGAGATATTCGAACTGCCGGGGCAGACTCTCCTCGGTGAAGTCGCGGAGGGGGATGCCCGAGATCAGGGAACAGAACGACTGGGCGAGGAAAAACTCGGGCCCGCGCTCCACCACCAGATTCCCCGGCTTGGTCCAGGCAGTGAACTCGGTGAAGTGCAGCTCGGACTCGCTGGTTTCGGGGTTCCGCACCACCTGCAGATTCTTGTTGGAGAAACGCAGGATCGACATGGGGCTCTCCTTTTCCTCGTCGATCAGGTTGACGAACGGGAGCAGCCACTTTGCCGCCACGATCTGGGGACGAGCCCCCACCCGGGCCAAATAGTCGGGGAGAGGTTCCCCATCGAGCAAGCTGTTCACGTAGAACAACTCGTTTTCGTCCCGTCCCCAGGTGAAGGGTCGCGACACGACCCGCTCGTCAATCTCGGAGAGGACTTCCATCTCCCGCTCGAAAGCCTCCAACACGTCGTCTTTTTTCGCCGCCTCGTCGTGAATGTGCAGGCGGGCAAGGCGAAACCTTTCGCAGTCCAACACGGGAAACAACTGCTCGTTGAAGGCCTGAGCGTCGAGGGAAACCAAATTACCCTCGGAGTCGCGCAGAAAGCGGAACCGGTCAAAATCGGCGATGGCGTAGTCGGTCATTTTCGACAATCCGGAGGGCGGTTGGGGAAGAATTGGGCGGGGTGAAACTTGGAAAACGCTGCGGGGAGCCTTACACTACCCCAACCAAAACGGGAAAACCGAAAACGTAAATCCGTTTTTTGTCCCGGCATCCTCGACATGCAACATCGCTGCGCCACCATCGAACGAAGCACCGCGGAAACCCGCATCCGCCTGGCTCTGACCGTCGACGGGTCCGGAACTTCCCGGACCTCTACCGGAATCGGATTCTTCGACCACATGCTGGACCTTTTCGCCCGGCACGGTCGCTATGATCTGGAGGTAGAAGCCGAGGGTGATCTCGAGGTGGACTGCCACCACACCGTGGAAGACGTGGGCATCGTTCTGGGCGAGGCCTTCCGGGAAGCCCTGGGCGATAAGAAGGGAATCTTCCGCTATGGATCGGGCCGTTTCCCCATGGACGAGGCCCTCGTCAGCATGGCGGTGGATTTCGGGGGGCGGGCCTTCCTTTTCTTCGACGCGCCGCCCTCGACCCCGGCGATCCGGGAGGGTTTCAATTTCTCCCTGATCGAGGAATTCCTCCGCGCCTTCGCCTTCAACGCCCGAATCAACCTGCACGCCGAGGTCGTGCGGGGCCGCGACCCTCACCACATGGCGGAAGCCGTCTTCAAGGGGCTGGCCCGATGCACCGACGAGGCGACCAGCATCGATGCCCGCACCGCCGACGAGGTCCCCAGCACGAAGGGCACGCTGTGAGATGAGCGATCGTATCGGTGTCATCAACTACGGCGGCGGCAATCTCCGCAACGTCCTCAACACCCTGCGGCACCTCGGCCGGGAGGGCTCCCTGGTGTCGTCTCCCGCCGACCTCGATCCCATCGAACGCCTCATCTTTCCGGGAGTCGGGGCTTTTGGCGACTGCATCGCCCAACTCGATGCCCGGGGGCTTCGCGAACCGGTCCGGGCCTGGATCGAGGCGGATCGGCCATTTTTCGGAATCTGCCTCGGTTACCAGGTCCTCTTCGATGCCTCGGAGGAGAGCCCCGGCACCCGCGGGCTCGGGGTCATCCCGGGAGAAGTTCGCCGATTTCCGGCCGGGGAAGGTCTCAAGGTGCCCCACATGGGCTGGAATCAGGTGGTCCCCACCGATCCCACCCACCCCGTCTGGGCCGGCACCCCGGACCCGCTTTACCTCTATTTTGTCCACTCCTTCTATCCGCGGCCGACGGATGAAAGCCTGGTCGCTTCACGGACCGGTTACGGGATCGATTTCGCCTCCAGCGTCAGCCGGGGCCGCCTCTTCGCCTGCCAGTTTCACCCGGAGCGCAGCCAGGAGGCCGGGATTTGCCTGTTGCGCAACTTCCTCGGGCCGGTACCTACTCGTTGACCCAGCGCCGGTTCCAGGCGAGCTGGCGGGCCAGCACCTGTTTGAGTTCGGCCCGCTCCTCGGCGGGCAGATCGGGATCATTGCTCCTGCGGCGGAGATGTTCGCGCTCCAGCCACAATACCATATCGTCGGGCCAGATGCGGATATCGAAGGTACCCTGCATCTCTCCGGGACCCCAGGCGGGCAATTCGATTCCTTTGCTCTTCTGCGGTTCGAACTCGCCATTCTCCTCGCCCGTGCTGCCCCAGGCGATCGCCGGGACGCAGAAAAGCATGGCAAACAACCGACTCGTATTTCGACCTCTTTTCATCGCGCCAACACGTCTTCCCGGTCCGTCCCGAGGTCGCGGACCGGACGCTTCCCTCAAGGCGCCAACGTTTCCGGCGGCCCCTTTCTTAGAGGGGCGTCCTTCTCCCCTTCCAAACCGGCAAGGAGACAGGGAGGGCTCCAGTCGCCAGGTCCCTGCTTTATTCCCTCTTGACATCCCGGCCCAAACCCGTACATTCCCCTCCTCCCCAGCCGCCGGCGGGATGTAACCTGACCGCGATCCCCTTCTCCCAGAGGATCGAGTCACCGGAGTGGCAGCGGAGTTACGGAGTTATTGGCGCTTGGCATCTTTCACCTGTTGGGGAACTCAAAGGTGAGGTGCACGCGACGCCGAAGCAGACCCACAACAAACGGATGAAAACATTTTCCGCGAAAGCTGAAGAAATCGAACGCAAATGGCACGTCATCGACGCCGAGAATCAGGTTCTCGGCCAGGTGGCGGTGGCGGCCGCCCGACTGCTCCGCGGCAAGCACAAGCCGATCTTTACTCCCCATGTTGACTGCGGGGATCACGTCATCGTGATCAACGCGGAGAAGGTCATTGTCACCGGCAGCAAGGAGGAGCAGAAGGTCTACACCAGCTACTCCGGCTACGTCGGCGGCCAGAAAAGAGAGACCGTTCGGCAGGTGCGCGAGCGGCGCCCCGAACTCCTAGTCCAGCGGGCCGTCAACGGCATGATTCCCCACAACCGCCTGGGTCGGCAGATCGTGAAAAAGCTCAAGGTTTACACTGGCCCCAACCACCCCCACGAGGCCCAGTCGCCCCACCCGTTCGAGCTGTGATATCCACCCACCTTTTCAACCGCCCTTCCGATTCGATATGAGCGAAACCCACTCCGCCACCGGCCGCCGCAAGACCTCCTGTGCCCGGGTCACTCTGACGCCCGGCACGGGAACCATCACCATCAATAGGAGACCTTTCGAAGAGTATTTCGGCAACGTTTCCCTGCAAAACCAGGTGCTTCACCCTTTCCACGTGGCCAACATGGTCAACCAGTTCGACGTGTCGATCAGCACGCGCGGAGGTGGCGTCAACAGCCAGATCGGGGCAATCCAGTTGGGCATCGCCCGGGCCCTCCTCTCGATCAACCAGGAGTTGCGCGACGATCTGCGGCAGGCGCACCTGCTCACTCGCGACGCTCGGAAAAAAGAGCGGAAAAAGGCCGGACAACCCGGCGCCCGCAAGCGGTTCCAGTTCTCCAAGCGATAGGCCGAACCCTTCGGAAATTTTCGCCAGAGGCTCCGCTCGCGGAGCCTTTTTTGTGTTCCTCTCCCGCGGCCCATGCCCGCGGTGACTCCCCCCGCCCTCTTCCCATGGCTGGCATCGTCGTCAAACCCCGCTCCCGGATTTTTCACGGTCACGACTGGGTCTACGCCAGCGAGATTCAGAAAGCCTTCGGCAACCCCGAACCCGGCGAGGTCATAACCCTGAAAGATTTCAAGGATCGTCCCCTGGGCACCGCGATCTACAATCCCGACTCCCAGATCGTGGCCCGCCGCATCTCCCGGCGCAAGGAGGACCTGAATCCAGAGTTTTTCCGCCGCCGACTGCAGCGGGCCATGGCTTATCGAGAATCGCTCGGCTACACCCAGCCGGTTTATCGCCTTGTCTGGAGCGAGGCGGACGGTCTGCCCGGAGTCGTGATCGATCGTTATGGCGACCACTTCGTCCTCCAGACCCTGACCCTGGCCATGGACCGGCGAAGGGACATCATCACCGCCGTGCTGCTCGAAGAATTCTCCCCGGCCACCGTGGTGGAGCGCAACGACTCCCCCGTGCGCAAGGCCGAGGGACTCGAGCCGCGCACCGGACTGCTGCACGGAAGCGACCCCGGGCCCTTCTCCGTCGACATCGGAGCGGGAGTGAGGCAGGAGATCGATCTGCTTCGCGGCCAGAAAACCGGGATCTATCTCGACCAACTCTCCAACTACGCCGCCGTGGGTCAGCTCGCCGAAGGCCGTTCGGTGCTCGACTGCTTCACCAACCAGGGGGGATTCGCCCTGCACTGTGCCCGTGCCGGTGCTTCCGCGGTCTGCGCGGTGGACATCTCGGAATCAGCAGTAAACGCGGTCCGGGTCAATGCCTCGGCCAATGGAGTCCTCGTGGATGCCGTGGAAGCGAATGTTTTCGACTACCTGAAGGAGGCGGATGATCGCGGCGACCGATACGGACTCATCATCCTGGATCCCCCCTCCTTCACTCGGAACCGAAAAAAGCGGGGCGATGCCATGAGGGGCTACAAGGAGATCCACCTCCGCGCTCTCAAACTGCTCGAACCTGACGGTATTCTCGCCACCTTCTGCTGCAGTCATCACGTCTCGGAGACGCTTTTCCACGAGACGATCTGCGACGCCTCGGTCGATGCCAAGCGAACCCTGAGCCTGGTCGATCGTTACCTCCAGCGCGAAGATCACCCCATCATCGCAACGATCCCGGAGACCGCCTACCTCAAAGGCTTCAGCTTCCGCATCATCGGAGGATTCTGAAAACCGACGAAACATCCCCTCACCCCGCGAAGGACAGGGGAGAAGTGGAGCATAGCGGAGTTGAACCGCTGACCTCCTCAATGCCATTGAGGCGCTCTACCAACTGAGCTAATGCCCCGAAAAGGGTGGCGGACCGAAACGGCCCGGCCGGCTGAGCGAGGATTTTAGGCCCGATTCTCCGGATGAGCAAGGGATTTCCCGACAATCATCCGCCTTCCGCGTTTCCTCTCCCGCAATCGGGAAAAATCGAAGAATTCTCCTCAACTTTTCCGAAATCGGGCATAGTTATGGCCGCGGCAGCCGTTTGGGACAGCGGCGCAGTTCACCGTCACCGCACCAATGAGGCAGGCACCAATCAGGGAGGAGATTCGGCTTCAGGGCATCGGAGTATCTCCGGGGGTCACTTGCGGCGTGGCCGATTTCATCGGGAACCCACTGGAGGAACCTGAGGACCGCCGCATCCGGCCGGAGGAAATCGACTCCGAGAAAGCCCGGCTTCAGGCGGCCCTCGCGGCTACCCGATCGCAGATCATCCGGATGCAGAACGAAATCGAAAAGTCCGCCGGCAGCGAGCACGCCAGCATCTTCGATGCCCACCTCCTTCTCCTCGAGGACAGCACCGTGCTCGATGAGGTGATCCGGAATCTGGAGAACGACCTCTGCTCGGTCGACTGGGCCTATTTCTCGGTAATCTCGGGCTACACTCAGTCGCTCCGCCGGATCTCGGACCCCTACCTCAGGGAACGGGCCATCGATATCGAGGACGTGGCCCAGCGGGTGCTGCGCAATCTGCTCTGGCCCGATGGCGAGTGGGAACGCCCCATGTTCAACGAGAACGCCAGTATCGTGCTCGCCCACGACCTCACCCCGTCCGACACCGTCGGCTTCGACCGCGATAAGGTCAGGGGCTTCGCCACGGAGGCGGGGAGCGCCACCTCCCACACCGCCATCATGGCGCACTCCCTGAACATCCCCGCCGTGGTGGCCCTGCACGATTTCAATCAGGCCTGCCATCCCGGCGACATCGTCCTCGTCGATGGCTACAGGGGCCTTCTCATCATCAATCCCACCGAGGCAACCCTGGCGGAATACCAGCCCCTGATCGACAAGGAGCAGAGAATCGCCACCGGCCTGGAGGCGCTGCGCGACACCGAGACGCGCACCGCCGACGGGCGGAGGATCCTGCTCTCGGCCAACATCGAGTTCATCGACGAGTTGGAGATCGTGAAGCGGCAGGGCGCCGAAGGCGTCGGTCTTTACCGCACGGAGTTTTTCTATCTTCACGACCGCGACCAGCAGTCGGAGGAGAACCAGACCCACAATTACCGAAAGGTCGCCGAAGCCTGCGGGTCCCACGGGGTCATCATCCGCACGCTCGATATCGGAGGAGACAAGCTGCTCCCGGATCTGTTCGATGAACCGGAGCCGAACCCCTTCCTCGGCTGGCGCGGCATCCGGCTAAGCCTCGATCGCCCCGAGGAATTCAAGGTGCAACTCCGGGCCATCCTGCGGGCCAGCCACTACGGCAAAGTCCGGGTCATGTACCCCTTCATCTCCAATCTCAACGAGATCATCCAGGCCAACGCCCTCCTCGAAGAGGCCAAGGAGGAACTCCGCCAAAGGGACGTCCCCTTCGACGAAAAGATCGAACGCGGAGCCATGATCGAGATCCCCAGCTCGGTTCATATCGCCGATCACATCGCCAAAGAGGTCGAATTCTTCTCCATCGGCACCAACGACCTCGTCCAATACACCACCGCCGTCGATCGCGTCAACGACCGGGTCGCAAACCTGTATCGCCCCGCGCACCCGGCCGTCATCGAGCTGGTTCGCCTGACCGTGGAAGCGGCCCATCGCAACGGAATCTGGTGCGGGATCTGTGGCGAGGCAGCCAGCGACCTCGATCTCACCCCGATCTGGGTCGGCCTGAAAATCGACGAACTTTCCGTCGGTCCCTCGCAGGTGCTTCGCATCCGGCGCGCCATCTCCCGCCTCTCCACCGACGACTGCCAGAAACTCGCCGACGAAATCCGCCACATCCCCCGGGCTCGGG
>CAZLUZ010000147.1:0-12819 GCA_964562825.1 uncultured Akkermansia sp.
GTGTTGTATCCCGGCTCGAAGCCCCCCTTGGCCCACTGCGAACCATGCCGATCCCGGTCCTGCCGCGGCAGATTGAAAACCACCGTGTTGGGCCGCGCGTAGTCCCGAACCTGGTCGAGCAGAAGTCCTCCCTCGGGAAGGTCTTGCCCGAAATACCGATCATCCTTCTCCTCGGCCAGGGGCGGCACCCGAAAGAAGATGTATGCGTGATCGCGGGTTCCGTCGGTGGGCGGGTCCGCCACGTAGGTAGCATTCATCCCTTTGCGGTCGAGATAGAGATGGACGTGAAACTTCAGTTCGTCTTCCAGGACCATCTTCCACACGATCTCTTGGCCGTCGAAAGAGGCAGGTTCCTCCACTCGAAGCAATTTGCGGTGCCGGAATCGAAAACGGGGATCGGGGTGATCGGGGATAAACTTCCAACTATGATAGCTGAAAATGACCGGGTGCTGGAGGTATCTCCCCTGATCGTCCTTGAGAAAGATCGCCGCCTTGGCCTCAGGCCCATAGAAGACGGCGTCGAACTCGGGCTCCTCCAACCGCGTGATCTCATGCCAGTTGCCTCCCGGACGAAAATCGTAAAAAGCCTTCCCCAGCATCTCGGTGCGGGGCGCCGCGTAACGGACCCCCTCCGGCACCTGCGTCATCCTGGTTTCCGGCCGCGCCGGAATCAGCGGCGGAGGCTCCGTCTCTTCTCCGGGGTTGATCACCGAAGTCAGGGCGGGCAACTGTCGGCCCTTCGTCCGGCTCGCCACTCGCCGGGCCATCACCGTGAGAAACTCGGAATCTTCACTCACTGCCGGCTGGACATAGGCGCGAATCTTCTGCCCGGCCAAATTTTGTCCCAGCTCGAGAGCGATATCTTCATCCACGAAATCCACGAAGTCCGAAAACACGTAGATGGCGTCGCAACGCTGCTCGGCGAGAAATTCCAGGGAGGGGCCCAGCCGGTTGTTGTGATGCCCCACGGCGATGAATTGGTTGGGCCGGGTCTTGAAGATTTCGATGAGCCGCTTCACCGAGTGCTCCGGCGCCTTGCGGGGCAGATCGTGAAAAAGGAACCAGAACGGGGTGCGGGTTCCATCCTCCCGGTGCGCCCGAATTTCCTCGGCCACGACTGGCCGAATCTCCACCTCGTCGCCCCCGCGACTCATCTGAGCGGTGTTGATGTAGACAATGGGAGCGTCCTTGAAATTCCTGTCGACCTCCCGGATCACCAGAGGCAGGAATTCCGCCATCGAGCCCGAGACATCGAGAACCACCCCGAGGACTTCGCCCTCCAGTTGTTGACCGAACATCATCATCGATTTGCTCGAAGACGGCATCCCCATCGACATGGACGGTTGAAATGTCATCCCCGTCTCGGCGCTGAAATCCGAGGCCACGGAAACATTCAGACTGGTCAGGGAAACCGGAGAAACCGAAGGCACGGCGAGGAGATCGGCTGCCGAAGTCTGAGAAGCCGGTGCACTCTTGATCGAAGTTTTCCGGATAACCTGCTGTTCCAGGGCCGGTTCCTGTGTCTCCGCCGAGGAACTGGCCACGATCTGCGGCGGCACCGGCCGGGGCAGGTCCTGAATGACCAGTCCCAGCGCGATCACCAGTCCGACATGAATCAGAATCGTCGCGATCACCGAATGAATCCGATCCCGCATCATCGCCGCCCGGAATCTCTGCTTCGAGATTTCGCCGGCCTCGTGGATCTGATGAAATAGCTCCGCGATCTCGGGATCGTAAACTCCCGTGTCGGCCGCGGTGATCACCGGCACGGCCGTCGCCACCGGTTCGTCTCCCCCATCCGCCCGTCGCGCGACGGGCATCTCGCTCTCGGCCCGCTCTTCCCGGAGAGCCCGTGCCCCGGGGCGTATCGCCGTCCCCGCCACGGCGGCCGGCGCCGCATCGCCCCCCAGCGACCTGAGCCCGGCGCGCGCCATTTCGTTGGAGGGGTTCAGGTTGAGGGCGGTCTCGTAGACCGAACGAGCCTGATCCGTCGCACCGAGCACGTGGTAGCACTGCGCCGCATAAACGATGGCGCGGTCGCCCGTGGGCAGGACTTCCACCTCGCCGAGCAGTGCGATCGCCTCATCCGTCCGCCCCTCGCGGTGAAGAGCGTCGATCAGGCCATAGCGAAACTCCCAATTGCCCGGGTCGGCATCCAAAGCTTCGCGGAAGGCATCGATGGAGTCTGACATAGCGGAAACGTCTCCCCACCAGTCTCCCCGGAGAGACCCTGCTCAGCAACAGGAAATCGGTCGCAGAAACGCCCCGGTTCCGGCCGATTTTTCGGTCACAAAATGCTTTCCCATCCGTTCGCGAGCCGCCGATCGCCCCAATCTCGGTCGCTCCCTCCCAATCACGGCCGAGCCTTCGTCTCGGGATTTCTTGCTCGTGGCACCGAAGAAAAGGATGATATTCCACCAAAATTGACTTTTCTTTTTCAAGAAATTCTCATATCTGCTATCCTATCCTCTTTCTCTCCGATGAAACCCTCATTCGCCAGCGAATTGCTCTCCTCTTTTTCGTCCGTAGCGGCGCTGTCTCCGGTCTGGATGTCGACTCTGGTTGTTCTTCTCTCCCTGCTTACGGGCATCGGGGCGGGTTGGATCCTGTGGCGCCGGGTCCGCCATTTTGCCCGACTCATCGAGACGGAGACCCGCCAACTGCAGTCGGATTACGATCTCGCCAGCCGCGACATCATGAAGCTGAAGCACGAGGTCACGGCGAGATTGTCCGATCAGCGCTGATTCCCCGCACAAACCCCCTCTCCTCTGCCGAAAACACCATGAACTTCTTCCACCATCTGTTGGAAACCACCCCTCTCTGGGCCTTTCTCGTCGTCTCCGGCACGGTGTTCCTCATCGCCGGCTTCTTTGTCGCCCGGAAGATCTGGGGCCACAACACGAAGCGCCTGGAGAAGGCGCTGGACGATGGCGCTTACCTGGCATCCCAGTGGTCGTCCCTCGGCGCGACCCAGAGCCGCATCGTGGAGAAACTGGACCGTCGTCTCCGTGAGGACCGGGCGGAATGGGCCACCAAGGCGCGGATCTGGGGCGAGACGATGCAGGCCCGCGAGGAGGAGGTCAATGCTCTGCGACGACAGATCGAAAAGATGGAGAAAGCCGGGGGCACCATGTCTCCCCGCGAACTCGAGGCCTACCAGGTTCAGGTGCTGGAAATCCAGAAACGCGATACCCGGATTCAGACCCTCGAGACTCGATTGCACCAGGTCAACGACCAGAATGCCGAGCTCATCCTGGAGCACAAGAAACAGACCCAGGCCCTCCTGGACCGGATCGACATGCTGCAGGCCAAGTCGGGCCAGGCTCCCGATCCGGCAATCGAGGAGAACAACCGCCAGCTGACCGAACTCTTGCGCAAACGCTGTGCCGAACTGGAAAACCTCCGCGACGAGTTTTTCTCCAAAGAAGGCGATCTCCTCAGGCTGCGCGAACAGAATCGCGAGTTGAAGAAGAGCGTCGAGGACCTCGTGGAGAAATGGGCGGCCAAGAAGAAGACCGACACCCGGGTGGCGAAGATAAAGGAGCAACTCGCCAAAGCCCTGGCGGACCTCGCCTTTCTCCGCGAAGCCTACCAGAGAAAGGTCCGCGAACTGGAGAACAAGGAAAAACTTCTCGACCTCGCCGCCGAGAGCGGAACCCGCGACGAAACCGTGGCGAAACTGGAGGAGGAACTGAAGGGCGCCTGGAGCGAACTCGAGGAGGCGCTGACCCGATCCCGGGAGGTGAAGAGCCAACTGGACGAGCAGAATCTCGCCCTCGACAGGCTGACCCACGAACTGAACGAGCAGAGGACAAAGGCCCGGGACCAGAACGGTTCGCGGGAGGATCAGGCCCGGCTCCGGGAGGAACTGGCCAATGCGGACAAGCAAATATCCGCCCTTCTCGACGAGATCGAAGCGCGAGACAGCCAGATCGAAGAACTCGAGGCCCGGTCCTCTCCCGAATCGGAGAAGCGGGAGGCTCAGATTCAGGCTTTGAGCCAGACCATCGCGGACCTCCAGAACAAGGCCACGGAGGGCGAACTGCGCCTTTCCGGAACCCGTGAAGAGACGGTCCAGCTTCGCCACGATCTGGAGCGGGTCGTCGAGCAGTATCGCGAGCAGGTGAGGCGAAGGGACGACGCCATCGAGGTCCTCCGCCGACATGTGAGCAAAGGGTCACTCGATCCGGTCGAACTTCCGGACCTCGATGGGGAGTCCGGTCTTTCCGGAAATCGACTGGAGCAGGAAGTGAGCTTCGAGGACCGGAGGGGCACCCCACCGCAGCACGGCGAAGTCACTCGATCGGTGTATTTTGAGCCCAAAAGCGCCTACCTCCGTTCCGAGGACCAGGAAACGATCCGCGAAATCGCGCGCGAAGCAGAAGCGCGAGCTGGCGACATCAATCTGATCGGGTTCGCAAGTGACGAGGGAAACCCGGATTTCAACGAAAAATTGAGCTTGCGGCGCGCCTCTGCCGTTCGCGAAGCCCTGGAAGACGCCGGTATCGGCGGGGCTCGCGTCGTCGCCCAGGGACGCGGCCGCGACGAGGCGCTCACCGGCGATGAGTCGGATTGGAAAGCCCGCCGGGTCGAAATCGCCATCCTGCCCAGGGCAACCGCTGAGACCGTGAACTGATGGAGGAACTCTTTCGCATATCCCTTTCCGAATTCCTGCAAGGCGACGGCCCGGTATCGAGGGTGCTTTTTTTCGGAACAACCGCCCTGTGGGCCAGCGCCTTTCTGCTCCTCGGCTTTCTCCTCGGCCGCAAAGCCTTCCGCATGGGCCGAGATGCCGTTCTTCAACTCGAGGCGGAAAACACGGCCGATATGGTGAGGTTGGAGCAATATCGCGTCCAGATCGAACAACAGCAGCGTTCCCCCGTGCTGCGACGCACGCCGGACGCTTCCTGACGCCGCTTCCCGCCCCTGCGGCCCGACCCTTTGCGCCAAAATTCTGGTTGTCTGGTTCGGGCTCGCGCGTCTATCATTCGCGCATGAACCAACTCGATCACCTCCGGGCTCTTCGCGACAAGGCGAGACTTCAGACCGAGCAAGCGAAATCGGTTCTCAAACAGCAGGGAGAGATCACCGAATCGCTGGATCGACTGATCGCCGCTCTCGAGGAGTCGGGGGCAGAAGGCCCGGTCCTGGCCCATATCGAGTCGTCCGAAACCGTAACCGATGCCCAGGTCGCCGCCCCCTCGCCTGTGGGTGAAGACGCTCAGACGCTGGGTCAGTTGATCTCGAAGCTGGAAAACGGCAAGCTCGATGCGGGAGGTGTGGACGCAACCAGATCGGGTTTGGAGGTCACCCCATCGTGGCAGGAGGAGGTTCCTCCCCCGGCACCGCCACCGAAACCTCGCGAGGTTCCCGCGCTCGCGCCCATCGTCTGGGAAGTTTCGGAGGCGTCCACCAGTCCCACTTCCACCGAGGAACCCGCTGCGGCGACGGCTGAGGAGCCCGTGCCGACCGCCGACGAGACGATTCCTCCAGCAGGAGAAGAGGAAGCCTTGCCTCCCGTCCCCGACGACGACGAACAGGGAGATTTTCGGGAGGAGGTAGCCATTCCCCCTTCCGCCGCCCCTCTCCCCGCCGAGCCCCAACCGGACACGGTCACCGAGGAAGAGGAGGCTCCCGAGGTGTCGTCCGAAGAGCCGCCACCCGCCATTCCCGCGGCCGAAGAGGACGAGGGGAAACGCCTGGATATTCCGGCCCGGGAGATCGAAACGTCGACCGAGATGATGGAGCCCGATGAATCATCTCCCACCGGCTTTGGAGAATCCGCGGTGACCGCTGCCCCGTCCCCTGAACCGGTGAAGCAGAAGGAGCCCTCACTGCCCGTGACCAATATCTTTTTCGACGCCAACAGCGCCTACCTCAAAGAAAGCGAACTGGAGAAGATCCTTCGGGTCGCGGAAACCCGGACCCGCCGCGTCGTAAAGGTGCAGGGCCTGGAGGACCTCGCCTCGAGCAACGATTTCAAGCGCCTCCTCGCGTCCCGTCGGGTTCTCGCCATCACCAAAAAACTCGGTGAGGCCGGTATCGGAACGGAACTGCTCGCGGTCAGCGACATCAAACTCTCCGAGGAGGGCCGCATCCTTTCCCCTCCCTCCGTCATGGTTGATCTGCCGTCCTGAGGGACTCCCTTTTGGGGACTTGGCGCCGGGTTCCGATCGGTGGCGCGTCAGCGGTGGAGCCGGACCTCAACGCTGCTCCAAGTAGTCTCGCACCTGGTCCGGGAAGAACCGGACCAGCGATTCGGTGGCATGAGGTGCCGCCATGCCCAGTCCGCAGGCGCTGGTCTCCTTCATCGTTTTTCCGATATCCTCGATCTCGGCGCGCCACTCTTCCGGCAGCAGACCCGGCGCCCCCCCGTTGAGACGCTCGGTAAGGCGCTGCGTGCCGATGCGGCAGGGAAAACACTTTCCGCAGCTTTCGTGGGCGAAAAAAGACATCACCTCGTGCGCGGCTTCCACCATGTTCCGGGAATCGTCGAAGACGATGATCCCTCCGGCGCCGAGAAACGAGCCGTGCTCCCGGATGCTGGGTTCGTCGAGCGTCACCCCCAGGGCCGCCCCCCCGAGAAAACCGCCGGAGAGCCCCGCCATGGTGACCGCCTGGATGGTGCGGCCCTCGCGCGGACCTCCCGCCCACTCGTGGAGAAGCGTCGCCAGAGGCAAGCCGATCGGTATTTCGTAGTTGCCCGGGCGACAGATGTCCCCGGAGAGACTGATCACCTTCGTCCCGGCGTGTTCGCCTTCGCCCAATCCACGATACCAGGCCGCACCTCGATCCACGATGTGCGTCGCCGACGCCAGGGTCTCCACGTTGTTGACCACGGTCGGCCGATTCTCAAACCCGTGAGTCGTGGGAAAGGGAGGTTTGTTCCGGGGAAAAGGATGCTTGCCCTCCAGGCTGTTGAGCAGAGAGCCCTCCTCTCCACAAACGTAGGCACCCGCCCCGCGTCGCACATGGAGATGAAAGCTCCTGCCCGAACCCAGGTAATTCTCCCCGAGCCATCCGGAGGCTCGGGCATCCTCAATGGCATCCTCCAGAATGCGCTCCGTCTCGGGGTATTCGTAGCGCAGGTAGATGAATCCCCGAGTGGCCCCGGTGGCATAGGCCGCCAGGGTCATGCCCTCGATCAGGGCAAAAGGATCGTGATCCATCAGCGCACGATCCTTGAAACAGCCCGGCTCGCCCTCATCGGCATTGCACACCACCGTCTTGGGATCGCCCTCAGCATCGGCCACCGCCTTCCACTTCACCCCGGTGGGAAAGCCGGCACCACCGCGGCCGGCCAGCTTGCTCGCGGCGATCTCTTCGATCACCCCGCGCGGTCCCAGGTCCCGAACGGCTTTTTCCAGGGCCCGGTAGCCACCCGTCTGCCGATATCCTTCCAGCGAAGCCCTCCCGGGCTCTCGGATGCGCGAAAAGACACACTCCTCCCGACCGCCGGGGTTTGCCGCGGGTAGCGGGGTCGGCCGATGGATCAACTCTCCCCGGGTGCGTCCCACGAGGACCCGGTCTCCCTGAATCACCGGAATCATGTCGTCGCACCTCCCGGCACACGGCATCGGTCTGGCCCCCTCCCCGCGAAGGGCCTCGACCAGCTCCCGCCCCCCGTTGAGACAACAGACATTGCCCGTACAGACGCGGGGAGCCGATTTCCCGGGTAACTCGCGCGAGAAATGGTGGTAGAAAGTCACCGTGCCAAACAGCTCCGCCAAGGGAATTCCTAGCCTCTCCGCCACCGCTCGGATGGTGTCGTCGGAGAGGTAACCGTCGCGATGGTGGAAAGCGTGGAGGAGAGGCAACAGGGGAGCCGGCTCGTTTTTCCACCGGTCGATGAGACTCTGATCGCAGGGATCGGGCATGGCCACAGCATCCCGCGAGGCATCGGCCAGGTCAAGATCCCGCTCGCCAGCTTCGAGCCATCCCAAGGTCAGTTGAGGCCCTGGTCATTCTTCCCGAAATCCGGACTCGGAGCGATCTTGGCCCAGCTCAGTTCCAGCCCCCAGGAGGCTTTCTCCGAGGTGTCGGCGAGAAGCTTGCAGAACGAATGAACGATCTGGTCGTTCAGCGCCAACTCGATACCCTGCCCGTTCTTCGGGTGCATGCAGAGGAGGGCCCGGCCCTCGGGGTCGGACTTGATCCCCGCACTGAAGAGGAGAGCCGGTTCCTCCCCGAGGGGAAGATAGGAACTCTCCTGATACTGGGTCTGGAAATCAGAGTTCTCCACGGTTTTTTTGTGTTTTTCCTCGATTTGGGCCGCCTTCTTCAGCTCGTCGTGCACTTCGGGGCTCTCCTGTTCCGCCCTCTTCTCCAGGACCCGGGTGATCGTTTTCCAGAGCAGATCAACGTACCGCCGCGTCACCCAAAATCGAAACTCCTGCCGGCTCCTCGTGTTCATCCGGAGAAGAATCCGGTCTTCTTCCGCCACGTAGGACAACTGCATTTGGTGCAATTGACTCATATGATTCGGTAAGAGTGTGGGCACGGGGGGGAAAGTCAAACGGTGATGCCGGAGGCGGCCACCCCAAAAGCGCGCCTCAGCAGCCTTCTACGATTCGCCTGCGAATCTGCGCCGTGGTCCGGGAAAGCGCGAGAAAGTCCGTTCGTCTTCCGCCTCGGCGCCCTCCGTTTCCGTCGCCTGCCTCCTGCACGATCCGTTGCACGCGATCGAGATACTCCTCAATCTTCCCGGAGTTCCGGATACGGTCCCGCAGCCGCATGTTGAACTCCGTAACCAGAATGGCGTCCCCACGCACCGGAAAAGCATCCGGATGGAGGCAATAACGCAGCCCGAAGGCGAGGTGCCAGTCGATGGTCCGTTTGTCGATCTGCCGCGACAGGCAGAAAGCCCGGACGAGGTGGAGAAGCCACCCCGCGATGTGGTAGCTCTCGGGGAGGTGATCCTCGGCAAAAATCTGTGAGGGCACCCGTTTGATCACCTTGGCCGGACCCGACTTGGATTCATGCGGATAATCGAGGTAGACGGCGGCATAGGCCTGCATCAGATCCCGGGGCGAGATTCGGGAAACCGGCGGCACATCGGGGTGCAGGCTGAACTGGCCGGGACGCCGCTCCAGCCAGAGGCAGGGGGCTTCGCCGGTCTCGCGTTTCTCGTCAAAGAATGCCTCGATCCGCCGCACGATGGGTCTCCGGCTGAGAAATTCGACATCGCCGACTTTAGACTGGCGATTGGTGCCCTCGATGATCCCATCCTTGATCGCAGGGTCCTCGGTCACCGCGATCTTCACCGGGATGAGGATGTCGTGAAGGTCCTCCTCAAAGGAACTGCGGTGATGGTAGAGCACGTGGCTTGTCTGAAGGCCGTTGACGATCTGGTAGTTTTTCAGGGTGAGCACCGCACCGGTGTAGGAGACTGCGTCTGCCACGATGGTGATCCCGTTGTTCCGCAGGAAGAACTGGCTTCTCTCCTCGGCATTGGTGATCGTCTCTCCGATGGCCCGGTTGACCGCCGCATTGAGCCCCTTGAAGCCGCGGACGTTCTCCGTGAACACCGTGTCGAGAAGACCCTGCCCATCCTCCCGCTCCAGGAGAGAGAGAAAATCCTTCGCTGGAATGCAGCCGATGAGGGACCCGGCCACCCCCTCCTTCTGCGTGGGAACCTCCATCAAGGTGGAAATCCTGAGCGAGCGCTCGTATTCGTCGGACGGTTGGGTCGACCGGAGACCTTTGCTCACGTCGATCCGGTCGAGACACCGCATGAATCTGCCCTCGTTGATCCCCTCCACGGTCACGTTCTGGAATCCGCCCTTGCGGATCTGGTTCTCCGACCAACGGCGCCACTGTGAGATGAGGTGTTTTTTCTCGGCCTCGGGCAGCGCCACAAAATAGAGAAACACGTGAATGTGCTGTTTTTCCTCTCCGGGGTACTGTTCGATGATCGCCGCGGAGAGTTCTCGCTGTCGCCGCAGTCCTTCGTTCGCCTGGAAAAAATCTTCGTTTTCCAAAAACATCTGCGCCCCGTTGACGAACACCTGCATCTTTTGCAGATCGAACCGCTCTGTCATGGTCGATTGCACGAAGATGAGGTTCACCACGGTTTCCTCCGGTTGAGAGGCGACCTGTTCAAATTGTTCTGCCGTGGTGATCAGTTGATCCCCCATCACCACCGCAGCGGCATCGAGTTGGTGATCAAAATGGCCGCCGATGATGATCGAATCGGTCTCCGTGGGATCCAGGTCCTCGAGATGCCACCTCCGCAGCAACACGTAAGCGGCGAAATGCTCGAACAACGTGCTCTTTTGCGCCGGGGTGAGCGTGTCGAAGTCGATCCCCTTGCGGCCGCAGAAACGACGAAATTTGTCGGTGAGGTAGTTGTTCATGCAGTCGGCCGGGAACAACCCGAGCGAAGTTGCCTACTCTGAGTCATCGCACCAAGAGGTCAAGAAGAACCCCGGCCCCCGCAGGAGACGCACGCCCGCTCCGCCTCAGCGACGTTCGCCATCGACGAAACTCTCCGCCAAAATCAAGCAAACGACGAACAACCAGAAACCGATTCGACTAGTCTCCCACACACCACAGGGCCTCGTGCGTGCGGATAAACCATTCGCCGCGCGAGGCGACCAGAGAGGAATTGGTGTGCTCGCCGATGTCGTTGACCTGCAAAACCTCCAGTTTTTTGGGATTGGCCTCGAACACCACGGTGTCACCCGCCTGGCTCAGGGTATAGATGCGATCCCCCACCAGGGTGTAGGAACCCCAGGACTTGCCGGCGCCCGGCAGACGATCCCGCCAGAGAGTCTCACCGGTGGAGATATCGACACAGTGAACGATCCCCCCGGAGTCCTGGGCGTAGAGAAGACCGTCTTTGATTACCCCGGTTCCGATTCCCCCAAAGTGACGCACCTCCTGCCAAAGCAGCACTCCGGCGGTGGTCACCCCGACGGAATTGCCGAAATACCCACCCTGGGCGACGATGATTCCATCCCCCACTAGCGGCGAGGTATAGACCAGCGGATTGAGACCTTTCGCGGTCCACACGACTTCTCCGGTGGCAGGGTCGAAGGCTTTCAATTCCATGGGAAAACTCATCACGAGCAGCTCCCGATCTCCCTCCCGAATCAGGATGGGGGTACTGAAGGATCCGATCACGCCCTCCCCCACGCGATCGCGAAATCCGTCGGTGCGTTCCCCCGGTTCCCACCCGGGCTCATTCCACCTCCATACCGTCTCGCCGGTTCTCTTGTTCAAAGCGATGAGAAAGGACTGGTTTTCCGCCGGGCCGTGATAGTGAATACAGAGGTCACCATACAACAGGGGCGAAGTGGAGTGCCCCCAGACGTGATCGATGGCGCCGAGATCTCTCCTCCACAGCTCCTTGCCCTCGAAGTCATAGGCGGCCACTCCCGCGGACCCGTAGGCCGCCACCACGATCTCGCCATCGGTGGCCGGCGATGCCGAACAATAGGGATTATCGCGGTGGGTGCGCTCCGGCTTCTCGTAGACGAGTCCGTTCTTCCAGAGCAGATCCCCATTCTTCCGGTCAAAACAGAGCAAACCGCGCCAGTTTTCCTCCTCGATAGGCTGGGTGACAAAGACCCGATCACCCCAAACGATCGGAGTCGAGTTCCCGCGGTCGGGCAGTTCGACCCGCCAACGGATGTTCTCTTCGCGGCCCCATTTTACGGGCAGATCGGTTTCGGTGCTTTTTCCCGAACCCTGGAGGTCTCCTCTCCAGGAAGGCCAGTCGGCGGCCTGGATCAGAGTGGCGGGAAGGAAGAGGGCGAGAGTCAAAATTCTGTGCTTCATCGATGGTCAGGATGTGCCATCCCACCGGCGTTGACAATCCCGCGACGACGGAGAAACGGCACGTTTCACTGATGGGGAAACCGGGAAAGGGGATTCTGGTCAACGGAACGGAACGGCTGCGTTTCTTCCGCTTCCGCCCGATCGCGTTTTCGGTTATTCTGGGCAGCAAGTCTTTCGCCATGATCATCACATTGACCACCGACCTCGGCGAGGGAGAACCCTTCGTCGCCGGAATCAAGGGGGTGCTGCTGACCCGCTGCCCCGAGGCCCGAATCGTCGACCTCGCCCACTGGGTATCCGCCTTCAACGTGCTCGACGGAGCCCTTTTCGCCGCCGGAGCCTTCCCCTATTTCCCCCCGGACACGATCCATCTCATCGCCGTCGCCCCCGGACCCGAGCCCAGAGCGCTGGCCGCGAGGATCGGCGGGCAGATCGTGGTCTGTCCGGACAACGGCATCCTCACCCTGCTGGAACGCCGATTCGGCATCGACTCGGTTTGCGCCCCGGGGCCGGTCTGCGATCCGCCGGCGAACCCTCTGGAGCACGTTTTTTTCGGCCGCGACATCCTCGCCCCGGTTGCCGCCACCATCGCCGGAGGCGCGGACCCGTCCCACCTGGGACCCGCGGCGGAGAACCTGCGCCGGATCGACTGGCCTTCCCCCATGCGTCGCGAGAAGAACCGGCTCGACGGCAAGATTATGCACATCGACCGCTTCGGCAATCTCGTCACCAATATCCACCTTTCCGATATCGACGGCACCCGAGTGGAGCGCGTCCAATCCGGGGATTTCATCGCCTACGATATCTCTCGTTCCTACTACGACGTTCCCGCACAACACCCTCTTGCCATCTTCGGCCATTCCGGCTACCTCGAGATCGCCTACAACAGCGACCGCGCCTGCGACCGTCTCGATATCGGCCCGGGAATCTTCGTCAGTGTATTCGAGAAGGGATCCTCGGGGTAGAGGGTATTTCCCGTAGGCACTTATTAACCCGCGCATAATTTATTAGGCGGCTGCATATTTGATTGGTGCGGCA
>CAZLUZ010000148.1:0-12624 GCA_964562825.1 uncultured Akkermansia sp.
CCATGGCAAAGGCCGCGACCATGTACCCCAGTTGCGACAGCGTGGAGTAGGCCAGGATTTTCTTGATGTCGTCCTGCTGCAGGGCGATGAGTGCGGCGATCAGGGCGGTCAGTGCCCCCACCCAGGCAATCACTGTCGCCGCCACCTCGGCAGCGCCGACCAGGAAAGAGATGCGGGCCAGCATGAAGACGCCGGCCGCTACCATCGTGGCAGCGTGAATCAGAGCCGAGACCGGGGTTGGGCCCTCCATGGCGTCGGGCAGCCACACGTGCAGGGGCACTTGCGCCGACTTTCCCACCGCTCCGCAAAAAATCAGGATGACGGCGGCGTTAAGCCAAAAGGAATTCACCGACCCTCCCACCGCATCGCGGAGATCCGCAAAGACGAAAGTCCCGAAAAGACTCCAGACCAGAAGGATCCCGATCATGAAACCGAAATCTCCCACCCGATTGGTAAGAAAAGCCTTCTTCGCCGCGTCCGCTGCCGAGGCCTTGTGAAACCAGTGGCCAATCAGGATGTAGGAACTGACGCCCACCAGCTCCCAGAAAATGAACATCATGACAAAGTTGTCCGCCAGGACGATTCCCGTCATGGAAAACATGAAAAGCGACAGGCCCGCGAAATACCGGGATTTCCCCTCGTCCTCCCGCATGTAGCCCAGGGAAAAGAGATGAACGAGAAAGCCGATGGACGTGACGATCAGCATCATGCCGAGGCTGAGCCCGTCTGCCATCAGGCCGATGGGCACCTGAAACTCTGCTCCGAGATCGATCCAGGGATAGGCGGCGATCTCCATCTCGCCTCCGTCGCCGGCACGGGCCAGCAGGAAGGCCAGAATCAGAGTGGCCAACGCAGAACCTGTGGAGAGGTAGGCGCTCACCCCGGGGAGCCTCTTGAGCACGAACAGGATGAGCCCCGCCACGGCGAGCGGCAGCAGAAGCAGAGTCCAGGCAATCGCGTTCGGTTCCATGACTGGCTCAGAATTTCATCGCGTCGATCTTCGTCACGTCGGTCGTCTCACGCGAGCGGTACACCGCGACGATGATGGCGAGACCCACGGCCACCTCGGCCGCGGCGACGGTGATGATGAAGAAAAGGAGAACGTGCGCATCGAAATCGGGCAGGCCGTTCTCCGGACCGAACCGCGCGAAGGTGATCAGCGAGAGATTGGCGGCGCTGAGCATCAATTCGAGGCACATGAAAATCACGATGAGACTCCGCCGCACCAGCACCCCGGCCAGACCGATGGCGAAGAGCGCCCCACTCACGTAGAGGAAGTGCTGCATGGTCAGGTCCGTGTCGATCGAAAACATCGCGGCGAAATCACTTGAGTAGTCTTCGACTGAGCACCACGACCCCGACCGTAGCGATGAGCAGGAGGAAGCCGATCATCTGAAGGGGAAACCAGTATTTGCTGAACAGCAGCCTGCCGATGTGGTGCACGTCGGAATTCCCCGGGCCGCCCAGACCCGTCAGCTCCGGGGGCGTCACTCCCTGCCCGACCCCGGACTTGAGGAGCACCATGACGACGAGGGCGAGAAATCCGACTCCCACGATGGTTGCCCCGAGGATGTTCGTCCCGAAAAAGGACTTCCCCTCCTCCTCCCCGATGTCGAGGAGCATGATGATGAAAATAAACAGAACCATGATCGCCCCCGCGTAGATGAGGACCTGAAGAATCCCGATGAGATAGGCGTCCAACTGGATAAAGAGGGCCGCCAGGCCGAGGAAACTGACCACCAGGGAAAAGGCCGATGTGACCGGATTCCGATAGGCCACCACCCCGATCGCGCCGATCACGGCAAGCGCGGAAAAGAGGTAGAAAAAGAAGATCATTCCGGGAGAAGTGGGTGGCGACAGATCGCGGACGCGCCGGTCCGCGGCAAAGAGGCTCGACTATCCTACTGCACCGGAAAAGGGTCAAGATGACATTGTGAAATTTTTCACAAGGTCCCGAATCCCGGAAGTTTGGGTGCCAAAATCGCGGATTGGCGTAGCGTTTTCCCATGGCGGCGCGCCCCCCGATTTTTCTTCTCATCCTGGTCTTCTTCCCGGCATCCGCCCGACCGGAGCCACCATCCACCACCGCCGGGCGCATCGTCGCCGCGGCCCTGGAGCGGACCCGCCACGAGGTTCGCTACGACCCCTCCTACGTCGTGACCCCCTACCCCGGCGGGGACGTTCCCGAGGACACCGGCGTCTGCACCGATGTCGTCGTCCGGGTTTACCGCACCCTCGGCGTCGATCTCCAGCAACTCGTCCACGAGGACATGAAGCGGAACTTCTCCGCCTACCCCCGCCTCTGGGGCCTGCGCCGGCCGGACCCCAACATCGACCACCGCCGGGTGCCCAACCTTCAACGCTTTTTCGAGCGACGGGGATATCAGATCACCGGAGAAGAACGGAATCGCTTCGCACCGGGCGACCTCGTGGCCTGGGACCTCACCGGGAACGGGCTCTGGCACATCGGCATCGTGGTCGGCGAGGACGAGTTCGTCCACAACATCGGCGCCGGTCCGGTCCGGGAGAAAGGCATCGACTCCTGGAAGATCGTGGGCCATTATCGTTTCCATCCTCCACCCCCCTCCAATGCCGGCGAAAAAGAATAGACCCACTGCTCCGCTCGTGGGGGAAGCGCTTCTCAAGGAGACTTGCCGACGCATCCGAGCGGCGCGGACGCTGTGGAAGGCCCATCGCAACAAGGCCTGCCGGGGCGAAAGGACGAGAGCACTGGACCTCTACACGAAGCTCACGCCGGAGCAGAAAAACCGCATCCCGGAGGAACTCCGCACCTGGTTGCGCTACCGCAGCGAGAAATACTTTGGCACCGACCGCCGCGGTAACGGTGCCCACAGCAAACCTTCGCCGGCAACCGGCAGGTCCAAAAAGGGTGGATCATCCCGCTGCGATACGTAACCTTCTCCGGTGTCGACGGAGGTAAAAGCGCGACTGAACAAAAAACTGCAGGAGGTGCCACACAAGCCGGGGGTCTACCTGCACAAGGACCGGCTCGGTGCCGTCATCTACGTGGGCAAGGCCCGCGACCTGAGAAAGCGTCTCGCCTCCTATTTCACCCCGTCGCGGCAGAAACTTGCCGAACACAAGACCCGGGCGCTCATCCAGAGCATCTGGGACTTCGACTACCACGAGGTGCGCAACGAACCGGAGGCTCTCCTCCTCGAAGGCAAGCTGATCAAGGAATACCGCCCCAAATACAATGTGGCCTTCCGCGATGACAAGAGGTTCCTCCTCGTCAAGATCCACCTCGAGGAGCCGTGGCCCCGATTTCAGCTCACCCGGGTGCGTAAGGAGGACGGTTCGCAGTACTTTGGCCCCTTCGCCCACTCCGGGGCCCTGCGCCGCACGGTTTCGTGGATCAACAAGGAGTTCGGTCTGCGCAGTTGCCGCCCCATGAAGCCGGGAGAACGCGACTACCAGCACTGCTCCGACGACGTGATCAAGAACTGCGCCGCACCCTGTATCGGGAAGATCGACCGCGACGCCTACCTCGCCCGGGTCGAACAGGCCTCCGAGTTCCTCCGCGGTCACTCCAAGGATCTCCTGCGCTCCGTCGAGGAGGAGATGCGCGAGGCCGCCGCCCTTTTTGACTTCGAGAGGGCCGCCGAACTGCGGGACATGATCGACAACCTCAAGAAAACCCTCAAGCCGACCCGTCAGTTCCGCCGCCGTGGTGTTCCCGGCAAGGCGATCGATCCCGAAAAAGATCTCCTCGAGTTGCAGGAATTCCTCGGTCTCCCCGAGCCCCCCCGGGTCATGGAGTGCTTCGACATCTCGAACATTTCCGACAACCACATCGTCGCCTCGATGGTTCGGTTCACCGGTGGAATCCCCGACAACAGCAGCTACCGGCGCTACCGCATCAAGACGGTGCAGGGACAGGACGATTTCGGCAGCATGGCCGAAGTGGTGCGGCGCCGTTATTCCCGCATCCTCCTCGAGGCCCGGGAACGCGTCGGCGAAGAGACGGCGGACGCGAGCCAGGAGACGCCCCTGGAGGCGATGCGACGTCTGGAGCGGGATACCCGGATTCTGCGAGAGGCCGATATCGCCGCGGACGGCGCGAAGCGGCGCCCTTTCGTCCGGCTGCCCGATGTCGTCATCGTGGATGGCGGGAAAGGCCAGCTCAGCTCCGCGGTCCGCGAGTTGCGCAAACTCGGCCTGCACGATCTGCCCGTGTTCGGTCTGGCCAAGCAGAATGAGGAGGTCTTCCGCCACGGTGAATCAGAGCCCATCCGGATTCCCCACGAAACCGGGGCGCTCAAGTTGTTGCAGCGTCTGCGCGATGAGGCTCACCGCTTCGCCAATGGGTACCACCAGTTGCTCATGAAACAGCGGGTCGAGGAAAGCCTGCTCGACGACTGCCCTGGTATCAGCCGTGGTCGCAAGGAAAGGCTCCTGGAGAAATTCGGTTCCGTGGCTCGACTGAAGAAGGCCTCCCCCGAGGAGATCGCCACGGTGCCCGGGATCAACCCGAGGCTGGCCGAGGAGATCGCCCACTTCCTCCGGACCCATTGAGCCCCCGCTCCCGCCCCCGCCTTACCCCGGGCCAAATCGAGGTTGACTCCCCCCCGCTTCACGGTTCATTGCTCCCTCCGCCATTCTGCGCCCCGAGTCTCATTTGAACCCTCTCTCCAACCAACGTTGCGGACTGCTTTGTGTCGTCTCCGGCCCCTCTGGATCAGGCAAAACCACACTCTGCCGACGTTTTGCTGAGTCCGACCAAAACACCATCTACGCCGTCTCCGCCACCACCCGCGCTCCTCGGCCAGGCGAACAGTATGGCGTCGACTATTTCTTCATCACTCGGGTGGAGTTCGAACGGCGGGCGGACGAGGGACAATTCCTCGAGTTCGCCGAGGTCCACGGAAACCTCTACGGCACCCTCAAAGAAGAGGTCGTGAGCAAACTGGAGCAGGGACGCGACGTGATCGTCGATATCGATATCCAGGGCGCCGAACTCATGCGGCACAACCGGGAGGGTCTCATTCACGACGCGATGATCGATATCTTCATCTTCCCGCCGGACGAGGACGAACTCCTCGATCGCCTTCGCCACCGCGGCACGGAAAACGAAGAGGAACTCATCGTTCGCCTCGAGAACGCGCGGGACGAAATGCTTCACTATCGGGAATACCAGTACCTGATCATCAGCTCGAGCAAGGAGGACGATTTCGCCACCTTCGCCTCCATCATTGCCGGAGAACGCTGCCGCACCTCTCGCTTTACCTGGTCTTATCCCTGATCCGTCCCTCGCAGCCAGGTCCGCTGTACCCACCAGAGTCGCCTGGCACCTTGTTGGCTACTCTGGTTCCGCGGAGCCTTCCGGACCTCGGAGGATGGTTCGCTCCACCGCCTCGGCCTGACGCCGGTGGATCTTGAGATGGAAACCGAACATGCAATGGGTCTCGTGGGCATCGAACGCTCCGAAGACCGGGTGCCGATAGGTGCCCACGCCCCGCAAATTCGGGTGCTTTTGCGCCACCGCGAGATACGCGTCCACCGACTCGCGGAAATCCTGGATCACACCGGTCACGGGGGCACTGCCGGGCAGCACCTCGCGCCGGTAATCCGGCGCAGGCTCGAAGCTCCCGCCCGCACCTACGATATCGATCGCCCGGGTAAGCCCCCGGTTCACGATGGTGTCGTGTTCCAGGATCTGAAGCACCGACCACCCCCGCATCTCCTCGTCCACCCCGAGCATTTTCGACACCCGGCAGGGCATGGCAGCCCTCTCCAGACCCAGCCGGTCCACCACCGCCGACGTGAGATCGCGCTCCCCCTCGATCTGCTCGTCGGCGGCTTGGCGCGACGTGCAGCGGAATCGGGCCCGCACCAGCCACCCCAACCATCTCGTTCCCATCTCACCCATGCCGCGATGCGTTCATTCCCCCGACGGTGTCGAGCTATCCCCCTTTTCCCCAGACACGGGCGGCACCCAATCTGCCGCTAATTTCCCTTGGGGGCGCACCCCGCGGGCACCGGGAGGAATGGGATGATCCTCGGCACGTTTCAGGGGCAGATCGTCGGGCAAATGACGAATCCGGATGTTTTTGAACTGGACCTTCATCGGCCCGCCCACGTGCACCTGCATGCCCAGAACGCCCTCAAGAGATCTTCCCGACTCGTCCAGATCGATCAGGTCGGCGGTGGGATGGCCATCGATCCAGTGCCGGTGATGGTTCCCCTCGACGAGGACGCGATATTCCCTCCATTCGCCGGGAGCGAACTCCCGCACCGGCAGACTACCCACCACCCAGGGCTGCCCCGTCGGGTCGACGATCACCTTCTCCCCGGTGTGTGAGAGGATGCGGCGCCCTCTCTCCTCGTAGAGCATGCCGTTGTAATCCGGACGATCCGCCACGATGTCGCACTGATAGCCCATCACGGCATCCAGTCCCAGGTCCGGTCGCATCGTTCCCCGATACTGGATTCCGCTGTTGCCCTCGGCAGAAATCTTCACCTGCATGCGGAGGTCGAAATTCCGCACCGTGGAGTGTTTCCAGGTGAGAAACCGGTTCTGCTTCAATTCACCGGCGGTCTTTCCGGTGATGGCACCCTCCTCCACCGACCAGATTCTCGTGTCGCCGGCCCAGCCCCGCAGCCGTTTGCCGTCAAAGATTCGCACGAAACCATCCGCCCCGGGACTGGCGCCGACCTCAGCCGCCGCCTCGGGATGGGGCGGGGTCGACTGGCGGAGTTTTTCCTCCATCGGCAACAGAGGCCCCCCGTATTCCGCGACCTTCTGGTCGGTTCGTTCCCGCATCCGCTCCAGAACCTGGGCGTACCGAGGTTCGCCGGCGAGGTTCACCAACTCGTCCGGGTCGTTATCCAGATCGTGGAGAAACTCGTAGTTCCCCTCGTCGACGTAGCGCACATATTTGAATTGCTCGTTGCGCAGCCCCTCGAAGGCGGGAATTCGATTTCGCCCCGCGAAATGCTCGTGAAAGGTCTCGTTCCGCCAGAAATCCGGGAGCGCCCCACTCACCACGGGCACCAGGCTCTGCCCCTGGTAGAAATCCGGGATCTCCATACCGGCCCATTCGAGAAAGGTCGAGGGCAGATCGAGATTCATCGCCGTGGCCTCGGTGATCTTTCCCCTTTCCTCGTGGGGAAGCCGAGGATCCATGATCACCAGGGGCACCCGCAGACTCTCCTCGTAGTGCGACCACTTTCCCGCAAATCCCCGGTTCCCCATGTAAAAACCGTTGTCCGCCGAATAGACGATGATGGTATTCTCCGCCAGTCCGGCCTCTTCCAACGCCTCCAGGAAACGGCCCATGGCTCGGTCGATCCCGCTCACCATCCGGTAGTAGGCCCGGATATTGGTCTGGTATTTCTCCGGCGTGTTCCATCGCCAGAAATATCGCTCCCGATTCAAGGTGGTTCGGAGAAACTCGGGCTGCCCGTCGAAGATGGCGGGATCGGACAGCCGGGGAGGTGCCATCTCCACGTCGTCGTACATTCCGTCAACGGCTCGGGGCCAGGGAAAGTGCCCGATGCCGGGCCGCCGGTCGCTGTCCTCCGCGTGGCAGGCGTTGAACCAAAGATTGAGGAAGAAGGGCCGGCCCGCAGGCTGGGCTCGCACGAATTCGATGCCACGATCCACGATCAGCTCCGTCTCGTGCCGCAGACTCCCGTCAGGCTGCCTGTGGTAAAAGGGGTTTCTCCCGATTCGTTCGATCACGTCGAAATGGTCCTCCGGCCGAAAGGCCTCCGGCATCTTGGCGTGCCATTTCCCGAAAAAGCCGGTGCGGTATCCCGCGGCACCGAGCCGATCACTGATCAGGGTCTCCACCGCTTCGGCCCGAGCCAGGTCGCGGTTGCCCGGAGTTCCGTAGCTGCGGCCGGTGAGCCCGGTCAGGATCGTGGTGCGGCTGACCCAACAGATCGACTGGCTCACCGTCGCGTTGTCAAACCGGACTCCCCGCGCCGCGAGATCGTCGATCACCGGCGTTTGGGCCACGGGATTCCCGTAACAGCCGAGACTGCTCGCTGTCTGGTCATCCGCAAAGAAAAAGACGATGTTCGGTTGATCCGCGGTAACGGGTGCCGTCGCCAGCAGGAAAACCGCCCCGGCTCCCAGAAAAAACTGCTTCATGCCGCCAAGACTCGAACGAAATGCCCTCCGTGGCAAAGGTGCGATGACGTATCGATCAGCCAAGGCAGGGGCCATCCGCCAGAACGAATTCGTTATAAGGCTGCGACCGGTTCGCACGTCAACACTCTCGGTCGGCGCAGCCTTGGGAACACGACGCGTCGATTACCTTGACCGATCCTGAAAGTCGCGATTAATTTGGCAGCTGAACCGATGCCCCCCGATCCCGTCGAGCACCGATTCCCCATTCCCTGGAGAGGGCTGCTGGCGCTCTGCTGTGGCCTGCTTTTGCCCATTCTGCTTCCCTCCTGCGCTTTTGTTCCGGCAAACACGCACCGGGACCAGTTGGCTTCGCTGGCCAAGTACGACACCGACGGGATCAACTCGACCGTGACCCTGCCCGAACTGCAGGGGCGCCCCATCGGCAAATTCTCCGCCGCCGACTTCCTCACCCTTCACTCCGGCATGCTCGTCAGCGGCGAATACGTGGACAGTCAGGAATTCAAGGAAAACCTGGAGACGTTTCGCGGGGATCAGGAGGGCGAGCTGACTCTCGGCTTCTCGGTGCCCATCGCCAACGGCGGAACGGGCTTCGGCAGTTGCGCCCCGGTCACGGAGGACGGCTATTTTCTCACGGTCTCTCACGTGCTTTCTCACGACGAAACCTTCGTCCTCTACGCCACCTCCGACGGGGAGAGCACCTACATCGATGCCGCCAAGTGCCGGGTGGTCTACCGCGACGACGGCACCGATTTCGCCATCGTGAAGGCCGAGATCCGCACCCCCCGCCACCTGGAATACCGCACCGCGCCCCTGTCTCCTGGAACCACCCTTTTTGCCGGCGGGTGGATGCACGAAAAAGCCGGAGGAAAGTTCCGCGAAATCATCCCGGTCTCGGCCAACGGCCAGCGCACTCCTTTTTACAAGGTGATCACCTCCATTCCCATGATCAAAGGAGACAGCGGTTCTCCTCTCATCGATCAGGACGGCCGGCTCTGTGGCGTGCTCAGCACCATGCGTCTCGGGGTGGTCGTCAAGATGAAGCCGCTGTCCACCGCCGTGATGCTGGAGCCCGCCGAGATTACTCGCATCATCGAAGCCGATCGGCGAAGGCACGCCGGCTCGTGATTGGCCGCCCGATTTTCACCGCCCCAGCGAGCCGGCCCTGTCCCGCCTCTTCAGTTCTCGCTTGCCCGACTGCCCCGACTCGGCCAGTTTTCCCCATGTTCCAGACCGGCCAGCGCGTGGCGTGCATCAACGACGATTTCGATCCCTGGGTGTACGACCTCTTCAAGGCGCTCCCCAAAAAGGACTCGATCTACACGGTCCGTGCCGTTCGCCCCGGCCGTTCCAACCCCAGGTTTTCTGTGGACGACGACGCAAAACTCTCGATCGATCACGCCGAGTTCGACATTCTCATCCTGCTGGAGGAACTCGTCAATCCCAACGACCCCCACTCCACCATCGAGCAGGAACTCGGCTTCCGTGCGGAACGATTCGCCCCACTGCAGGAGGATCTCGAAGAAAGAGAAGAAGTCGCTGTCATCTCTGCGTCCGGAGAAAAAGAAATCCAGACCTATCCCGGTTGAGCCGCCTCCCCTCCTCCCCCGGAGCCCGCAATCCCACTTGACACTTTGATATTGAGACGTATTCTCAATACTAGATGACGTTACCATTGAGCCAACTGCGGGCTGGGCGGAAAGGGATCATCGAAAAGATCCTCAGCGACTCGTCCTCGACCAACCAGCTATCCGCGATGGGTTTGCTCCCGGGTCGGCTGCTGGAGGTCCTGAGATTTGCGCCCCTGGGAGATCCCATCGCGATCCTGGTGGACGGCCAGCATCTCAGCCTGCGGAAGTCCGACGCCGAAGCCATCCTGATCCGGGCGGAGTAGCCATGGTCAAGGAAACCGCCAGCGGTAGCCGCGCCGCCGTTGTCGCTCTGGTGGGTAATCCCAACTCGGGAAAAACCACTGTGTTCAACCGGCTCACCGGGATGCGCCAGCGCATCGCGAATTACCCGGGCGTCACTGTAGAGAAAAAAAGCGGCCGTCTCGCCGGCGACGGTCCTACCGTGGAAATTCTCGATCTCCCGGGCATGTACAGCCTGGCGGCCCATTCTCCGGATGAACGCATCGTCGTCGATGTCCTCGCGGGTCGCCTCGCGGAGAAGCCGGACCTCGTGGTCTGCGTGCTCAACGCCTGCCAATTGCGGAGAAATCTTTTCCTCGCCTCCCAGATCGCGGAACTGGAGATTCCCATGGTTCTGGTCGTCAACCAGATGGATGCCGCCGCGCGTCAGGGAATCGAGATCGACATCGCGCGGTTGGAGCAGAACACGGGGGTGCCCGTGGTGGCCGCCAGCGCCGCCTCCGGCCAGGGCATCGGAGCTCTGCGCGAGGCTATCCTGCAGGCGCTGGAGAAGCCCCGCACCTTGCGCCGGATCGACTGGCCGGAAGCCGTGGAAGAAGCTCGCGAAGTGATCCGCTCCGGCGCCGGGGAACCCATTTCCGATCCGGAGGCATCCCGGCTACTCTTCGATACCGACAGCGCGGTCGCCGACCGGGTCTTCGGCGACCGCAACCGCAGCCGCGACTTGGTGGGAGAGGCGCGAGGACGCCTGGTGAAGTCCGGATTGAATCCCGGGTCGGCCGAGGCCTTTCTTCACTACCGCCACATCGACACGCTTCTCGACGGGGTGCGGGGGGAGAAAGGCGAAGCGCCCCCTCGCACCACCGAATCGATCGACCGGCTGCTTCTCCACCGCTTCTGGGGAGGTATCGTTTTTGCCGCCATCATGTGGGTGGTCTTCCAGGCGGTCTACGCCTGGGCCGGCCCGTTGATGGATGCGATCGATTGGCTGACCGGGCTCGTCCAGTCCGCCGTTTCTCCCCTTCTCGCGAGCACGCCGATTTTGCAGAGCCTTGTGGTCGACGGCGTCATCGGAGGGGTCGGCGGGGTCATCATTTTCCTTCCGCAGATCGCCATCCTTTTTCTCTTCATCGGTCTGCTTGAGGACAGCGGTTATATGGCCCGGGCTGCCTTCCTCATGGACAAGCTGTTCGGCTGGTGCGGGCTGAACGGCAAGAGTTTTGTCCCCCTGCTTTCCAGCTATGCCTGTGCCATCCCCGGAATCATGGCGGCGCGGACTCTGGCGGATCCCAAGGCGCGTTTGCTCACCATCCTGATGGCCCCCCTGATGAGCTGTTCGGCCCGACTTCCCGTCTACGTCCTGCTCATCGGCGCCTTCGTCGAGCCGACCTACGGCGCCGCTGCGGCGGGTTGGACGCTTTTCGCCATGCATTTCGTCGGTCTCGCCGTGGCACTTCCCATGGCCTGGGTACTGAGTCGCACGCTCCGGATGCGCCCCATGCCCTTCATTTTGGAGATGCCCCCCTACCGAACCCCGCGCTGGCGCGACCTGTTCCTCCGCGTCTGGGAGGGCGGTCGGGAGTTCATCGTTCGCGCCGGGACGATTATTCTCGCCTTTTCCGTGATCATCTGGGCCCTCCTCTATTTTCCCCGAGATGCGTCGGTCGCGGAATCGGCCACCGCGCAATTCGTCGCGGACACCGTGAACGATACCGGGATGGGCGAGGCGGAGGTGCGTTCGCTGCTCGAAAACCCCGAATCAGACCTGTCCGGAAGGCTGGCCAATCGGATCGAGGGCCTCTACGTCGAGCAGAGCTACCTGGGCCGTTTTGGCAAAGCGGTGCAACCGGTGTTCGCTCCGGCGGGGTTTGACTGGAAGATCACCGTCGGGGTGATTTCGAGTTTCCCGGCGCGGGAGGTCATCATCGCGACTCTGGGGATCGTCTATCATCTGGGAGCCGATGTCGACGAGGAATCCCTCGGCCTCAAGTCGATGATGGCGAGCGAGCGATGGGACGAGGGCACCCGGGCGGGACAAGCGGTTTACACCCTGCCCGTGGTGTTTGCCATCATGGTGTTTTTCGCTCTCTGCATGCAGTGCGGGGCCACCGTCGCAGTGATCAAGAAGGAGCTGAATTGGACCTGGGCGATCGCTTCCTTCTTTGGATTGACTGCTCTCGCCTGGGCCGCCGCCGTGGCAGTCTACCAGGTGGGCAGTCGGCTGTGATTTTGCGAGGCGTTTTTGGATGAATCCGCAGATCGTGAGTCTCATCGAAGCTATCGGGGTCGCTGCGATCGTGTCCGCGGCGAGCCTCTATCTGGTCTGCCGCTTTTTGCCGCGACGAAGGAAGACTCCCGGTTCCTGCGGGAGCGGCTGCACGGCCTGTGCCGGGAAGTTCAAGAAGGTTCGGGAGAACGAGAGAGTCGCCCCCTAGCGGGGCCAGGCCGGCCACACTCTGGCGAGTGCGGCTACATGCTTTTGGCAAAATCCCGCGTAGCCGCCTTCGCCAGAACGTGGTCTCCAACCGACGGGCCACACTCTGGCGAGTGCGGCTACATGCTTTCGGCAAACTCCCGCGCGCAGCCGCCTTCGCCAGAAGGTGGTCTCCAACCGACGGGCCACACTCTGGCGAGTGC
>CAZLUZ010000149.1:0-12392 GCA_964562825.1 uncultured Akkermansia sp.
TCCAGAGCGAACGGGAGGAGGACAATCCCTTCTATCAGATCTACCTCCTCGATCTGGAGACCGGGGACATCGAGCGTGTCTCGCCGGGTTATGGCAAGACGACCTGCGCCTGGATTCATCCCGACGGAAAGCGGGTCCTCTTCGCCTCGACCCACGAGGATCCCGAGGCCCGGGCCAAGCAGCAGGCGGAAATCGATTTTCGCAATTCCGGGGAGCAGCGCCGCTACGCGTGGGACTACGACGCGGAATACGAGATCTATGAATACCACCTGGAGACCGGTGAATACCGAAACCTGACCAACACCGAGGGCTACGACGCCGAGGGAGCCTACTCCCCCGACGGGAGGTCCATCGTCTTTGCCTCCAACCGGCAGGCCTACGACGGCTCCCTGAGCCGTGAGGACCAGATGGCTTTCAAGCTGGACAAGAAATTTCCCATGGAGATCTACATCGCGGACGCCGACGGAGGCAACGTGCGGCGTCTCACCGAGGTGGATGGGTACGACGGCGGGCCTTTCTTCAGCGCCGACGGAGAGAAGATCTGCTGGCGGCGCTTCGACCGCAAGGGGGTCACCGCGGAGATCCACACCATGAACCGGGATGGCACCGACCAGCGGCAGCTCACCCGGATGGGTGCCATGTCCTGGGCTCCCTATTTCCACCCCAGCGGGGAGTACCTCATTTTTTCCACCAACGTCCACGGCTTCGCCAATTTCGAGTTGTATCTGGTGCGGGCGGATGGGGAGGGCGAACCCGTGCGAGTGACCCACACGGACGGGTTTGACGGGTTGCCCACCTTTTCGCCCGACGGGGAAACCCTCTCCTGGACCAGCAACCGCAAAAACGATCAATCGCAGATCTACCTGGCGCAGTGGGACCACGCCGCAGCGCGCGAGGCCCTGGGATTCGGGGTCACCGATCCCTCCCCCGCCCCCGGCGAGACCGAGCCGTCACCACTTCCCCAAACCCGGCCGGAAGTCACCGCGGAGGACCTGAAGAAACACCTGACCTACCTGGCTTCGGAGGAACTGAGCGGCAGGCTGACCGGGACCGAGGGCGAGCGCAAGGCCACCGCCTACGCCGCCCAGTTCTACCGCAACCTCGGGCTGAAACCCGGGGGTGACGAGGGGAGCTTTTTCCAGGAGTTCGAGTTCACCGCGGGAGTTGCCGTGGGGGCGGACAACGATCTTTCCCTGCTCCTCGAGGGGGAAACCATTCAGCCCGCCCTGAACGAGGAGTGGCGTCCGATCTCCTTCTCCAAGACCGGGTCCTTCCCGGAAAACTCCATCGCATTCGCCGGCTACGGGATCGAGCTGCCCGAAGATGAATACAGCTCCTACTTCCATCTCGACGTCAAGGGGAAGTGGGTCATGGTGCTCCGCTATTTCCCCGAGGACGCCCCGGAGGAATTGCGCCGCAAGCTGAGGCGGTTCGCCGGCAATCGGCACAAGGCCGGACTGGCCCGCCGGAAGTTTGCCGCGGGGATCATCTACGTGACGGGACCGCGCACCGAGGTGAACGATGAGCTGGTCCCCATGGAATTCGACGCTTCCCTGGCTGACTCGGGCATCCCGGCGATCACCATCTCCACCGAACTGGCCGAGCGGATCGTCGCCTCGGCGGGAAAGGACCTCGGCGAAATCCAGGATCAATTGGACCGGGGTGAAATGGTGGCGGGATTCTCGATCCCCGAAGCGACTCTGCGCGGCCGGATCGATGTCGATCAGGAGAAAAAGACGGGCCGAAACGTGCTGGCCATCCTCGACTCCGGTCAGACGGGTCCCCACCCGCGCCCGGCCCTCGTCATCGGAGCGCACATCGATCACCTGGGAGCCAAGGGGGGTCCGGGATCCCTGGCGCGACGCGGGGAGCAGGGCCAGATCCATCCCGGGGCGGACGACAACGCTTCGGGAACGGCCGGTCTCTTCGAGATCGCGGAGTACCTGGCCACCGAGCACCGCGAGGGAAGACTGGAACTCGCCCGGGATATCGTCTTCGCGTCCTGGTCCGGCGAGGAGATCGGCCTGCTCGGTTCGTCTCATTTCCTCCGCAAGATGGCGCGCGACTATCTGGGCAGCGCCGACGCTCCGCTCGGGCTCCTCATCGGAGCCTACCTCAACATGGACATGATCGGCCGTCTCGACGACGCCCTCGTCCTTCAGGGAGCGGGATCGTCCGATTCCTGGCGGCAGATCATCGAACAGCGCAACGCTCCCGTCGGCCTTTCCATCAACGTGCAGGACGACACCTACATGCCCACCGATTCGATCGGATTCTACATGCGAGAGGTTCCCATCCTGAACGCTTTCACCGGAGCACACCCGGATTATCACAGTCCCCGCGACACTCCCGACAAGGTGAACTACCAGGGAGCGCGGGACGTCGCCAAACTCTTCGCCCTGATCGCCCGTGGCCTGGCCGCGAGCGAGACCGCTCCCCGCTACCGCAAGGTCGAGCCACCGAAGAATCAGGGGGTTCGGGGATTTCGCGTGTTTCTGGGCACGATACCGGACTACAGCCAGAGCGATGTGAAGGGGGTCAAGCTGAGCGGGGTTTCCGACAAGGGTCCCGCCTTTCAGGCCGGGGTGCAGGGGGGCGACGTCGTCATCGGGCTCGGTGGCTTGAAAATCCTCAACATCTACGACTACACCGACGCCATCGCCGGCCTCAAGGTGGGCGAGGAGACGGAGATCGTGGTGCAGCGCGGCGATGAGGAGCTGCGCATGACCCTCACTCCCGGATCGCGGGACTGAGCGACGGGACGATTTCGATGATCGCCGCCCTCGATGTCGGTTATGACGACGAGGGGGCCCTGGCGGCGGCGGTCATGCTGCGGGAATGGAGTTCGCCGGAGCCCGAGCGCGAGATTGTCGTCCGCCAACCCGCCACGGCCGATTATCGACCCGGCGAATTCTATCTGCGCGAGTTGGGCCCCCTCCTCGCCGTGGTTCAGGAGATCGTCCCTCCCCCAACGCACCTCGTCATCGACGCCTATTGCCAGCTATCGGCGGACGGCGCTCCCGGTCTGGGAGCGAGGCTGGCGGAGCTTCTACCCGAAGGAAGCGCTGTCGTCGGGGTGGCCAAGAATCGTTTCCGCGGAACGCGCCACGCCGCGGAAGTGATGCGGGGCGGCAGCAGCAAGCCTCTGTTTGTCACGGTGGTCGGGGCAGACCTCGCCGACGCGGCGCGATGGATTCGATCCATGCACGGCGAGCATCGCATCCCCGCGATGTTGCGGAGGGTCGACCGGCTCTCGCGCGGCGATCGGTAAGGCTCCCCGCGCCGGGGAAGAGGCGATCAGCGGCCGTCCAGGATTCTGACCAGCACCTCGTTCGCCTTCGGGTTCAGATCGGCGGCCCGATCGATCACCGCGATCTGCTCCACGGTCAGCTCCAGCGTTTCCCGGCTCAACAGTTCCAGCAGATCTTCGTGCAGCCGCATGCGGGCCTCGACCATCTCGGGTGCCATCTCGAGCAGCTCGACCTCGTGCCGAATCGCCTCGAGCCGGTCACCCGACTGCCGCGCCCGATGGGCCGACTCCTCGCGCTGCACCACCCGGGCCCGAATCAGCGCTTCGTCCTCCTCCGCCTCGCCAAAGCTCCGGTTCGATCCCCGAAAGGAGTGTTCATCGACGGCGGCAAACTCCATGATGATGTGCTTTTCCCCCTGCACAATGCTCCTCATCGCGCCGAAGAGGTCCAGGATGCGGCCGGCGAGGCCGCGCTCGTTCCCCGGCTGCAGGGGAGTGAAAAACGGATAGACCGGTGCCTCGGCCATAAAGGAAGCCGGAACCGAGCGGACAGGACGGGCAAACCCCGGTGCGCGTTCCGAGGGTGCGAGCATGAGAGTTGCGGGGGAAGAGACCGGTCGAATCTCCGGGCGATCGGCGACCATCTCGACCGGGATTGCCGGGGGCAATGGCGCCGCGGACCGGAGAACCGGGGCCGTCCGCCGCGACGGAGCCAGCATCGGGGTCGGAGAGGACTCCGCGGCCCCGGGAAACTGTGCCCGCACGACCTCGCCATACGGCAGCGGCAAAGGAAGTTCGGCTATGGCGTGCTCGTCCTCCACCAAGGCGAGACGCACGCTCTGGTAGAGAAGGAGGCACACCGCCGCCCCCACCAGGATGGACCATGCCGGGATGGCGGGAAAATGCCGCTCGTCGTGATAACCGGCCTCGATGGTCGGAGGAGTCACGGAAGCGCGAAGATGCGCCGCCGCCTCGTGCAGAACCGAGACCGGCTTGTTGTAGTCGGTCCAGAAATTGGGCGACGCATGACCGGAAACATACCGATCGAGCCTGTCCTCCACGATCTTGAGGTTGAGACGCCCCCGGTAGTCGGATTGGAGAATGGCCCGCAGATCTTCCGAGTCGGCATTGCCGGTCAGATAGCGGAGCAAGCCGAGGCAGAGGCGGGCATTCGCCTCCTCCGAGTCGGACCGTCCCGAAGTGGCGATCTCCCCTACCACGACCCGCGGCTGCGCCGGTGTCTTCTCGATCCACAGCGCCTCCGCGGCAATGGCGAAGCCCTCGGAGAGGCCAGGGCTCTCTCGCAGCGCCCGCACGAAATCCAGGACCAATCTCGAGGCCACCTCGAGAGGAAGCGCACCCGTCCGGCCAAACCAACGGGCCAGAGGTTCGCCCTCCGGAACCGAAGTGACGCAGAAGGTGGCTTCGTCCACCGTCCCCCGCGCCAGGATGGCGGGAAATCGCGCAGCCCCTTTCCCCGCGTCCCGCACCTCCGAAAACCGAGCCATGGCCTCCCCTTCCCGCTCGTCGGGAAACCGAGCCTGGGCAAACTTGCCTTCCTCGTCACAGACCAGGAATCCCCCACGTCCCCCTCCCGACGCAACCGCGATCAACTGGCCGGAACCTTCTCGAACCAGCGAATACCGATGGTGAACCAGGCCTTTCACGGAAATCTCGTCTGCGGTCATCTCGGGGGAAACAGGATTCTCTTCAAATAATTACCATATTTTAGAATATTTTCAAAGAAAAGAGTAAAATTTTGTAATCCGACCTCATGGATGAAATGCGACGCGAGGCGGGTCGGTCAGAAATGAGCGGAATCCGACATCCGATTCGCCGCAGAGCGAAAGGAGGGGCGGCAGGGCGTTTGCGGCCCGACCGGCATGCCGCGTGTGATCATCGGCGATCCGCTATCGCCGACTCTGGGAGGCACCACGGGAGCACATCCCTGGCACCCCTTTCTCCGGGGGATCCCTCAGGCCTGAGGGATCAGGACTTCATCTCCTGGGACAACTGGAAGAGCCGTTTGACCTGCACCAGAGGAATGTTGGGAATGTCGACTCTCCTCTGCATGCCGAGCAGGAACGAAAAGGTGCCCAGTTCCCTGCGGTCATCTCTCATCAGAGTGTTCGAGACATCCCCCCAGCGGTGGGCCTCGATCTCGTATCCGGCCCGTTTTTCCAAGAGATGAAAGAGATGGCGGTTCGTCACCACCACGGATTGTTTAGCCTTGTGGAGGAGACCCGCCCGGTCCTGGATGGCGATGTAGTAGATTTCTTCCCCTTCGAGCAGCACGTTGCTCACCTCGCGGAAAATCTCACCAAGCTTGTATTTGTCCTGCCCGTCGTCGACGATGTGGGTGATCTTTTCGTGAATCTCGAACACGTCCTCCAGGGGTCTCCACTCGGTCATGCCCTCGAAATAGACGTAATCCCGACGGGTGATTTTCTCCTCCCGCAGCATCTGCAGGATCTGTTTTTCGTCGTAGGGCCCCCCCGGCTCGGTGGCACCGCGGCGGAGGATGGAAAAGGTCAGGGCGGGATTCGCTTCGGTGGGTTCGCTGGTCCGCGGAGTGGGGGAGATCTCGGACTGGGTTTCGCTCATTTCTGGGATTTTCGGGTTGACCGATTAACATGAGATGCATTCGGCGGCACCGCAAGATCAAAGCGCGGCGTTATGCCACGCTATCGGTGCTCGCTCCGGCTTGCCTCCGGGCATCTTCAAGATGACCACCACCTGTTTCGCCCGCGCGAAGACCACCGGATCATCCGCCGCAGAGTGGTCGTTACTCACCGCAAACCGGCAATGGATCCGGACCCGCTCGATCGAGGCGATCTCCGCCTCGATGCGCAGCCGGTCTCCCGGGAGAGCCGGGCGCAGGTAATCGATCTCCGTCCTCGTCACGGTGGGAAATCGCTGCTCGCGATGAATCCGGCCGAGGTCCAGCCCCAGAGCGGCGAAGAGGGCACAGCGGGCCTTTTCGACGAACCGGAGGTAGGCGATGTTCGAGACGACACCACCGCTATCCGTATCGCAGAAGACCACATCCTCCACCACCTGTATCCTGCTCATGCGACGGGAAGATGAATCGGGATGCCCTCCGGCGAAAGCGAGATTCTGCCCGGGCGCGAACTCAAAAGGTATCCGGCGTCTGGCTCTCGCGAAACACCCGCTCGATCGTCTCGATGGTGTCGGAGGCGAACTCTCGGAGAACGATAGGCTCCTCTTTCTCCACCCGCTTCATGATGATGTTTTCGGGAAAAAGCGAGATGCCCGAATCCCCAAAGTTGAGCGAACGAGCGCAGCCCCAGTCGTCCACGGTGAGATACCACCGGAACGTCGGAATCTCCCGGCGCAGCATCTCGCCGAAGATGAGGCCCACCTTCCCTGCGAGAACGAGGTCTTTTCGTTCGAGCGCGATATCGAAGCCTCGCTGCAGCCTCTCCCATCCGCCCTCGCCCAGGCCCCTGGGGGCGAGTTCCCGAGTGACCTCCTCGATCTCGACAAAGTCCGAGGCGGGCAGGTGACAGGTGAAGGCGTGCTCCGGTTCGCGTTCGACCAGTGATTCGATGAGGGTGTCGACATCGTCCCGCACCTGGAGAAAGGCATCGGACCCCTCCCCCTCGCGGGGCACGGTGAGCGAGACGATGAGGAGACTGTTCCCCATGCCCACCTTGTAGAGGAAGAAGAGAGAGTCGTCCTCGCCCTTCTCCGCCCGCTGGATGCTGACGGCCTTGTTCCCGATTACCCTGGGGTTTGTCTCGCCGCCCCGGGCATCGTCGATCACCGCCCAGAAGCCCGCCTCCTTTTCCTGCGGGTCCTCCGGATTGATGCTCAGGGCGGACACCCGGATGGGAAAATCCTCGAAACTCGGGTCCCAGAAGATCGCGGTGCCGTTGCTGTCCATCTCCGTCTGGTAGCGGTCCGGGAGGGTGCCGCGCTTGTTTCCGTCGCCGATGGCAAAATGCTTCATCCCAAACGAGAATACGGCGAAAGACCATGAAATCGACCCTCGATTCGTCGAAACCGGGATTGGGATTATAGTGGGTGCGATGAAATCGGTTCTTGTCCTCCTGTCGTTTTTGTTGCTCGTTGCCAACGGGCCGGGTCGCGCAGCCGATTCCCCCATTCCATCGGACACCCGGCAGTTGATCGTAGGGGTGGCCCCGGACTGGGATTCCTCTCATGTGACGCTCTATCACTTCGAGCAGAAGGACCGAATCGTTCCACTCCTGCGGCGGGCGAAGAATCCGGTGTGGAGGCAGGTCGGCTCGCCCTG
Organism: uncultured Akkermansia sp.; assembly: GCA_964562825.1. Classification (GTDB taxonomy): domain Bacteria; phylum Verrucomicrobiota; class Verrucomicrobiia; order Verrucomicrobiales; family DEV007; genus Arctic95D-9. The sequence goes on from CAZLUZ010000149.1 coordinate 7,530, forward strand.
GAAAGGCCGTCTGGGCAGGAACGGCATGGCCTGGGGCATCGGTCTCCACCGCGTGCCCGAAGGCGCCCGCTGGAAGCGGGAGGGCGACGGTCGTTCCCCCGCGGGAGTGTTTCTCCTCGGGGGAGCCTGGGGCTACGATCGCGATGTGGCGAGGAACTATCGGCTGCCCTATCGCCAGATCACCCCCCGTTGCCTCTGGTATGAGGACATCCATTCTCCCTACTACAACTCCTACCGTCAGATCTCCCACGAGCCGAGAACCACGGAGGAGAAGAAGGCCCAGATGCACCAGGGAGACTACGCGCATTCCCTGAAGCTTTTCATCGCGCACAACGCCGACCGCGAGGCGCGTCCCGGGAAGGGCAAGCCGGGGTATGGTTCCGCGATCTTTTTCCACATCTGGCGCGAGAACGGCGCGCGACCGACCGCCGGGTGCACCACCATGTCCGAGGACCGGCTGCGCGAGTTGATTCGGCAGATCGACCCGGCCAAGAATCCCTGCTTCATCCTGTTGCCGCGGGCGGAATACGACCGCCTCGTCACGGCCTGGGGACTGCCGGTGCTGTAGTGCGGGTACGTGCGAGTAGGTATTTGACCAGCCCGTTGCATCCATAGCTTGCGAAACCGGTACTCAGGCTGCCGCACGGGTTGATTCCGTTGGCCCTGCTTCTATTGTTTTGTAAAAAGTCGGCCGGTGGAACCAAGTCGTCTGCGCCGAACTCTCCAGAGTCGGCACCTTCCCCGGCACAGGAGTCCTGTGCTCCTTCGCCGCAGACGACTTGAAGTTTCGCCTTGAAAAACCGAGCCCGATCGGTATTGGTCCGTAAGGAACCCCAGATATGGAACATCGCTTCTCTTTCCTCGCCGGAATGGTTCTGCTGGGCACCGTCCTGGCAATGTCTGGCTGTGCCGATAAAGAACGCGAAGAGCGGCTGCTTCGGGGGAACGAGGAGCTGGCCATGCTCCGGGCGGAGTTGGATGAGTTGAAGTCGACGGAGAAGAAGACTTCGGACGAGCTGGGAGAGATCATGGGCAAGGTTCGTCTCCTCGATTACCATCGGAAACTTCTCGGCAACGAGGAGGCCAAGCTTTTGCCCCTGGAGAATTATCTATCGCAACTGGACGAGGGTATCGCCCACTACCAGAGAGAGATCGAAATCTGGAAAGAGGCACACCGCAAGTCGCTGGTGGGAGTGACCTCTCCCGCGATGAAAAAGATCGACGGATCGTTCATTCCGAACATCGAGATCGTCGAGGTCCGAGACGAGGAAATCGTGATCCGGAGCAATGGCGAGGAGATGACTCTGCCGATTTCCGAACTCGCCCCCGCAGTCAGAGAAAAGCTCGTCCACGAGAACACCATTCGGGAAAACCTGATCCGCTGAGCCATGACAAGGAAACATCCGTCCGCCATCGTCGTCTTGTTACTTTTCTCCGTTCTCGCGATGGGACACCTCCGCGGGGAAGGGATCGACGACCTGGACCGGCTCGAAAAGGCCATCGCCCAGCAGAAGGAGATCAACGAAGGGGTGAGAGAAAGAATCGCCGCCGACGAAAAGGCCATCGAAGAAAATCGAGAGACCGCGGCGGAAGCCGACCGGGTCAGGGAGAGAATGGAGGAAGTCGAGGCGGCCTTCGAAGAGAAACAGGTCTCGCTCTTCGAGAAAGAGGACGAGTTCCGGGCGCTGGAAGCGATCGCCCGGACCTACCGGGAGCAGTTCGAGCCGAGATACCGCATCGAGGCCGGGCAACGTTTCGAGTCGCTGGGGAATTTCCGCGAGGTGGAAATCCTCGGGAAGACGACGACGGGAGTGAACTTTCGTCACGCCAACGGCTTGGGCAGTTTTGCCTTCGAGGAACTTCCCCCCGAGTTGCTGACAGAGTCAATCCTGGCTCCGCAGACACGGGGGGCCTTCAAGTTATCTTCCGCGGAGCTGCTCGCGCTGCGGCCGACTTTGCCCGGTGTAGCCGGCGAGATCAACCGGAGGAACCGCATGCAACAGGAGGTGAAACTGAGGGAGGAGAAAGAGCGGCGCGAGGCGGAAAAGAACAGGTTGCGTGCAGAACAGGAGCAAGCACGAGAGGCCGAGCAGAGAGAGAAAAGGGAAAGGACCTCCCGAGCCAGGGAACACAACGAGCAGATCGAGACCTCCATGGCCGAGATCAGGGCACAACTGAGCACCCTTTCGACGCGAAAGCTTCAGGCGATGTCGGCGAAATCGGAGGAAATCAGCCGGTTCCATGCTGCCACGATCAAGCCCGACGCCAAGGCTCACGCCCAGACTCTGGCGCGCTTCGACGAGCAGATTCTCGCCATCGAAAAGAAGAGCAACGAGCTGGAGGCGGAATTGCGCCGACTCTTGACGCAGATGAAGCCGGAGTAGACCGGTGCGCCCTACACGCCATTACAGCCGCTTTGCCGGTTTCACTCCCGATCTGGGGTCGATTCCGCCAGCCAGCCTCCTGGCTGGGGCGTGGCCCCTGAGCGGACCTCGGCGAACCAGCCCTTGAGCCGGCGCAACATCTCCGCGGCTCGCACCGGTTCCTCGCCAGCCAGGTCTCGGGTTTCACCCAAATCGCGTCCGAGATGGTAAAGCTCCACCCGTTCGTTGTCGAAGGTGCCGGGGTCGGCTCGGGGATGAGTGACGACAAGTTTCCACGGTCCCTCGCGCATGGCCTCGGAACGGCGGCCTTTGTTGTCCATCGAAGCCCAGAACAGGGGACGCTCGACCGGTGCCTCCCCGCGCTGCATGAGGGGAGACAGATCCACACCGTCGAGGGGGCGCTGCGCGGCCGCGGAGATGCCCGCCAGCGACAACAGGGTCGGCATGATGTCGAGAGTCGTCGCCGGAGCCGCCTCTTCTCCCCCCGGGGCGATGTGCCCGGGCCACCAGGCGATGAAGGGAACCCTGTGGCCGCCTTCGTAAACCGATCCCTTCCGTCCCCGCAGATCCTGGCTACCGCTGGGAAAATCGCCGGCAGCGCCGTTGTCCGAGAAGAAAAGGACGAGGGTGTCCTGCTCGATGCCAAGTTCGAGCAGCGTCCGCCGGATCTGTCCCACCCCTTTGTCGATGGGCAGGGTCATCCCCTCGAATTTCTCGATCCGCTCCGCCTCCGCCGCCGGTTGCCAGCGTGTCCACCCGTCTTCCTCGGTTCGGCGCACCGGATCGCCCGGGACCTGAACCGGGTTGTGGATGGCGAGGTGAGCGACGTATAGGCAGAAGGGACCTTCCCGATGTCGTCGAATGAACTCGTCGGCATAGCGGTTGATCAGGTGAGTGACATAGCCTTCCTCTTCGACTTTTTTCCGCCCATGCCACCAGTCGTGCCGGTCGTGATCGCCGACGTGACTGATGAAGTCGATGTTGCCGCTGTGGTACCCGATGAATTCCTCGAAACCGTGTTCCTCGGGATGATAATCGGGCGAATTGTGCGGATAGCCTTGATGCCATTTTCCCACCAGTCCCGTGGCGTAACCCCTTTCTCCGAGGTACTCCGCGAAGGTTCGCTCCTCCTTTTGCAGGCCCTTGCGGTGTTCCGGATGGTCGTCACGGGGATGAATTACCGCCTCGATGCCGGCTCGCTGTTGGTAGCGCCCCGTCAACAGTCCCGCGCGCGTCGGCGAACACAGCGTTCCCGAAGAGTGAAAGTCGGTCAGTTTCAAGCCCTCTGCCGCCAGCCGGTCGATCTCGGGGGTGCGAAAATAGGGATTCCCGAAGCAACTCACCCCGGCATATCCCATATCATCGACCATGATGACGACAAAGTTCGGCGGCTTTTCCTCGCTTCCGGCCAGCGGGGTTTCCGCCGCCCAAGCCGCCGCAACCAGGCAGCAGATCCACTTTCTCTTCCACCTCATGGCCGATCACGTTGGGCGATCTTCCAGGTGCCGCCAAGATCATTCACCGGAGAAACGCGCCATCGCCTCGGGGGAATAAGGCAGGGCACCCCGAGATAGCGGGCCGCGCGAACCCGACAACTTTTCAGATCATCGGTTCGATATCGCCCGAGTCAGACTTTGCCGCGTGCGGCCGCAGGAATTGAGCTCCCCAGTGGGTGCGAACGAAAAGGGTGAGCAATCCCAGGACGACAATTAGGCAGAAGGCGGTGAGCAATCGATGGTAACTCACCAGCTTGAACACGCCTCCCGAACCGGGCTCCGGCATGCTCGACGGGGTCAACTCCAGTTGATACTTCCTCGCCAGATCGTTGATCTGAATCAGGTGAATCACCGGGATACCCTGTTTCGAGAAACGAGCCATCACGGACAGCTTCGCATCGGCCCCGAGCGGACTTTTGAAGTTCAGGCCTGGCGAATACGCTTCCTTCAACTCGTGGCCGCCGGTGGAAGTCTGCCCGCCGCCCACGTTGATGTAGGCCGCATACTTGCGATCCCTGCCCAGGCTCTGCTTGTACAGAGCCATCCGCTTGCTTACGGAGTCCTCGAGCGACTGCGGGTCGAGAAAGGGCACTCCGCTGCGTTCGATCCCGCTGCGCAAGAGCTGATTGGCCGCTTCGGGAAGCCCCTTGGCCATGTCCTCCAAACCACCCAGGGTAGCCGCTCTCGACCGGAACTGGAACACACCCTCCTCATACAGGGCTTTCTCCATATCGGGCCACAAATAATCCGGGTCGTTCGCTCCCCATTCCGAGGCTGCGGCACTCGATATGATGATGGGCCTGAGGCCCAGCGTCTGGATCGCCGCATAGGTGCAGATGTTGACCGCCGGGAACGAACCGGATGTGGCGACGGCGACGGTATCGCCCTCTTTCACCCCGGCGCGTTTCAGCATGTCCACGATGGCAGCGGCAAAGTTCGGATTGATCGAGGTCCGCTTCGAGAGATAACCCCCGCGGCTGCTG
>CAZLUZ010000150.1:0-12285 GCA_964562825.1 uncultured Akkermansia sp.
CCCATGGTTCCCGCGATTGGCAGGATCGATTCGCCGAGAAGGTAATACTCCAGGAAAATGGAGAAGAGCCAGATCTCGATGACAAAGGCCAGGGTGCCAGCGAGGAAAAAGATGAAGTTCTCCGGGGAGAGACGATTCTCTTTGTCGTCGGGAAACCGGGCCAACCGGTTGATGCCCCAGAGAGCGGAACCGACGGCCACGAGGGGGAAAATGAGAATGGACACCACCAGCATCAGGTAGTGGTAGGTGTAGTAGACCAGCAGCATTCCCACGAGCAGGGGAAGCCAGTAGCTGGCCAGAAAAGCGCCGATGGTGTCGATCCATTCGCTTATGCGGGAGAGGCTTTCCATCAGAAGGAGTTCTGGACTTCGTAGAGGTCGAATCGGTCCGCCTTGAGCCGTTGCCGCCAGTAGGTTTCGAGTTCCCGGAAATAGAGGTGGGTGTTTCCGGACCCCTGACCCTCCGGACGTATCACGAATCGGGCGGCCACCTCCACACCCCCCAGGTCGATGAGCGCGGCGTCCTCCAGGGCCGCATCCTCAATCATATCGGAGTAGATGACCAGTTCCTTTTTCTCGTAGTCGCGCTTCTCGAAAAAACGCTGGCAGGTCAGGATGGCGCCGACGAAATCGGTCTGGCCGGACGGGTCGCGCAGGACCTCCGCGCTGCGGGACTCGAATTCGGAGACCGCCGCAGAGATCAATTCGTCGACCCGGCCGCGCTGTTCCTCGCGGAATTCCCGGCGCTCTTTCTCCCAAACCCTCAGCTCGATGGGGTTTTCCGGGCGCGGTTTGCCGAAAAACAGCTCCTCGCGCGCCAGATTCAGGGTGCAGATCATGGCGGACAATTCATTGCTCTCCGATTGGATGGTCCGCACGATGAAATGATCGCCGGGCTCACCATCCCGGAGACGTCGGGAGATCTCTTCGCGGACCTGCTCGATGACTCTCTGGCTGTCGGAATCCCGCGGATTGTTGTAGCTCAGGCTGTTGTCGATGAGAAAAAATGTGATCCGTTTCTCCGGCGATTCGAGGGCCCTGGTATGCAGGGTGGCCGTGTCGACGCAGGAGCCGAGCATCCCGGCGGCGAGGAGGAGAACGATGGCGCAAAGTGGATATCCCAATGTCGGGGGCATGGTGGGTAAAGGGGCTCGGTAATTTCAGGGGGCAGCGGACACGGGACGATCCTCACTGAGGTTTCCGCCCCGCAGGATCTCGATCATTTCGCGCATGGAGGGCGTGATCGCCTTGTTGCGGCGGCGCAGGATACCGAGGGGTCGCCACATCTTGCGGCCCTCGAGTTTCACCTGGCTGAGCGCCCCCGATTCGACCTCGCTGCGGACGCTTTCGCTCGGGACGATGGAGAGGGCTCCCTCGATCTGAACGCCCCGCTTCACCGTCTCGATGTTGTCGAACTCGACGACCTCGATCACGGAGATGCCCGCCTCGGTAAACATGGCGTCGATCGCCTGACGGGTGGGCAGGTCCGGCTCAAAGGAGATGAACCGTTCTCCGTCGATCTCCCTCAGGGTCAGGGACTTTCTCCGCGCCAGGCGGTGCTGCGGCGGACAGATCACGACGAGGCGGTCGCGCCAGGCGGGCTCGATCTCGACACCCTTTTTCGACCTGGGATAGGCCACGAGACCGAGATCGGCGCGATTCTCCAGCACGTCGGAGTAGACCTGATTGGATCGGCGATAGCTCACTTCCAGTTCGACCTCGGGGAAGCGCCGCTTGAAGAGTTCGAGATAAGGAGGCAGTTCGTGAAAGCCTATGCTGTAGACCGTGGCGATTTTCAGGTGCCCCGAAACCGCGTTGCGCAGGCTGTCGAGCTGGCCGTGAATGCCCTCGTAAAGTTCCAGGATCTCCCGGCCCGCGCGGAGGAAAAGCTCTCCCTCGGGAGTGATGGCGAAATGCTTCCTGCCCCGCTCCAGCAGGGTGACTCCGAAACGTTCTTCGAGCGATTTGATCTGTTGGCTCACGGCGCTCTGTGTCATGCCGTTGCGCTCGGCTGCCTCGGAGAAGCTCGCCGTCTCGATCACGTCCAAAAATATCTTGAAAGTTTCGATCTGCATTGGCGAGAGGGCCATGAATGCGTCTTTGGCCTGCTGGGGAAACGGACTATCGTTCCCCATGCCCCGCAAGTCGATCTTGTCGAAGCTCCGGTATTTTGCCCTCCTCGGCCTGGTTCTGGTGGTCTTTCTCCCCCTTCGCGCCCAGGAGTGGACCCGCTTTCGCGGGCCGAACGGCTCCGGCATCGGCGAATTGTCTTATCTGCCCGACGAGATCTTTCCCGCCGACTACCGTTGGGTGGTCAGCCTCGAAGGGGTGGGGCATTCCTCTCCCGTCCTTTGGGGCAGGAAGCTCTTTCTCACCACTTCGGCGGAAGACGCCGACGGAACGCCCATGCGGAGGGTGCTCTGTTTCGACTCGGAAAACGGCGCGCTGTTGTGGTCGTGGCTGGATCCGCTGGAGGCGCACAATCTTCATCGGTTCAACAATTTTGCGTCATCCACCCCGACCGTCGACGCCGAGCGGGTCTACCTGGTGTGGGGTTCGGGCGACACGACCCAGGCCCTGGCGCTCTCGCACGAGGGCGAACTGCTCTGGCGGAAGTCGTGGCCGGATTTCTCCTCGGATCACGGTCAGGGTTCTTCCCCCGTGCTGGCTGGCGGTGTGCTCGTTTTCCACACCGATTCCAGTGATCAATACAAGAGCCATGTCATCGGTCTGTCTCCGGAGACCGGTGAGGTCATCTGGAATCTCGAGCGAACCACGCCCGAGACCGATCAGAAGCATTTCACCGCCTACAACACCCCGATCACCGTGGAACACGGGGGGATCGAGACCGTCGTCGCCCTGCAGAGCAACGACGGGTGGAAGGGGCTCGACCCGCGCAACGGGAGAGTGGTCTGGTCGGCGCCCGGGGGCTACTCCTTTCGTTCCGTCTCCTCGGTCACCGGTGGTGGTGGCCTCCTCTTCGCCTCGTTCGGGTCCGGTGGGGCGGGCAAACAGGCGACCGCTCTGGAGGTCGGGTCGGGCGAACCGACGGTGCTCTATTCCCTCGGGTTGCGGGACGGACTCAGCTACGTGACGACCCCGCTCGTCCATGAGGGCAACCTCTATCTCTGGGCCGACGGAGGCATCCTGACCTGTCGTGATCTCCGCACCGGCGAGGAGAAGTTTCGCGAGCGGATCGGGGGCAACTACTACAGCTCGCCGGTATTGGCGGACGGCAAGATTCTCTGCGGCAGCCTGCACGGGGAAGTCATCGTGGTCCGGGCCTCGGACGAGTTCGAGGTCTTGGGACGCAGCCAGTTGGATGGCGGCATTCACGCCACTCCGGCGATCGCCAACAACGCCCTGTTCATCCGCACCGAGACCCACCTGATCAGTATCTCCGGGGAGCGGAAACAGGCGAGGCGAGCGGATGGTGCCATGTCGGTCCAGGGCAGCGTTCGCGAGTTGTTCTTTGCCCGCTAGACGGCGGGAAACAGGCGCCCCCGGTCCCGGACAGGCCGGACCGAGAGCCTCTCCACCACCGGCCGTTGCCGAACTCAGGCGAGGAGCGCCCGGAGGGCACTGCGGCGGACTTCGCTCCGGGGGATCTTGATTTTTCGGGAGGTCACCGCGGCGGCTCCGGCTTCGACCAGGGCATCGGCGGTTTTCTCCGCAAGGAAGAGGGGTAGGGCGGTAGCGAAGCGCAGACGCCGATGGCGCACCTCCGCAACGTAGCGTCTGCCCGCCTCGAGGCGTTCCCGGCACCGGAAGATCCAGCTTTTCAGCACCTCGTCGTCGACCGGGGTCTCCGGCAGATAGCGTCTGCCCCTGGGGAGATCCTCGCGAAGATCGCGGATGATGTTGATCAGCTGGAGCCCTTCGCCGAGAAGACGACCGCACTCGAGCAGGGAGGCCCGCTGCTCTGGCGGGGCGAAGCGGTCGCCGAGGTGAACGAAGGCAAGATCTGTCCAGAATTCACCCACCGACCCGGCGACGAGGTAGGCGTAGCGGATGGTTTCCTCCGCGGAGGAAACCGCGTTGCCCTCGTCTCCGAAGAAACGGACATCCCACCTCTGCCCGGTCAAAATGGTGTCCAGGACGCGGCGCACGAGGTCACGGTCAGGCGGAGGCGTCCGGGAAAGCCATCGGAGCAGGGTGTCGGCCCGGTGGAGCAGTTCTTTCTCGCCGGCGTGGGTTGCAGCTCGGGCGAAGGAATTGAGATCGGGCGCAGCGGATTCTCCCCGGATCGCCGAGTCGAGAGATTCCAGCATGGCCATCCGCTCGCCGATCGACACGTTCCCGGTGTCGGCCACGGTGTCGGACAGCCGGGCGAGCAGATAGCCGAGCGTCACCGGTTCCCGCATGCTTCGGGGCAGAAAACGGACGCTGAGAAAGAAGGAACGGGACACCGCCCGGAGAAGCGGTCCGTGCTCTCTCCAGCGTGCCGCCTCGCTTACTTTTTCCTGGTTGTTGTTATCCATGGATGTCTTGCGGGCGTGGGCGGCGGGGGCGAAGTCAGGACGGTAGCGTGCCGCTGGGAAAAAAAATCCACCGCGTCGGCCCGATTCTCATGGTGACCTCAGGTCGTCGCCGTTGGCGGTGGCTTCGATGAGGCGCAGATGGCGTACCGCGACGAAGTCCGCGGGCGGAGCCGGGATCGGATGGGAGGAACGCCAGCTCGCCTCCTGGAGGACCAACCCATCGACGTTCCGCGCGTAGAAGGCCCAGACGGGGAGAAGCCGCACCCCGTTGCCTGCCTTCCTCCAGTCGTCCCGCACGGGTGGGGCGTCCGCGGGGGGCGAGCAATCCACCGAAATCTTTGTCCAACTGGAGTCGGTGATGGTTTCGCCCCAACTCTCCACCGACGAGGCAGGGCCGTAGATGCCCGTGGCTCTAAGGTTCCGGACGTGAAAACCGTCGAGGGAATTTCCCTCGCGCAGGGAGCAATGGACGGGAGTCATCAGATTCTCCATCACGAGGTCTTCGAGGGTGATGTTCGAGCTCTGCGTCGGGTCCTGGTTCCAGGCGCCGGGCTGTAGGATCACACCCGCCAGCATATTGGTCCGGCGCGTGCCTCCTCGACCGAGGTGGGGATGTTGGCCCGGTCCGGTGAAGCGGCAACGACTGACCCGCAGATCGCGGATCGCGGCGAAGAGTCGCAGGCCGTTGCACGAGCTGTTGATCTCGCAGTCCTCGACGATGGCATCGGTCCAGGTGTGTCCAGCGATGGCGTCATCCCCCGTGGCGAGGCGACAACGGCGGATGTGAATCTTCTCGGTCTCGCGGACGTGGATGCCGTCCCATCCCCCCGTGATGGTGAGGTCCTCGAACAGGCAGTTTTTGCAATCCAGAAAGAGACTGGCGTAGTTCCCGGAGTCGGTGATGGAAACGCTGCGCAGGACGATATTCGCGGCGTTGCGGAACGATACCGTGTGCGGCCCCCGCTGGCCCGCCTCGCCCTGGGGATCCCTCACCCGGTTTCCGTCGATGGTGCCTCCTCCCTCGATGACCACGTTTTCGACATCGCGGCCATAGATCAGGGCGCGCTCCCAGCGATCTCCCCAGGGCAGTTGGGGATCTTCGACCAGGGGATAGTGCGAGAGGTCGCGTGTCCCGATGATTCGGGCTCCCTCGGCGAGCCGCAAGGTAATCCCGCTGCGCAGATAGACGGTCCCGATGAGATAGTCTCCCCTCGGCACCTCCACCACCCGACGGTCATCCGATGCCGCGGCGCGATCGATGGTCCGCTGGAACGATGCCGTGTCTGGCGTCGTGCCGTCGCCGGTTGCTCCGAAATCCGTGACCTGCCAACTCCCTCCGGCAGCCGCCGCGGGGACGGCGAATCCGAAGCAGAGGAAACAGAAAAGAAAAAAGCCGGGCAGTTGCGTCATGAATTTGAGGTGGAAACGAGGGGGGAGCGCAGCCGGGCGCATGGCAGTAACCTCCGCGCCTCCCGCTGGTGAGCTTCGGCTAGGGAAAAATGCTGGAATGCTACAGCAACTCCGCGGCCTCACGGATGATGCGTGCGGTCGTTTCCCAGTCGATGCAGGGATCGGTGATGGACTGCCCATAGCGCAGCCCGCTGCGGCCGTTGATAATCTTCTGGTTGCCCGCGAGCAGGTTGCTCTCCAGCATCGCGCCCACGATGTCGCGGTTTCCGTCGCAACGCTGCTTCACCACGGAGCGGAAAACATCGGGCATCTTTTCGTGGTCCTTTTCGCAGTTGGCGTGGCTGGCGTCGACGACGATCGAGCCGAGCACCCCGCCTTTTTCGAGGTGACGCGATACCTCCGCAATCGCCTCGGGGCCGTAGTTGGGTCCGTCTTCGCCCCCGCGAAGCACGGTGTGGCCGTAGGGGTTGCCCTTGGTCTTGACCATGGAGGCGACTCCCTCGGGACTGATGCCAAAAAAGGTCTGGGGGGCGCCGGATGCTTTCAGCGCGTTCACCACCGCCGCCATGCCGCCGGAGGTGGCATTCTTCATGCCCACGGGCATGGAAAGTCCCGAGGCCATCTGCCGGTGGGTCTGCGATTCGACGGTGCGCGCCCCGATCGCGGCCCAACAGATGAGATCGGCGATGTACTGCGGGGTAATCGGGTCGAGAAACTCCGTGGCCGTGGGCAGACCCAGAGCGAGCACGCCGCCGAGCAACTGGCGGGCGATGCGGAGACCTTTGGGCATGTTGGCCGAGTCGTCCAGATCCGGATCCATGATCAGCCCCTTCCAGCCCACGCTGGTGCGCGGTTTCTCAAAATACACCCGCATCACCAACTCGATTTTCTTGTCGACCTCTTCCCGCAGTCCGGCCAGGCGCCGGGCGTAGTCCAGGCCCATATCCGGATCGTGGATCGAGCAGGGGCCGACGATGACCAGAAACCGGTCCGATTGGCCGTGGAGTATCTCCTGGATGCGACGGCGGGATTCGAGCACAAAGGCGGCTGTTTGCTCGGTGCGGGGCATCTCGTGAACGAGAAGTGCCGGCGCCGGCAACGGAACGTTCCACTCGACGTTCAAATCGGTGACCTGAAAACTCATCGGGAGCTAGCTAGCATGACTGGTTTGGTTGAGGTGTCAAGCGGACAGCAGTTTCTCCCCTTATTCGCTTGCTCGCGATTCTTTTCTGTGATAAACTCGCTGCTCTCAAATCGACAATCCATCGTCGCCATGTCTCAACACCCGACATTAAAGAAATCGAGTTCGGTAGGAATGAAGCGCAATGTGCTGAAGCGCTTCGAGCGGGTCAAACTGCTCCAGAAGCGTGGTGAGTGGAAGGAGGGCCAGAATGCGGTCGGACTCCCCAAAACCAAGCCCGACGCCTGAGGCGCTTCGCGCGCCCCTACCTCGTCGTCACCCCCCGTCAACGTTCCCATCCGTCCGACGGCCCCCGCGGTCGAACCATGCAGTCCGAGTCTAGTGAAGGCGTCAGGCTGAACAAATTTTTGGCTGGATGCGGCCTCGGCTCGCGCCGGAGTTGCGAGCAACTGGTTCGGGAGGGACGGGTCGAGATCAACGGTACCGTGGTGTCCGGCCTCGGTGTCCGGGTCTTGCCCGGGGATCACGTGAGGTGCGACGGCAGGCTCCTGCGGCTCGACACGGAGTTGACCGTTCTCTTTCACAAGCCCGATGCCTGCCTCTGCACCCGCCACGATCCCCGGGGGCGCCGCACCATCTACGACATCCTCCCCGCGAAATTCGCCAGGTTGAATTACATCGGGCGGCTCGATTACCACAGCACGGGACTGCTGCTTCTCACCAATTCCGGCGAACTCAACGAACGCCTGACCCATCCCCGCTACCATGTGGAGAAGGAATACCACGTGCAACTCGACCGTTTTTTTCATCCGGACCATTCCCAGCGCCTGCTCGAGGGTTTTCACCTCGAGGAGGGCCTGGCTCGTGCCGAGCGCGTGGAAATCGTGGGGCGAAAAAGGGTGAACCTGGTCCTCACCCAGGGGTTCAATCGACAGATCCGGAGAATGTTCCACAAACTCGATTACCGGGTCCGTACCCTGGAGAGATTCCGCATCGGTGGGCTGGTGGACTACGAACTGCAGCCGGGCAAGCACCGCGTCCTCGATTCGCGGGCACTGGCACTGGCCGCGAGCAATCCGAAATGATTCAGCCGTGAACCCCGGGGCACAGGAGGAGGGCGAAAAAGGGCACTCCATCGAATTGCGCATGTCCGACGCTTCCCGGGAAACACTGATGGCGCATCTGACGGAGGGGGAACAATCCGGAGGATGGAACCTCCGCCCCTGCAACCCCCATCTCAGCCTGAGTGTGATCCGGGAGCCGATCGACGATGTCGCCGGACTCCGCCAACTCGTCCGACGTTTTGCCGGCGATAGGGCAGGTTTCACCGTCAAGCTCTCTGCCCTGGGGGTGTTCCCGGGAAAACGACCCGTGCTCTCCCTCATTCCCGCGGCCCACGACACGCTCCTGGAGGCGCACCACCGCATCGTGGAGGGGCTGGAGCTACTCGGGATCCAACCCATCCCTCACTACCGCAGAGATCGGTGGACTCCGCACGTCACCATCGTAATGGGGCGCCCGCGGGGGGAAGTCTCTGCCGCGATCGAGGCGCTCAGCAGGGTGCGGTGGCCGGGGGAATACGACCTCGATGCGGTGGAACTGATCGAGTTCCATCCGGCGAAGCGGCTGGAGCGGCTTCCGCTCGGACTCACTGCCTCCTGAAGACGATGGAACCGATGTCCATCATGCGCGGTTGCACCTGGGTTCCCGCTGCGACGGTCAGCTTGTAGATGCGATCTTTCTCCAGTTGAACCGTTCCCGGGAGCCTGATCGGTCTGAAGGTTTCCACCGTAGGCGTGGATAAGGATTTACCCGGGAAACTCTGACCGGCGATATGGGCGACAAATTCGCTCGGCTTCTGGTTGAGATCGGCCTGATTGATCACGATGGCATAGTTGCCCCCCTGTTTCACCTTGAAGTGCCAGGAGAAATGAGTCTCCGGCGAAGTCCACATGGTGATGGATTCGAGGTAGGTATTGATTCCCGCCGAATCGCCTTCGACCCGGGCCAAGCTGCCCTTGAGGGGTTTCCCCGGTTCCATCACCGGCATCTGCTCGATGGTTTTCTCCATGGAATCGATCACCGCCGTGACGAGTCGGCCGAAGCGGCGGTCGTCCTTCCACTCCTCCAGCATGGCGACGGTCGATGGGTGTGGTGTCTCCAGGGTCGACTGGATCATGCGTTGCGTTTCCGAGGGATTGTTCTGGAACAACCTCCATGCGGTGCGCCAGTCCTCGATCTCCCTCTGAATGGTGTAGGGACCAGGCCGGGTGGCCAGGATGGAGTAGGCCCGCTCCGCGGCGAGGCGCAGAGCCGGGTCAGACGATTTGGCGATCTCTTCGACCCGTGGCATCGGGTCCCGGTTGGGCCAAGCCAGGTAGGCCGCGAAGGCGTCCTCTTTCTTGGCCTGATCGCTCGCGGAAAAGATGCGGTCCAGCATTCGGGCCGTTTCCGGCGAACCCATGGCACCGAGGATGCGGAAAAGACTTTTTCGCTCGCCGCCGGTGGCGACATGGACGCGGCGCCGGATCGACTGGAGAGCTGATTCCGGTTCGGGGCTTTTTCGAATGATGGTCAGGATGGTGTCTTCGTAGACCCTGCGGATGGCGAGATTCGTTTCGTCCCGAAGTCCCACGAGAAAAAGATCGGTGTGCGCGCCGGTGGCGAGAGGTTTGGCGTAGTTGAGAAAGTTGATCCGGTCCTCCTCCTTGTTGGCGGACTTGGCGAGGGATAACAGGGCGTCGATGGCGGGAGCGAAGCCTCGGGAGGAGAGAATGGCTCCGAGGTATTTCTGGGTGGCGGACACCCTCGTGCTCTCGAGATGGCCGAGCATGGCTTCGAGCACGCCGGGTCCCTCCAGCTTACTCAGGGCCTGGAAGGCGAGGGTTCTCTCTTCACGCGTCGAATTCTTTCCGGAGAGGTAGCCGACGAGCAGGTCGACATCGTCGGCCGTTCCCCGCGGAGCGGTCGCCTCGCGGAATTCCACCATTCTGGCGAAATTGCGCTCTTCCGCCTGGCGTTTGAAGTAGACGAAGGCACCGAATCCGAGGACAACCGCCGCCGAGATGGCGACGATGACGATGAGTTGCCGGTTTTTCGACGACAGACCCTTTTTCGGGCGGGAGACAGATCCGGCACGGCCGGGCGTATTTCGCGACTGGTTCGTCGTGATGCGCGGAGCGGACGATGAGGTGCCGGTTCGGAGGATCTGGGATGAGGAACCCGATGCCTTGGCGTTGGCATGGCGACCCGAGATCACCAGGTTGGGCGGGGCGGAAGCGTTCGATCCTGGAGCGGCCACCTGGATCACCGATGCGGTGGCGGGCTTGGCGGGGAGGGCGGGCGCGGCGGAGGGAAGCGCCGGAGCGGTGTCCGAATTCCTGGGGAAATACTTCAGGGCTTCTTTCGCATTGACCGGTCGGCTGGAGATGTCGCGGTTGATCAGCCACATGACCCACTGGGCCATCGCGGAGGGCAGATCGGGGCGGATCTGGCCCAGCGGCACCACTTTGTGCTGGAGATGGGCGTTCATCACCTGGGGTGCGGTCTCCCCGTTGAAAGGGTACTGCCCGGTCAGCGCGTTGTAATAGACGCAGCCCATCTGGTAGAGATCGGTGCGCGCATCGAGTTCGCCTCGCTCGAACTGTTCCGGGGCCATGAAAAAGATCGACCCCATCACCGCGTCTTCCTGGTCCATCGTCTGGACCGACGGGGTCTTGCTGAATTTGGCGAGGCCGAAATCGAGAATCTTGAGCTGGAATTTCCCGCTGGCCTGCCAGATCAGCATGATGTTGGTCGGCTTGATGTCGCGGTGGATCACGTCGATCGCCTGGGCGGCGATGAGGCCTTCCAGGGTCTGGTAGACGACTTCACGAAAATCGTCGGCGGTGAGAACGCCCCGTGCCACCGTTTCGTCGAGGGTCTCGCCCTTGAGCAATTCCATGACGACGAAACCGCCTTGTTCGTCCTGCCCGACGTCGAAGACGGTGACGATGTTGGGATGATTCAGGCTGGAGAGGGTCTGGGCCTCGGCGATGAGTTTCTGACCGGCCGCGCGGACCTCGTCGGCCGAGGCCTGCTCCGGGGTGAGAACGCGTTTTACCGCAACCTCCCGCTGCAACTGCGTGTCGAATGCCCGGTAGACCGAGCCAAGTCCTCCGTGCCCGATCGCTTCGCGGATTTGGTAGCGGGGATTCATTCTGCGAACGGCATGAAAAGCGATTTGAGGAAGACCGGACGACTGGCGGCTACTATGAGGGGAGGAAATGTTTAATTCCACGTTTTTTCTGAAAAAACGAATCGTAGCCGTGCTTATTAAGCGCAAACGGCGTGGGCAAAAGGAGAAAAGGGGAGGAATTCGTGTGGGTTCCTCTATCTTTGCCGGTGGCGGACTGCGATTTGCGTCCTTTCTCCCCTTCAAAGCCGAGAATGATTTTGATATGACCAGAGAACAACTCGCCGAAACGCTGGAACAGATCGCCCTGCTTCTGGAGATGAAAGGGGAGAACCCGTTCAAGATCCGGGCCTACCGCACCGGGGCCGATACGGTGCGCCAGTTCTCCGGCGACATCGTGGAGCGGGCCCGGGAGGGCGATCTAGGGGGAATCAAAGGCATCGGGGATGCGCTGCAGCAAAAACTTCACGAGTTGGCCTCGACGGGAAGGCTGGAGTTTCACGAGAAACTCAAAGCCGAATTTCCCGACTCCCTCTTCGAGCTGTTTCGCGTGCAGGGGCTCGGTCCCAAGAAAATCAAGGCAGTCTACGATGCCCTCGGCGTCGATTCGGTGGCCAAACTGAGGGAGGCCTGCGAATCCGGCCGTATCTCCGAACTCAGCGGCTTCGGAAAGAAGACCGCTGAAAAGTTGCTCGAATCGATCCGTTTCCTCGAATCCAACGCGGAATTTTTTCGCCTCGGCGACGTGGTGGCCCCAGCCGGGCGGATTCTCGAGGACCTGAGGAATCATCCCGACTGCCTGCAGGTCGAGGCGGCGGGAAGTTACCGGCGAGGCAAGGAGGTCGTGCACGACGTGGACTTTCTCGTGGCCACCTCCAGTCCGGATGTCATTCTGGAGCACTTCACCACCCGGCCATGGGTGGACCGTGTCCTCGCCAGCGGATCGACCAAGGCCAGCGTGCGTCTCGAGAACGGGCTCCAATGCGACTTGCGGGCTGTCTCCAATGAAGAATTTGCCTGCGCTCTCGTCTATTTTACCGGATCGAAGGAGCACAACGTGGCCCTGCGCGGTCGGGCTCG
>CAZLUZ010000151.1:0-12037 GCA_964562825.1 uncultured Akkermansia sp.
CGGATTTTCACTTAGAAACTTTCCGATTTTGTTAGATTCACGCTGAAGCAGTACAGGGATGCGAATTCGCGTTACGGACATCCTTGACCTCATTCAAGCCGGTTTGTCCTTCGATCAGATCATCTCGGAATTGCCCGATCTTGAAGAGGACGACATCAAGGCCGCTCTTTCATTCGTTCGAAATCGAGTTGATCACCCGATCATCGCAGCATGATTTGGCTGGATGCCGCTGGATGCCCATTTGTCTCCCAGAATTGCTCATTGGATTCAAGATACTCTCGGACATCCGTGTCGGCCATTACGTGACTTAGGGTTACGAGACGCCGAAGATCAGCATTTTCGATTTCACTTGCCCACCTGAACCACAGCTGGGTCGTTCCACGCAAGGAAATGGTCCTTTACCGGCCAGTCGGTATTGAAGAGCTCAGCCTCTGATCCGGAATGAGGCCAGTGAATCCGTCTCCAAAATTGGCGGCATCTACCTCGATCAGGCTGTCGATATGGCCAGTGAATTCCTCTAACTACTCCGCAGGCACCCAGAGTTCTTCCTACTCTCGCCCGCCAACAATCATTCGATCGAGGGGACGGACACGATCCAGAGGGGGCTCGTCGGGACGAAACGGGTTTGCGTTTGCTTCGGGAGCGACCGGGGCGAAGGTCGTCCAGCATCCGATCCCCTGCCCGGACTCCTGACATGAAAATCAACCGTATCGCCGTCTATCAGGTCGACCTGCCCGTCGCCGAGGGTTCCTACCAATGGTCCGGCGGAAAAAGCGTCTCCCTTTTCGACAGCACCATCGTGCAGGTCGACACCGATGCGGGACTCACCGGCTGGGGGGAAATCTGTCCGCTGGGCCCCTTCTACCTCCCCGCCTTCGGACAGGGTTCCCGTGCCGGCATCTATGAGCTGGGCCCCCACCTCATCGGCGCTTCTCCCCTCGAGACAACGCGCCTGGAGAGGAGAATGGACATCGCCCTGAAGGGTCACCCCTACGTGAAATCGGCCATCGACATGGCCTGCTGGGATATCCTGGGAAAATCGTGCGGCATGCCGGTGTGCGAACTGCTCGGGGGCCGCTTCGGAGCGGATATCGGCCTCTACCGGGCCATTTCCCAGGACACCCCGGAGGCCATGGCGGAGCGGGTCGCCGCCTACCGCGAGGAGGGATACCGCTGCTTTCAACTCAAAGTCGGCAGCCACGACGTCGTCCTCGACATCGAGCGGATCCGAACCGTCGCGGCCGACCTGGGGGCAGGTGAATCGCTGGTGGCCGACGCCAACACGGGATGGCTCCGGCACGAGGCTCTCCGCGTCTGCCGGGCGGTGCGGGACCTCGATCTCTACCTGGAGCAGCCCTGTGCCACCTATGAGGAATGCCGCGCCGTTCGGGAAAAATGGGACGGCCCTTTCATTCTCGATGAATCGATCGACGGGATCACCCCGCTGCTGCGAGGCCACACCGACCGGGCCATGGACCTGGTCAACGTGAAGATCAGCAAGATCGGCGGTCTGACCAAGGCCCGGCGCCTCCGGGATCTCTGCGTCGAGTTCGGCATTGCCATGACCATCGAGGACAGTTGGGGAGGTGATATCGTCACCGCTGCCATCGCTCATCTCGCCCAGAGCACTCCGGAGGAATTTCGCTTCAGTTCCACCGACTTCAACAGCTACGTCACCGTGGAGACCGCCACCGGCGCGCCGCGTCGCGATAAGGGACGAATGAAGGCTTCCACCGCCCCCGGACTCGGGATCGAACCCGTGCTCGAGACCCTGGGGGAACCGCTCTTCGTGACGACGTAAATCGGGAATCGTGTTCCCGCCGCCGGCCCCGGAAGATCAAACCGAACCCGCCGCTTTGCGACCGATCCAGAAGGCGGTGAGCAGCAGCACCAGGGTGCCGATCCAGAAGGGGTGCGCCCAGACGAGGAGGCGGCGCTCCACGGGATCGGGCTCGGGCAGCTCGGCCACTTTTTCCAGGATCAGATCGATATCGGCCTTCTCGATGAGGCTTCCCCGGGTGATCCGGGCGATCTCCTCCATCACGTCGAAACGCGCAGGGCGACCCAGCCTCTCGCGAACGGTTCCCTGAACCGTGATCGACGACTCCAGGGTGCCCCCGTTTTCGGCGCAGGTCATCGTCAGCCGATAGGTGCCCGGCTCCTCGGGCGAGAAGCCGCCGGTAAACAGCCCCCACTGGCCCTCGCCGCCGGCGCGCAGCCGGATCGACTCCACCTTGCCCGACGGAGCCTCGATCTGCACGACGACGTTGGCGGTGCGCAGCGGTTCTCCCCCCACGCTCATCACGTTGGCGTTCAGGGTGAGCACCTGACCCGTCTGGGGCCGGTCGGGAGAATAGAACAGCCGCATGGTGTCCCCCAGGGACATGTTCCGCTGGTAGGCCATCCAGCGGGCCACCTGGCCCCAGAACCGATAATGGTAGCGGTCCTCCACCCCTTTGCGCCAGCGCCAGGCGCCGTCGGTCCCCATGAAGAGAATCTTCCCGGTGCCGAAGGTCTTGGTCACGATCAGGGGAATCCGCCCGTATCGATTCGTCTCCGAGCTGTGGGTGGCCAGCACCTCGGTCCCCGCCTTGGCCCGGGACACGCCGGCGAACCACTGGAATCCCGGCAGCGAAGCCCAGACGTCGGCATTCTTGTCGTCGTCGTCCTCCAGCCGGGTGAGCAGGCTGCGCAGGCCGAGATCGGTCAACTCGAACTGACCCGGGGTCGGCGAGCCCCACCCCCGCGGCTGCGCCTCCTCCAGCACCACGGGCAGCAGATCGGCCAGCTCGGTGTCGAGCAGATCGTGCTGGTGTCCCCGGAATCCCGGGAGAAAAACCATCCCCGCCGCCTGGTTCGCCACGTGATCGCGAAGGGTCCGGCACTGTTCCCGGCTGAGCTGGTCCGCGCCGAGCCCGACATCGCCGAGGAAAATGACGTCGACCGAGGCGAGCAACTCCGGCTCGGGAAACCCCTCCAGGTAGCCCTCACCTTCCCCCATGGCCCCGATATCCGGGTGAAAAAGCAAACAGCGAACCTCCACCCCGGGGTCGCGGAGCAGCGCGTTCCTCAGGTAGCGGAATTCCCAGCGGGGGAAGGATTCGATCACCAGCACCACCAGACTCTCCTTGCGCACCGAGAGCGGAGCACTGAGCCGGTTGTTCTCGCTGTTCAGCTCGCCCGCCGCCGGGGGGATCGAAATGATCAGTTCCATCTCTCCGGTCTGTTGCGGCTTCCAGGAGAAGGTTTCCTCGATTCTCCCCATCGCCGGAATGGTGACATTGCGACTCAGTTTCTCGCCGTTATCCATGGTGATCTCCACGGTGGCCTCGTAATCGACCGGCAGGGCGCTCTCGATGCTAAAGGGCAGGCGCACCGGTTTGCCCACGATGGCAAAAGTGGGAACATCGAAGCCCGTGATCTCGATGTCGGGCAGGCGGGTTTCGCTGCCCACGGGGATGGCAAATACCGGGGTCTCTCGCATGCGCAGCCGCGTCGCCGCCCGGGAGGGAGCGGCCCCGGCATTCCAGTCGCCGTCGGAGATGAGCACCAGCCCACGGAGGTTGGGATACTGCTCCAGGGCGCGGTCCAGGGCCAGATTCAGGTCGGTGGCCGATTCCGGAGGGTTTTCCGCCGAGGAGAAAGGCTCGAAAACGAGGTCCATCTCCTCCTCGAGGGATTGCCATTTCTCCGGATCGGCGATGGTCTCGGCCACCGTTTCGCGCCGCACCGCTTCCCCCGATGCATCGCCGGCATCGAGCACGTCGGCGGTCTCCATGCTGCCCGAACGATCCCGCAGGACGACGAGCACCGGCTTCTTTTCGGGCTCGAAAACCTCCCTCCACTCCGGTTGCAGCAAAGTGACCGCGACGAGGGCGACAATGACCACCCGGAGCCCCTCCAGCCAACCCACGGCGGAGCGGAACCGGCTGCGGCTCCAGTTGAGATATCCCAACACTCCCGCCGCCACGATCATGCCCACGCCGAAGACGATGACGGCGGGCGTCAGTTGCAGGGTCAGTTCGCTGGAGGATGTTTCCAAAATGGCGAGGGGGGGTCAGGTCGTGGCGGGCTCGGGCTCCGGACGAGGCGGCAGACAGAGAGCCGCCTCGGCGATCAGGGCGAGGGCCATGGCCACGAGAAAAGCCCGCCAGATTTCGGCGGCAAGCGAGGAGCGATCGTCCACCCTATCCTCGATGACCCGGTAATCGAGTCCGGCGAACAGACCGGCCAGGGCTTCCCGGTTCACGATGCGGGCCTCATCCTCGGTCTCTGGTCGGTTCAGGGCGACCCAGTTCTCCTCCCGCTGAAAAGCCCCGGCATGGAGGCTTGGATGAATCACGTCGGCCTCGGTATCCCGGAGCGAGACGCGCTTCCACTCCTCCTCCCCGGGCAGAGCGCCCTCCCCCGCATCGCGCTGCTGCGCACGGGAGAGAAAGACGGCCCCCCGCTCCAGGGCGCGATGGATCATGACGAAGAAAGCCACCCCGTCCGCGGCCAGGCTGGAATCCGAACTCCGGGGCAGGGTCCCCCAAAAAAAGAGGCTGCCCGGCAGCCGATTGACCGATCGAGCGACGAGGGTCCTACCGTCCTCCAGCCGGAGAAGGGGCTGGCTCTCCCCCTGAAACGTGGACACCCGGAAGACGCGGGTGCTGCCGAGAGGGAGAGGTTCGCCGTCCTGCGTGTTGCGCAACAGTCCTGACTCGGTGCGCCACCAGCCGACTTTCAGCCCATCCTCGCTGCGATCCGCCTCCCCGGGAGACCAGCTCATCCCGAGGATCGAGCGCCCGTCGTCGGGAATGGGTCCGTCGGGAGGCAGCAGGACCAAGCTTCGGCCCGAGGCGACAAACTGTTCGAGAAGGCTCGACTCGGGTTCGTCTGCGGAAGGGATCGGGGCATGCCAGAACAACAGGCCGGTTTCCCCCCAGTCCACCTCGGCCCGTCGCACGGTGGGCAAGACCTCCACCTCGTATTCCAGCGAAGGGTCCAACGCCGCGGAGGCCGCCGCGGCGATGGCGCCGGAGACCTGATCGTCGTCCGAGACGACGACGGTGCGCAGCACCGGGGCCCGGTCAAACACGAAAAAGAACGAATTATCCAGCGGATTCGCATCTGCGGGAAGGTCGATGCGCCCCCACCCCCTGCCCTCGGAATTGCCCAGGCCCAGGGTGAACCCCTGGAGACGGAATTCCTCACCTTCGACCTCCAGATTCTCCACGCTGCGCGCCCCGTTCACCGTCACTTCGAGCGGAACGATCCGATCCGTCCCCGAGCCGGCCGCTCCGCGGATCACCAGATACATGACCAACACCATCCCGTCGACGCTTTGTCTCCTCTCCAGTCGCGACATCCTCACGCCGAGATTGTCGGCTCGCGACTCGGGATAGAGCAACAGGTAGAACTGAACCGCCTCCAACTCGGAGAAGGCGGATCGCAGCGTCTCCCATTGCCCGCTGGCGGGAACCCAGTCGGAGGCCCGCACGTCCGAGGCGAGCCAGATATCGGTGCGCCCGCTGCGGTTCGCCGTCACGTAGTCCGCGGCAGCACCGAGCAGCTCCGGTATGTTGGCGCCGGTATCGGTGGGCACGATGTGGGGCAGCCCCACGAGGTCCCCGGGGCCGTCGAGTTCGAGTGGCTCGAGCCGGGCGCTCTCGATGAGGACGATGCGACTGCCCCGGGCCGTCTTGCCCAGGGTGTCCGCCAGCTTATCCAGGGCGGTGGACCGCTTCGACCGGCCCGTTTCGAGATTCTGCAATTCCATGCTCGCGGAGCGATCCAGGAGCACCAGCACGGTCTCGACCTCGCCGCCCGCGGTGAGCGCGAGCCAGCCGGAGGCGAGGGGGCGACCCGCCGCCAAAATCAGCGCCGCGAGAGCGAGGACCCGCAGCGCCAGGATCAAAATCTGTCGGAGGCGAGCCATGCCCTTCGTCATCCGCCTGGCATCGAGGAGAAACATCATGGCCGCCCAGGGCACCGTCCGGTGACGGTGCTGGTTGATCAGATGAATGATCACCGGGATCAGGGCCAGAGGCAGGGCGAGGAGAAAGGCCTGTTGGAGAAAACTCATCGTCACCCGAGTTTGGCCGCCGTTTTCTTTTTCGTTCGGGGGTTCCGGCCGAGGAGAAATCGGGCCAGGGTCTGATCGTAGGGTTGGTCGAGGGAGACCCGATGGTAGTCCACCCCGGTCACCGTGCAAAGGGAGACGACGGTTTCGAGGTATTGCTCGACCGCTTCCCGATATTTTGCCCGCACCAGGGTGGCGTCGGCAAGCAGAGGGGGGCCCCCTTCCAGATCGACGAAACGCGTGGGACGATCGAAGTCGAAGTTGATCTCGGCGGGATCGAGCAGGTGAAAGAGGGCAACATCGTGTTTGCGGAAGCGCAGATGCTGCAGCGCCTCCTTGAGCGGGTGCGGGGGGAAAAGAAGATCCGAAATGATCACGACGAGAGCTCGCTGCGGGATCTTCTCCGCCGCCTGGTGAATCGACTCGACCAGATTCGTCGCCCCCCCGGCTTTGAGGCCGGCGATCCGGTCCATCACCACGCCGAGGTGGACCGGCCCCCGCCGGGGCGGCACCTCGTCCCGAAGCCCCTCGACGCTTGCGGGAAACACGCCGATCGCGTCGCCCTGGTGGGCGGCCAGGTAGGACAGCGGCCCGGCGAGACGGCGGGCGTAATCGAGCCTGGTGGCACCCTCCGGCCCGAAATTCATCGACCCGCTCGTGTCCACGATCAGGCAGAGTCGCAGGTTGGTATCGGCCTCGAACTCCTTGATGTAGTAGCGGTCGCTCCGGCCCCAGGTGCGCCAGTCGAGACGACGGGGATCGTCGCCGGCGACGTATTCCCGGTACTCCGCGAACTCGAGGCTCGAGCCGCGGACCGGACTGCGGTGGCGCCCCGAAACATTGCCCAGCATGGCGTGCCGGGCATCGAGGGGAAGGCCGATGAGCCTCCCGAGAACCTCGGAATCGAGAAAGTCCCGCCTGTTCGATCCACTGCTAGCCACGGTGTCCTCGCCTTTCCGGTTACAATTCGGCAGTCAGTTCCTCGATGAGCCGGGCGATGATGGAGCGCGCCGTCACCCCCTCGGACTCCGCGGTGAAGGTCTTGATGATCCGGTGACGCAGGACCGGCTCGGCCACGGCGACGACATCCTCCTGCCTCACCATGTAGCTGCCCTGGAGGGCAGCGCGAGCCCGCGCCCCGAGGATGAGAAACTGAACCGCCCGCGGCCCCGCTCCCCAGCCGACGAGAGGTTTGATCCAATCCGGGGCTTCCTCCGACTCCGGACGAGTCCGGCGAACCAGGTCGACGGCAAAATGGAAAATGTGATCCGGCACCGGCATGCGACGCACCAGCCCCTGATACTCCAGCACGCCGGCTCCGTCGAGAATGTGCGAGAGTTCGGGCATCTCTCCCCCGGTGGTGGTGCGGGCGATCGAGATCTCCTCGTCCCGCGAGGGATAATCGACCCCGATCATGAACATGAACCGGTCGAGCTGCGCTTCGGGAAGCGGGTAGGTGCCTTCCTGTTCGATCGGGTTCTGCGTGGCGAGGACGAAAAAGGGCGGGGCCAGCAGATGGGGCTTGCCCGCGATGGTGACGCGCCGCTCCTGCATGGCCTCGAGCATGGCCGCCTGGGTCTTGGAGGGAGCGCGGTTGATCGCGTCGGCGAGCACGATGTTGGCAAAGACCGGCCCCCTCACGAACTCGAAGCTGCGCTTGCCCGTGCCGTCGTCCTGCAGGAT
Source organism: uncultured Akkermansia sp. (assembly GCA_964562825.1). Classification (GTDB taxonomy): domain Bacteria; phylum Verrucomicrobiota; class Verrucomicrobiia; order Verrucomicrobiales; family DEV007; genus Arctic95D-9. Next base: position 7,748 of record CAZLUZ010000151.1, read on the forward strand.
CTCTGTCCCGGTGATGTCCATCGGCATCAGATCCGGGGTGAATTGGATGCGGCTGAAGGTCAGCGACATGGTCTCGGCCAGCCGGGAAACGAGGAGAGTCTTGGCCAGGCCGGGCACCCCCATGAGCAAAGAGTGCCCCCGGGCGAAAAGCGAGATGGCGAGTTGCTCGATCACCGCATCCTGGCCCACGATGATGCGGGCCAGTTCCTTCCTCAGATCGACGAAGGTCGCGCGAAGACGATCGATGGCGGCCACGTCGTCATCGTGCAATTCCTCATCGTGGACAGGTTCGAGGGTTGTGTTCATGTCAGGTACAGAACGTAGTAAAGCAGCGTTCCATGGACGGAGCAAAGGCAGAATGCCGTCAAAACGGAACCGCATCCGCCCGTCACAGGCATTGCTTCCGCAGCACCTCTGTCGTATTCTCCCGGAGGAACCCGGAACACAACCTCCATGGCTATCAAAAGAAATCTCCTCCTCTTCGTCCTTCTCTGTCTGCCGTTTCTTTCCGTCCGCGGAGAGAGCCCATCGGAGCAGGTGGTGCGCGATGTCACGGTCGACGAGGCCGCGAAACTGATTGAGGAAAACCCCGCCCTGTTCATCCTCGATGTCCGCACGCCGGACGAATTTGCCGACGGCCGTATTCCCGGTGGCACCCTGCTCGACTTTCATCGCTCCGACTTCAATGAGGCACTGGCGAAACTCGACCGCGAGAAGACTTATCTGCTCCACTGCGCCTCGGGATTTCGCAGCACCAAGGCGATGAAGCGGATGAAAAAGCTCGGCTTCCTCCGTGTCTACCATCTCGACACCGGCTACCAGGGCTGGCAGGGGGCCGGGAGGCCGATCGAGCAATGAATCCCGACCCGCAGGAAAGCGATTCCGAACCCGAATCGCTGCGCCAGACCGTCTGGCGGATCATCTTCCGGCACAATACCCCGGGATCGAAGGCGTTCGACGTCGTCCTGCTCATCCTCATCGGGTTGAGCGTTGCCGTCATCATGCTGGAGAGCGTGGGAAGCCTCGGGGGGCGTTACCGGGCGGAGTTTTTCCTGATCGAACTGGGATTCACCCTCCTCTTCACCATCGAGTATCTGGTCCGGATCGCTGTGGTGCGCAACAGGCGAAAGTACATTTGCAGCTTCTTCGGAATCGTCGATCTCATCTCCATCCTGCCCACCTACCTCGCCCTCGTTTTCGCGGGGACACAGTACCTTGTCGTCATCCGCATCCTCCGCCTGCTCCGCATGTTCCGGGTGTTGAAGATGGCGCGCTACATCGGTGAGTCCAACGTTCTCCTCAACGCCCTGAAAGCAAGCCGGGCCAAGATTGCGGTCTTTCTCTTCTCTGTGCTGGCTGTCACCGCCGTCCTCGGCACCCTGATGTATCTGGTCGAGGGGGTGCTCTACGGCAACGAGGATTACGCGAATATCCCGCAGTCGGTGTACTGGACCATCATTACCATTTCGACAGTGGGTTATGGCGACGTGACTCCGATCACTCCCCTGGGCAAGCTGATCACCACGATTACCGTTCTGATCGGCTATGGCATCATCGCCGTGCCCACGGGCATCGTAACCGCGGAGCTGAACATGACCATGAAGGCGATCCAACCGGACAGCCGAACCTGCGGTAACTGCAACCACACCGGTCACGATCAGAAGGCCGCCTACTGCAAGATGTGCGGGGATCCCCTCTGAGAAACCCGTTGGCCGCGCCTACTGGCGGCAGGACTCGAGGAGCCGATCCAGGAAGACGATGATTCCGAGCAGGGCGTCGCGGTACTTCGAGGGGCCGACCACCTCGAGGGAATCGCGGGCCTCCCCGACGAGACGCTGGCCCGAATCCACTGCGGCCTCGATGGAGCCCACGTAGTCGGCGATGTTGGCCAGTGCCGAAACGTCGATCGGCTCCTTCTGCAGGAGCAGGCGATGCAGCTTGGCACGCTGTTTCTCGCTCGAACTCTCCAGCAGGTTCAGAACCGGCAGGGTCAGTTTGCCCTTGTTCAGGTCGGTGCGCAGGGTCTTGCCGAACTCCTCCTCGTCGCCGACCAGATCGATGCAGTCGTCATAGATCTGGTAGGCGGTGCCGATCTTGAGTCCGAACGAGGACAGGGCTTCGGGAACTCCCTCGTCGGCGTGGTTGAGCCGGGCCCCCAGTTCCATGGCCACGGCAAAGAGAGCCGCCGTCTTTTTCTCGATGATGTCGTAGTAGTCCGCCTTGGTGAGCTTGAGGTCGAACCGGCGCTGCGTCTGCTTGATCTCTCCCGTGCATACCGCGTTGGCCGACTGGGCGATGCGCCGGCCGATCAGGTTCTCGTCGAACTCGGTCGAGAGCACGAGGGCGTGGGAAAACAAGCTGTCGCCAAGCAGCACGCTGAGGGCACTTCCCCACTTGGCATTCGCCGTGGGCGCCTGACGCCGGATCTCGGCGCCGTCGATGATGTCGTCGTGCACCAGCGTGGCGATGTGGATCAACTCGAGAATGATCGCCAGTTTGTGGTGGTCCTCCGTGATCTCCCCCGTGGCTCCCCCGGAGAGAAAAGCGAGCACCGGACGGATGCGCTTGCCCGAGGTATCGCAGATGTAGGAGATGTAGGGCTCCACCGCGGGGTCGAACTCCCGGGCCTGCGCCCGGATCAGCGCTTCCACTTTTTTCAACTCGGGTTCAAGAAAGGCGAACGGGGAGACCAGTCCTCCGACTTGGGGAGGAGGAGCGATGGTCTTCTCTCGGATGCTTTGTTTCGTCATGGGGTCTCTCCAGAAAAACGCGCCTATCAAAGACAGCGTCGATTGGTGTGTCAAAGGATTACGACATAGGCCGCGACACGGGCATGCCGGCTCTTCGCAGTTTCGTTGTCAAAGCACCCGACGAAAACGGGTCGCGCGATCGCGGCGGCGTTTTCGTTCCTGGCGAGGGAAAGCCTCTCCGTGAAACCGCCCGGCTCGAAGGCCCCTTTTCCATTGCGGACCTTCTCGGCCCGCCTAGGTTGTGGCGTGATGAACATGATGCAACTTCTCGCCTTTGGTGCTCCCGGAATCCAGGAGATGGTGGTGATCTTTTTGATCGTGCTGCTTCTTTTCGGGGCAAAGAAGATCCCGGAACTGGCCCGCGGCGTGGGTAAGGGCATGGGCGAATTCAAGAAAGCCAAATCGGAATTCGAGCGCGAGATCAAGGAGGGCGAAGCCGAGGGAGAAAAAGAGTGGGAAAAGCCTCGCCCCGCGGACCGAAGCCCCTCGGATCATCCCGAGCCGACGGAGAAGAAGGACTGACCGGGCCGCCGCGACGTGGCTCGGGAACTCGCTCCCAAATCTTCGTTTTTCCCCGGCATAACGGCGGATGAAAGTCGCCTTCACTTCGCTGATCGCGGCGGCGCTGTTCCTGGCGCCTCAAGGTTCTGCCCAGACGCTCGAGCCGGGGCGCCCCGATTCCCCCGCCGCGGTGCGGGTGGTCTTCTACAATCTCAAAAACTACCTGGCCATGGATCGGCGGGTGGCGGGCGAATACCGGAAGGGGGCACCCAAACCCGCGGAGGAAATCGAACCCCTCATCGAGGGGCTCGCCGCGGTGAGACCGGACATCCTGGGAGTCTGCGAGATCGGCACCTCCGATCATCTGGAAGATCTCCGGAGCCGCCTGCACGCCGCAGGAGTGCCGCTGCCTCATACCGAACTGGTTCGGGCGAGAAGCGGGTTCGACCGGAATCTCGCTCTGCTTTCCCGCTTCCCCATCGTGGAGACGGACTCGAGCGACACTTACACCTACCGACTCGACGGTCAGGTCCACCCCTTCCAGCGGGGGGTGCTCGATGCCACCATCCAGGTGACCCCGGACTACCGGCTCCGCTGCGTGGTGCTCCACCTCAAATCAAAGCGGGAGGTCCCCGGCGCCGATGAGGCCAGGATGAGGCTCAGCGAGGCGGAACTGGCCCGAACCCATCTCGACGGAATCTTCCGGCACGCCCCGGAAACGAATCTGCTGGTGATCGGTGACCTGAACGATCACCGCCACGAGGCCCCGGTGAAAGCCCTGCAGGGGTATTTCGGAGGGCGGGGATATCTCTCTCCCCTGCCCCTGAGCGATCGCTATGGATTCCGCTGGACCCACCACTGGGTCTACGCCGACTCCTACTCCCGATTCGATTACGCTCTGGTCAGCCGGGGGATCACCGGGGAAATCGACCGAGATCGCTCCTTCATCCACCATTGGGAGGACTGGGACGACGCCAGCGACCATCGTCCCCTCGTGGTGACGGTCATTCCTGTCGACCGGGAGTTGCCCGGGGACTAG
>CAZLUZ010000152.1:0-11852 GCA_964562825.1 uncultured Akkermansia sp.
CACCCCCGTCGGGCGGAACCGACCGTCGGCATCAGGCCCCACCGCACCCAACCATGATTGAGCACCGGACATCCTATCGCCGTGCCCCGCGTGGCGGTTTCAGCCTTCTGGAAATCCTCGCCGTGCTGGCCATCATCTTCATCCTTGTCGGCATGAGCGTCCCGGCGATGCAGGGTTTGCTCACGGGTCCATCGCTGAGCACGGCCACCACCGAGGTGGTCAGCGCGGTGGAGCAGGCCCGGCTTCGCGCCCTGGCCCTGGGTTCGTATGTGGGTCTCTACGTCGTGGACGACGTCGGCGACGAAAACGAGGCCCTGGTTAAGTATGCCCTGTTCGAGGTCGCCGATCTGGGAGAGGGCGGCATCTACGAGACCTTGCCCAAGCCCGTGCAGATCACCAAGTGGCAGACTCTTCCCCAGGGCATCGTTTTCATGAAGGGAGACAGCGCGGCCCTCCCCTCGATCCTCGATCTGCCGCGGACGGAAGAGTGGTTCGGCATCCGGGGAATCGAGGGGAATGGTTACGAAACGTTTTCCCTCAACTTGGAGGCGGGCACCGAATCGGCCAGACTACCCGGCATCGTTTTCGGTCCCAATGGCTCGGTGGTGGCTCCCCGCCTCAGCGGAGAGGTGAGGGATCTCGATCTCCCCGTGATCGAGGGTTTTTCCACGGGAACCGGCAACGGCTGGACCGCCCAGGTTCCCGAGCGGCACGAAGATCGCCGGTTTAACGTGGTTCGGGTGGGCCGACTCTCCGGTTCCGTGAGAAAACTTCGCCAGGAGGAATACACCCGATGAGATCTCTCCCCCGCCCCTCACAAAACCGGGGATTGACGCTGGCGGAGGTCGTCATCACCCTCGGCATCGTGGGAGCCTCCATGCTGACCATCCTCGGCATGCTCTCGACGGGCATGAACCTGCACAGCCGGTCCGCCGAGCAGACCCAGGCGATGTTCCTCGCCGAGCGCATTTTCGCCGATCTCACCCTGCCGACCAATCGGGTGCCGCCCGGGGACACAGAGGGAAGGTTTCTCGGAGAGTTTTTCGAGGTCTCGGAGAACGCGGTGGACGTTTATGGCGAGATCCTGGATTTCTCCAAGGACCAGATCCCCGAAAACGGAGAATCTCCGCCGATCTGTTGGATTTTTGGCAGGGATTTCCAGAATCTGCCGCACGGCCGGAGCACGGCCGCATTTCTCGGCAACGCCGAACAGATCTACCGCTACGGAGCCGATGGCAGGGAGTTTTTTGACGCGGAGTATCTCGTGGGAATCCGGATCAGCAGCAAACTTCTCTTTGGCGCCAAACCGGAGGTGGAAACCCTGAGTGCGGGTTCGAAGCTGCAGATCGAATCGCGCGACGACGGTGCCGACCGGCTTGTCTTCGTCTCAGTGGAGATCCCGGCCCAGGCTCCGGAGGAATCTCGGCGCAAATACCACTTCCAGCGGGTGATCACCCTCGGGGAATGATACCGACGATGAAGCCGAAACTTCGCCAGAGCCAGAATATCGCCGGACTCACCGTGCTTGAACTGCTCGTCACCGCGGCGGTCTCGTCCCTGATCCTGGCTTTCCTCGTTCAGATGTTTTCCAGTTCCCAGGGGATCTGGATATCGGTGGACGAACAAAGCGACCGCATGACCAGCGTCCGCTCCGCTCTCTCCATCTTTTCCGACGACGCGCGCGATCTTTTCCACCGCGGCTCCCGCGGCAGTCGACGGGTTCCCCTGTATCTCGATAAAGCGACGGGCGCCGCTTCGTCGAAAATTTCCCTGCTCGTCCAGAAACGGGCCATCGATCAAGACCCGGCCAACCTGGAAACAAGTCCCCCCGCCCCGGGCATCTGCATCGTGGCCTATGAGGTGGCATCCGCCGCCGGAGGGGGCATTCGGGAGGGCGACCTCATCCGGACCTTTGCCGGGGTCGTTCCCACCTCGGAGGAGATGATGAGGAGGAATCCCAATTTCCCGCCGGTGGCCGCCGCGTCCGCCGACGAGCACTGGGACGCCGCCTTCTCGGGAGGCACGGTCGAGCGCGAGGTCGTGGCGAGCAATGTGGTGTTTTTCTCGGTGACACCGAAACGCTTTCGGCGCAACGACCCGAGCGGACCGATTCCCACCGACTCGTCCGACACCAGGATCTGGATGCTCGAGGACATCTTCAACTCGGTCGGAGCCAGTCGATGGCCGCAGCCGGATTCGGCTCCCGAGGTCGACCCGCTGCCCAGCGGTTGGGTCTACGACCCCGATTTTTCCGCCCCGGACCTGCTGGAAGTGAGACTGGTGGTCTGTACTTCCGCCGTTTTCTCAAATCTCTCCTCCACCGAGAAATCGGACCTCAGAGCCAGGGTCTTCGATGACCTGGCCGACGAGAAGCTGGACGGAAAATCCAGCGGTTCCGAGGTTCTCAACCCGGGGGAGCTGCGCTCGCTAACCCTCATGTCCACCGCCATCGCCTATGATCACCATCGGTAGTTCCTCCAATCGCGGTTTCGCGCTGGTCACCGCTCTTATTTTCATCAGTGCCCTGGCACTCATCGCCGTGGCCATCTTTTCCATCGCCAGATTCGATTCCTCGGTCGCGCGGCAGAGTTACCACAACGCCCGGGGAGATCTCGCTTCGCGCAACGTGGCTCTCTTCGGCGGGTTCGAGGAGTCGGTTTTCGGCCACTCCCAGGACACCGATGATTTCATCACCTTTCGTTCGGAGGATCCCAACGGTTCCGATTACTTCTACACGGCCCGACGGGACGAGGACGGCAACTGGGAGTATCGCCCCCTTTTCAGCGGGGGGAAAGTGATCACGGGGAGCGCCGACCTGCAGAAAATCCTGCTGGAGGGCAGCCAACGTCTGGAGGAGGGAGTCGAGTCGATCGCCCTGCCCGGCGGCAGCATCAAGGCGGGCGATGCTCTGCGTCTTCCCGACCAGTTCGGCAAGCCCCGGATCGGTTGGCAGGTGTTGCGGCCGGACCCGGATTCCATCCCCGCAGACTCCGATCTGAACGACTTCGAGCTTCGCTACGCCTACTGGATCGAGGACCTTTCCGGCCGTCTCGACGGGGATCTCGCCGGCAACCGACTGGGCGATATGGACGGCAACGACCGCATCGTCGAGAGCCCCGAAGACGGGTGGTTCCACTACCGGGGATTGGGCGCCAGAATCGTGGAGGGTGAAAACGGAGCACTCGTGGTCCAGCCCGACCCGGGCGAACTCGCGCTCTTCGCCCTGATCACCGACGATGGAACCTTTCCGCAGATCGACGCCGATGATCAGGATTCCACGGCGCGGGCCGAGGATGCCGACGACCTGATCCGGAAACTTCGCTCCACGGAAGATACCGGACTCGTCGACGATTATGTGATCTCCCTGCTCAAGCAGCAGGAGACCGCACCCATCGAGGGATTCGAGGCCACCTCCACCCGGGAATGGAATTCGGCGGTAGAGGCGACGCAAAAGCACGTCTCCTTCGGCACTCCCGACTGGCAGTTGCGGGAACTCATCCCCGACCGGAGCTGGATCGCGGCGGCCCGGCGCGGAACCCCCAAATTGGCGCTCAATCCCCTGATCGCCAAAGCTGAGGGAGAGGAAAGCGACAGCCCGGAAGAAAAGGACCGAAAACGCGACGAGGTCATCCGGGAAATCGCCCAGCACATCAAAGATTGCCTGCCGAGATTCGGATCAGAGAGAGCCGGGGGCAGCGTGGCCGGGGCTAGCGGATTCGGTGCCCTGCCTTTTTCCGAGGCGGAATACCTGCACAATCTTGCAGCCAATATCGTGGATTACGCCGACCGCGATCTGACCCCCTCGGTCGGTTCCTGGAAAATGGGGGACGCCATGCCTGCCGCGATGGAGCAGAACGCCCGCACCGACGGAAATGCCGCCGACGGCGATCCCATCGTGCCGGAGGACATGCTCCTCTGGAACGCGGGTCGCAACACCGCCGTGGACACCACCCTCAAAGACTACAGTGGCGGGGCCCGCGGATACGACATGGGCGACAAGTTCCCGCCCCTCTATCGCGGCATCGATGGCCAGCCTTTCGTTATGGGCCTTACCAATCGCCTCTGGTACAACGATTGGGAGGATGGCAGCCCGCCCTCGGTCAAGGTGCAGGTCGACACCTGGATCTCGATCTGGAATCCCTTTGACACAGAGATCAGCGGGGTGATCGCGGCGAGGCTCACCGAGGGATGGACCCAGGTGAAATGGGGAAAGGAGCGGCCCATCCTGCCACATCTCAACCTGCCGCCGGTGGAGGTCATCGTCGGCCCGAATGAATTCACCCATGTCCGTTGGGAGAATGTGCTGACCCTGGAATCAGAAGGCAGCGGTTCCAAGGCACCCAACAGCATCGTGATCGACGACAGGAATTTTCTGCTTTTCGAGGCCGGCTACCAACTCTACTGGGCCGATTCGGCCAGGGAGGATCTGGGACGCCTCTACCTCGCGGATCGCACCCGTTTCCCCGACAGCCTGAACCGGGACTACCGCCGAACGGTGCGCAAAGGAGATTGGTGGTATTTCAGTTCCGGTATCGGAGACAGCGAATTCCTCCGCTATCCCGATCCGCGGAGTTCCCTTTTCAAACCCGGGCACAAGATACGCAGCGGGCGTCGCTACTTTCGTTCCGCCTACTACAACAATCTCTATCTGTGGGGGGGAGGCGCGGTCCGCTCCTCCTACGGGGACGAGATCGACCCCGGCCAGTGGGGCGACCACTACCACGGAATCGGGAGCAGCCAATACAACCAGAGTCCGAACCGGAATTCCGTGCCCGAGGCGGTCCCCTTCCGCAAAGGTCCCTCCCCGGACGAGGCGCCTTTCTCCATCAAACACCCCATCGATGATTACCCGGAAGGGTATGACGGTCCCGGCTACTACGAATCGCTCGGGGAATTGGGCAATGTCTACGATCCCGGCTGCTGGACACGCCAGAAATCGGGCAACATCGCCCCTGCCTTCTACGGGGGAGGCCGGACTCTGGCCATCGGTTCGCCCGAGGTGAGGGTCTTCGACTCCCCGGGTCTCCGGGCCACGGACCTGCTCGACATCTTCTGTCTCGACGACGAACCCCGCAGCCAGAAGGGGCTCGTCAACGTCAACAGTGCCTCGGAGGAGGTCCTGCGCACCCTGGTGGCGGGCATGCGTCTGGACGACGATCCCGCCATGGAGAAACAGGGCGGAGGAGACCTCTATCCCCCAAGCGAGGACCTTCCCGGCGATCTCGTCGCGGAAGAGATCGCTCGGGCCCGACCCTTTTCCGTGCCCAACAACCTGCTCTTCCTCGAGCAGGAATCAGGTGCCCCCTTCTTCGGGGACCCCTCCGCCTGGCCCAACGGTCAGAGACCGACCGCCCTCGACGACGCCGGGCGGGAAGAACTGGCCCGCCGCTTCGTCAACCTGGTCACCACCCGCAGCAGGGTCTTTCGCATCTACCTCACCGCCCATGTCGTCGACCTCTATCGCACCCCGGGCAGCGAAGAGGTCGGTATCGAGCAGATCGTCTCGCGGAAATCCCGGATCTACGATGTTTTTCTCCGGCCTGTGACCGATGATACGGGAGCGATCGTCGACCAGAAGATCGAAATCTATTATGAAAAGGATCTGTAGTTTTCTGATGCTCTTTGCCCTGCTCGCAGCTTCGCTAACGGCCCAGGAGGGTTCGATGGAGGAAGCGGTCAGGGATGGCGTGGGCTTCGTCACCGTGTGCAACGCGACCGGTCTCGCGGGCGAACTCCAGGTGCGAGTCAATGGAAAAAACCCCATCGCGGGAGTCGGCTACGTCTCGGGGGACGACACGGGACAGATCGGGCTCGCCCCCGGTCCGGTTCGGATCGAGGTGGCCCACAAAGGCTGCGCCAACGTCGCCAAGGTGGACTTTCCCCTGACCAACGAACAGAACGCCATCATCGTCGCCTACGTGAGAGAACGCATCGATCCCGAGACCAAGGAGGTCACCTACCAGCTCGGCATGGGACAACTGCCCCACAAACCCTCTCCCGGGGAAACTCGAGTGACTTTTTTCGCCTGTGATCCGGACGGCAAGATCGGGGGGGTGAAGGTCAACCAGACCCCGCTGGAGCTTCCCCCGCTGAAACCGGTGAGGTTTGTCGCGGAGGTCGAGGACAGTCTGGTGGTCAGAGGTGTGAATGGCGGGGAGCTGGAACCGTACCTTCTGGCCGATCCGGAGCACTACTATTGCGTGGTGTTTCCGACGATCGGAAAAAACGAGATCCAGGGCACCTGGTTCGTCGACGAAAAAGTCAGCTACAGTCTCGAATCCGAAATCGCGGCGCGCCGATTTGTCGAGGAACAGAGGGCCAAAGAGCGGAAGGCCATGGAGGAATGGAAAAAAAGGCAGGAAGAAAAGCGTGCCCGTCTCCGTAATAGCCGATAGATAACCAGCATGAACATTCGATTCGCCCTGATTCTGGCCCTGCTTTCCCCGTTCTTTTCCCTGCGAGGAGAAGATTCCTTCGGTTCGATCGTCTTCATCAACGCGACCGACCTGGACCGGGTGGGCCTTTCCGTCCATACCGACATCCTCGGGTCGAGTGAGGGACTGGAGCCGGCTCAATTCGACGGACCCTACAGCTTCGTGGAGGGCACCTACGACGCGGAACTGATCCGCAACGGTCAAGTCATCGCCACCGCCCGGGTCGAACTGCCTCCGGGAGAAGAAGTCGTCGTGATCGCAGCGAAAAAACCCGGAGGCGGGGAGGATGACCCCGACCGATACGAACTGCATCAAATCAAAAAGACCGCTGTGAAGTCGGCGCCGGACAACGCGCCCGTCATCCACGTTCTCTCCTTCCTCGAGGGGGAATACGCCAATTTTTCTTTCGGGGAGGACTCGGCGACCTGGCCACACGGCAAGCTCACCAGGGTGAACGACTGGGTGCAGAGCGAGATCAAACTGCTCGGCGCCCTCGGCTGGGAGGTGGAGTTGGAATGGTCGCGGGACCGGGCCGAGGAGGAAATCCGTCAGATTCTGATCGTTTTCATGGGACCGGACTCGACCCCCATGGCCACTCGCCACGTGTTCTGGGACGATATGTAGGTGGCATGCACGCCCGAGCGGATCAATCCGCCAGATTCGGCGCGAGCCACTTCTCCCCTTCCTCCAGCGACATGCCTTTGCGCCCGACGTAATCCTCGAGTTGATCGCGGGCGATCTTGCCCACGTTGAAGTAGCGGGCCTCCTCGTTGAAGAAATAGAGCCCGCTCACCGAGGACGGGGGGAACATCGCGTAACTGCTCGTCAGTTCCATCCCCAGGGTGCGCTCGGCATTGAGCAGATTCCAAAGCGTCGCCTTTTCGGTGTGGTCGGGACAGGCCGGATACCCGGCCGCGGGACGGATACCCCGGTACCGTTCCTTGATCAGGTCCTCCACGGCGAGGTTTTCCTCCCGCCCGAATCCCATTTCCACCCGCACCCGTTTGTGCAGCAGTTCGGCGAGCCCCTCGGCAAAGCGGTCGGCCAGCGCCTGGATCATGATGGCGGTGTAATCGTCGCCCCGATCCTTGAAAGAGCGGGCATACTCTTCCACCTCGTTCCCCGCGGTCACCGCGAAGGCCCCGATAAAATCCGTCCGGCCACAATCCTCCGGAGCCACGAAATCGGCGAGGCACTGGTAGGGGGTCCCCTCTTTCACTTTATGCTTCTGCTGGCGAAGAAAGTGAAAGGTGGCCAATCGCCGCGTTTTTTTGCCGTCCTCGAACAAGTCGATATCGTCGCCCCGCGCCTGGGCTGGCCAGATGCCCCAGGCGGCCCGGCAGTGCAGACGCTCGTTGACCACCAGGTCTTCCAATATTTCGCGCGCCTCGTGGTAGAGCTTGCGTGCCTCTTCGCCGTGCTCGGCGTGATCGAGAATCCGGGGAAACACTCCGCGCAACTCCCAGGCATGGAAAAAGGGGCTCCAGTCGAAGGTCTCGACGATCTCGTCCAGAGGCACGGGATCCCAGATCCGTTTTCCGATCTGGCAGGGAACAGCGAGATCGGTGCGTTCCCAATCGATGTCATACCTCCGTTCGCGGGCGGATTCCAGGGGAAGGTAGACCGCGGTGGATCCCTTTCCGGCAAAGAGGTCTTTTTCCTTCTGCTCCATCGCCACGTGATCCCGCAAAAATTCCTCGCGCAGATTGTCCGAAAGCAACCGATTGCAGACCCCGACCACGAGGGAGGCATCGCCCACGTGCACCACGGGCGAGTGGTAGTGGTCGCTGATCTTGATCGCGGTGTGGGCCCGCGAAGTGGTGGCTCCGCCGATCAGGATGGGAACGTCGAAACCCTTCTTCTCGAACTCCTTGGCGTTGTGGATCATCTCGTCCAGAGACGGTGTGATCAAGCCGCTCATGCCCACGATGTCGGCGCCGTGCTCCCGGGCCGCGGCCATGATCTTGTCGCAATCAACCATCACCCCGAGATCAATCACCTTGTATCCGTTGCAGCCCAGCACCACGCCCACGATGTTCTTTCCGATGTCGTGAACGTCGCCTTTGACCGTGGCGATCACAAAAACCGGAGCGCTGTCCTCGGCCTCTTCGTCCTTCTCCTCCAACATGAACGGCTCCAAATAAGCGACCGCCTTCTTCATGACCCGGGCGCTTTTCACCACCTGAGGGAGGAACATCTTTCCCGATCCGAAGAGATCGCCCACCACCTTCATGCCGTCCATCAGGGGTCCTTCGATGACATTGAGCGGTTTCCCCAGTGCCTGACGCGCCTCCTCGGTATCTTCTTCGATGAAATCGGCCACGCCCTTGACCAGAGCGTGGGTGATCCGGTCGTGAAAGGAGCTGCCCTCCCGCCAGGAGAGGTCCGGACCACTCGCCTTGTCCTTTTTGTGGGCGCCCTTGCTCTTCAGTTCCTCGGCAAAATCGATCAGGCGTTCGGTGGCGTCGGGATGACGGTTGAGCAGCACGTCTTCCACGAGGCGGAGAAGCTCGGGTTCCACTTCGTCATAGACCTCGAGCATGCCGGGGTTGACGATACCCATGTCCATCCCGGCCTTCCCCGCGTGGTAGAGGAAGGCGGCGTGCATCGCCTCGCGCACCGTGTTGTTTCCCCGGAAACTGAAGGAGATATTCGAGACCCCGCCGGACACCTTGGCTCCGGGAAGGTTCTGCTTGATCCACCGGGTCGCCTCGATGAAGTCGACCGCATAGTTGTTGTGCTCCTCCATCCCGGTGGCCACGGTGAGGATGTTGGGGTCGAAAATGATGTCCTCGGGATCGAAGCCCACCTCATCCACGAGGATGCGGTAGGCGCGCTCGCATATCCGGATCTTGCTCTCGTAGCTGTCCGCCTGCCCCTTTTCGTCGAAGGCCATCACCACGACCGCCGCCCCGTATTTCATGACCCGGCGCGCTTGTTCCTTGAAGGCCTCCTCGCCCTCCTTGAGCGAAATCGAGTTGACGATGCCCTTGCCCTGGAGGCACTTCAGGCCCGCCTCGATGATCTCCCACTTGGATGAGTCCACCATGATGGGCACGGCGGCGACTTCGGGCTCGGAGGAGAGCAACTGGAGATACCGGGTCATCGTCGAGGCGCCGTCGCGCATTCCCTCATCCATGCAGACATCGATGATGAGGGCGCCGTTCTCCACCTGTTGCCGGGCAATGGCCACGGCATCCTCGAGCTGGCCGGCCTTCACCAGTTTAAGAAATTTCGGCGATCCCGCCACGTTGGTCCGCTCGCCGATCATGAGGAAGTTCTTGTCCCTGGTATGATGGTAGGGTTCGGAACCGCTCAAGCGCATGGCGGGTTCGGCCGGGGGAACGGCCCGGGGGGGGAAACGCTCTGCGACCCTCGCGATCGCCGCCACATGGTCCGGGGTGTTCCCGCAACAGCCGCCGATCAGGTTCACCATGCCTTGACTCGCGAAATCCGAGAGAAAACGCTCCATGTCTTCGGGAACCAAGTCGAAGCCCGTGGGAGCCAGGGGATTGGGCAATCCCGCGTTCGGGTAGGCGGAGACAAAGGTTCCGGCGACCCGGGAAAGGTTGGCCAAGTGAGGCTCCATCAGGTCGGGGCCCAGGGAGCAGTTCAGCCCCACCGCAAGGGGATGAACGTGCGCCACCGCACTCCAGAGGGCGTCGACCTTCTGCGCCGAGATCAGGGTCTCTCCGCCCCGTCCCACGGCGGCAGACACGATGATGGGCAACTCGATGCCGTCCTCGTCGAAGACTTCGCGGACCGCCACGAGCGCGGCCTTGGCGTTGAGGGCGTCAAAGATGGTTTCAACCATCATGATGTCGCACCCTCCCTCGATGAGAGCGCGGACCTGGTGTTTGTAGGCATCGCGAACCTGGTCAAAGGTCACCACCCGAAAGCCGGCGTCCTCGGAATCGGGGGAATTGGTCAGGGAGACCGTCATCGGACCGATCGCTCCAGCCACATAACGCTTCCTCCCGGTAGCGGAACCGATGCGATCGCACCATTCCCGACACAGGCGGGCGGACTGCACGTTCAAATCCCACGCCAATTCGAGCAGGAACGGGTTTGCACAGACTTTCTCCTGGAAAAACTCCGGGTCCTTCCTCCCCCTCCCCTTCTCCCGGGGGTCCTCCACGAAAAATTCGCTCTGCGCCAGGGTCGTCGCGGAAAAGGTGTTGGTCTCGATGATGTCGGAACCCGCCTCCAGGAAACGCTTGTGGATGTCGCCGATCACATCGGGACGGGTCAGCGACAGGATGTCCCCGTTGTTGAGGAGATCCTTCTCCGTGTCCCGAAACCGATCCCCACGTGCGTCGGACTCGCTCAGACGGTACTCGCGGATGGTCGTCCCCATGGCTCCGTCCAGAACCATGATCCGCTTCTCCAGTTCGGCTCTCAACTCGGCAGTCAAATTCATATTCACAAATCAAGATATGTCGATATCATAACAGAGAAACCGAAAATCAACACGGATTTTGTTGATGCGTAAAATCGGCACGGCGGGAACCCAAAGGGGCATCTCCGCGGTTATCCTCGCCGGAATCCAGGACGAAAACGCCTTTTCCCGCGCCCTCTGCCGCTTATATTACGGGCAATATGTCCGCAGCAACCGCTCCCGGCGAAAAACTCATGGTGGTGAACCGCGGCGAGATCGCGATTCGCGTCTTTCGCGCCGCCACCGAACTCGGTCTCCGCACCGTAGCCATCTACGCGGAGGAAGACCGCTACTCCCGGCACCGCTTCAAGGCGGACGAGTCCTACGTCCTCCGGCGGGAGAAAGGCCCGGTGGGCGCCTACCTCGACATTCCGGGGATCATCCGGATCGCGCGGGAAAGAGGGGTGCACCTCATCCATCCCGGCTACGGATTCCTCTCCGAGAATGCGGAATTCGCCGGTGCCTGCCGCGACGCGGGCATCGCGTTTGTGGGCCCCTCGACCCCGATCCTGGAGGCGATGGGGGACAAGGTGTCGGCCCGCGCCATCGCCAGGAAGGCGGAGGTGCCCACCCTGCCCGGAACCGAAGAGGCGGTCGACGACCTCGACCAGGCCCTGGCCCGCGCCCGGGAGATCGGATTCCCCCTCATCGTGAAGGCGGCCTACGGCGGGGGCGGACGCGGCATGAGAATCGTGGAGACCGAGGGGAACCTGGTCAAATCGGTCACCGAAGCCCGCTCCGAGGCGGAAAATGCATTCGGCAATCCGGCGGTCTTCCTGGAGCGCTTCATCCGGCGCATCCTCGACCCGCGCGAGGGTCGCGCCTTCATCGCCGACCTGCTGGCGTTCGAAGCGGAGATCGCGCTCGCCGGCGCGGTCAACGGCCTCGCCCAGACGCTCCTCAGGTTGACCGTGCCCGGCGTGCCCGACACCTATCAGGGCACCGAGTTCTGGGACCTGTCGCTGGTCGACCCGGACAAC
>CAZLUZ010000153.1:0-11617 GCA_964562825.1 uncultured Akkermansia sp.
CGATCGCTCCCGTGAACCACGAGGTAGCCGCGGCCATTGAAAAGATTGCCGAGGTTGCGGTATAGCACGGAGAAGCCGAGGGGAGCCTGAAAAAACACGACGTGGCCACTCGTCCTGCCGGTGAGTCCAAGCGCGGACTCGATGTTCCGGGCCTGCTCGTTGTAGAAATGCAACTCGCTCCGCTTCTCGTAGGATTCGACCTGGTTTTCGGAGTTGTAGTCGTAGTCCCAGTAGGTGTTCATCGTGGCCTGGGAGAGGTTCTTCGTCATCAGGTCGAAGGCCACCCGGGCCTCGCGAAACTGGCTGATCCGATCCTCGCCGAAACGCCAACTCCGCGACACCTCGTCCATGAGACTGGTGAGGAGCAGCATGAGCACGAGCAGAATCGTGACCGCCGCCATCAGCTCGACGAGGGAAAAACCGCTCGTTTTCTTTTTGTCTATCTTATCCATCATCTATCGATTCTTGCCGGCGCCGGGGCCCTAGTTGCTCGTGAAATCGTTCCCCATCCGAACGATCGTTGTCTGGTAGGTGTCGATGCTTCGAAAGTTTTCCGGATCGCTGAGAAAGGACTCCGCGTTGGCCACCCTTCCTTCGACGGTATCTCCGGGGAACTGGAAAGAGACCACCTCGATGATGACCTGCAGCAGATCGGGATTGGGTTTGCCGTCGACGTCGAAGATCACTCCCTCGGTGGTGCCTCCGCCCACACTTTCCGGCACCCTGCCCGACTCGAAGGCCGGCAGCCAGATCCGAGCCGAGTAGTTCCACTCGAAATCGATCCGCTGGTCATCGTATCCCGGGGTGCGCCGCAGACTGCCGCCCGAGGTGTAGCCCAGTTCTACCCCCTGGGCGTCGTAGATTCGCACCTGGTTGTGAAAGGGTTTGAGCGGGGAGAGACTCAGGTCGGGAACATTGCTTTTGGGCCGGAACGGCGTGAGCTGCAGTTCACTGAGAATCTGTTGGTGAATGCGGGCCGTGATCGCCTGATCTCCGGCGTCCTGCATCGTCTTCATCCCCTGGGGGATCAGGCCGATCAAGCTCACCAGGGCCACCGCCGCGATGGCCATGGCGATGGACACCTCGACCAGGCTGAAAGCCGCCTGGTGGCTCGGGCGTTGGTTCTTCTGCTGTTTCATTTTTTTCTTTGCTGAAATTTCCGGCGCCACCCTCCCGTCAGGGAGCGAAACGGGTCGGGTTGATCACCCGGAACCGGTAGAACTCGCCGATCGAGGGCGGATTTGTCGCCGTGGCGTAGTCCGGAATCCGGCGATCGTTCGGATCGATGTATCGCTCGACGATGCTCGAGCCCCGGTACTCCGCGACCACCGAGTCCAGTTCATCGTCGAACTGGGCATAGGCGGCAGGGTCCGTTCTGCGGCCCTGATTGATCACTTGGGCCCGGAAATGGACTTTGAAGGTGTTCGACCGGGTGGTGGTCCGCTGGTAGATGTTGCCATAGGGCCGCTCCCGGGCGTTGTCTCCCACCGCGAGGTGGTCATCCCAGAACTTACCGCTTTCCATCTGGGCCACCGTGGGGGTGTAGGACTCCAGTTGGTTCTTGCTGGAGCTGGCACCCATGCGTTCCGCGACCTGCTGCGGGATCAGGTGGATCTCGCAGATTTCGGAGGCCGATTTGAAGATTTCGCCCTCATCAAATTTCTCCTGGAACTGCTCCAGGGTCTTCTCCTCGAGGATGATTGCCCGAAGCCGTTTGCCCTGGAGGAATCCCCCGAACGGCTTGTCCCGCCAGTGCCAGCCCCTGCCCCGTCCCTGCTGGTGCTTGTAACTCGTCGTATACATGCTGGGGCTGCTCGAGGGGGTCGGCACCAGAACCATGAACTCGGACCGGAGCACACCACGCATCGCGGTGCTCCGCTTCACGTGCCGGAAGGGCAGCATCTGGTAATTCAGGTTGACCCGGCCGGCGGTGGAGAAGGGCTCCGAGATCGCGTAGGGCTCGACCACCGGCATCCAGAACAGATCCATGAGGTAGTGGTCCTTCGGATCCTCGGCCCCGGGGTGATCGCTTCCCGCTTCGGGACGGAAGAGGAGGGTCTGCCACGGTTGGTTCGACTTTGCCTGGGTGGGCAAGGAGCCGAACATACCCGGACCGTTCGATATCCGGTTGGGAGAGAAGTAGGCCGGGCTTCCCGCCTCGTGGAGGTAATCCCTCACGAAGTAGGGAACATCGCCGTAGTCCCGCCGCAGGTCCCATGCGTTGGGCTCGGTGGTGATGGTCCGCAGGAAAAGCGAGTGGGTGTTTCCCTCGTCAGGCTTGTTGATGTAGGGGCCGTCCACCAGCGTGCCCATGGCATTGTCCCAGTCGCCATACCTCTGCACCTGGGCCGAGGCATAGGTCGACTTCTCCCCGATCATGTTTGCCGGGCTCTTGCCCCGATATTGCAGGCCGGGAAGAATCTGCATGTCGGGTTCGCTTTCCCCGTCCGCACCAGCGTATCTCCAACCCGGAGTCAGCGACAGGTCGTGGGCCATGCGCTCGTTGCTGTTCGCGTAGTTGAAATGCGGCCCATACCAGGCGAGACCGCTGGCACCGCTCGCTCCCGAGGACAGGGAACGCTGGACTGCCGTCATACGCAGATCGCCGTGCTGGGCTCCGACGGACCGGACCACATCCATGTTGATGCCCATTTCGCCATCCCGCTCGATCAGGCGCCCATTCCAGGCGTTGATTCCGTGAATCCGGCCGGTGATCTCCGACTCGGTGCTCAGGTTGTAGAAAGGATTCGCCCCCTGGCGCCCCAGACTCCACAATTCGGGAGCGGGACGGGGGTGGTGAAAATGCTCCACATCGTTGATGTGTCCGTGCCTGCCCCTGGCGAGGAGCGGGACAGGGCAGGAAAAACTGTCAAAATCGAGTTCGACCCGCTGGACCAGTTCGGGGCCGACTCCCGACCTCGGAGCGCTGCGCTGGTTGCTGTCCCCATGAGCGTAGATCGAGAAGGCCACGTTCCCCCCGTTGAACTGCAGGAAGTCGCCCGCCACGGTGAACGGTGCGGTGATCCAGTGGTAGCGGTTGTAGGGCTCTGCCCCCGCGTAACCGGGATCGATCGGGGTGAATCGGCCTGGCTGATCCTCGCTGGAAAGGAAATACGACATGGGTTTGACCCCTCCGGCATGGCGATCGTGCCAGGATGTCTGCCGCCGGTTGGCGTACCACCACTGACGATCCGACGAACCGGCGAGGGCGTTGCCCAGGGGATCGTAGTTGCTGAGAAACCTGCCACGCGGGGCGTTGTTGAAATTGATCGCAGAGTCCATCTCGATCTGGACCGAGATATCGGGACTGATCGGAACCCACCCCATGCTCGGAGTGAACAGGTGGAAGACGAGAGCGGCCTGCAGCAGTTTCTCCCCGTCCCCAAGTCGGTCCGCGTTGGAAAAGTCTTTGAGCAGCCCTCGGTTGGCCTCCCACCACTCCTGGTGAGAGAGCGCCACGTTGCCGTCTCCGTCCAGTTCAGGGTAGTTGGGCAGACGGTAGAGGAGGTTGAAATTCCAGTTGTTCGGGTCGAACGCCGGTCGGATGATCTCTTTCACCTCGTTCCAGGGTTCCGGCTCGGTGTCCCGGGCGAGACGCCGCGCGTTCCAGTCGACGTATCCGTTGGCGGTGAGCCACTCCTTGATCCAGAGCGGGTACTCCATCGGCCCGTTATTGTCCATCCAGGAGTTCCGCGCCCCCTCGTTCCGAAGGGTGTCGGGATCGAGGTGCAAGGGGGGAATGTTGCTGTAGGCAAAACCACCGATTTCGCCTTCTCTCCCCGCCTGACCGTACACCGTCCATCCCGGGAATTGGGGTTCCACCCTGCCCCCTCCAAAAGTATTGTCCCCCGTGCCGCAGCAGATGACGACGATGGCGGCATCTTTGAGGGTGTAGAATCGGCCGTAGCCCTGGGTGTCCACGCCTCCATAGGAAATCCGGATCGGGGTGACCTGGCCATGCCCTTTGTGGACGCCGGTCTGCCCCAGTTCCTCGCGCTTCTGGTTTTTCGCCCGGGGATTGGTGTAGGTCCGGTGATCGTTGGTGTTGTCCGATTGGAAGAC
Source organism: uncultured Akkermansia sp. (assembly GCA_964562825.1). Taxonomy (GTDB): domain Bacteria; phylum Verrucomicrobiota; class Verrucomicrobiia; order Verrucomicrobiales; family DEV007; genus Arctic95D-9. The sequence continues at coordinate 4,063 of CAZLUZ010000153.1, forward strand.
ATCCTCCCAATCCTCCTGGTAGAGGGTGTCGTCGTGGAGGTTGGTGCTCCGGATGTAATCGAAGATCGAGGTCAGCAACTGGAGTCGGTCCTCGTCGTTGTATTTGTCGCTGAACGCTTCCCCCACACCGGGAATCGGCTTTTTCGTGTATCGATCGAGGAACTGGTAGAGTTCCCGATTGCGCTGGATATCGTCGTAGTCATGGGTCGCGGAGTCCTCGTTCTCCCGACGGAAATAATACTCATGTCCGTTGCCGATCGTGGAACAGAAGGCGATGAGCTGATCGAAGGGGGTTCGGTAATCTTCATCGTTGATGTTGTGCACCGGCCACACCGAGATCTTGGGGGTGTTGAAGAGGGTGGTTTCGGGCGCGCGGCTCGTAACGGTGAGGAAGAACCTGAGCCTCTCCAGAATATCCTGCATTTCCTCGGCGCTGGCGGTTTGCCCGTCAGCCTGGGGGAATCGGTTGGGTTCCCGGTTCGGGGCCATGATGTATTCGTCGACCGAGGGAAACAGGGGATTTTTATCTGCGATCAACCCGTTTCTCTCCTTCTCGTCGACGATGCTGGTCTTGCGCGTTCCCGCCTCCGAGCCGCCGCCGACGACGCGGGGCACCACGCCGTAGATCAACTCCATGGCCCGACGGTCCCGGACGATGTCGACGACCCCGGGGGCGAGCGCCGGGCTCAGGTGCGTGGTCGCGGGGTGTCCCGGGTACCGCTGCCACTCCCGCTGGGCCGGCTGGTACCTGCCCATATCCATGTCCGCCTCTCCCCCGACCCTCGGAGTGTCCCAGGCCAGTCCGCCGGCGTGGGTGTTCAGATTCAACTTCGCCGTCTCGTCGTCCGCCCAGTAGGCAAAGCGGGCCACGATCTGGTTGTCCGCGGTGGGAACCTTGCCTCCATTGAAGGCCTGAAACCGGTCGCCCCGGACCACCCCCAGGGTGCCGTCGGCCAGTTGATAGATCCACCGCACCGGAAGAGCCAGGTGCCCCAACCCGTTCACCTGCTGAACCCGCTGCTGCATCTGACCGGGAGGAACCGTCAGGGCCGAGGTGAAGTTGAAATCGAATCCCTCGACGCCGGCATCATCGGAATCGCCTCCGATCGACTTCGGCCACTTCGGCTCGTCTCGTGCCAGGGGATCGACGATGGGAAAGTAGACCTTCTCCCCCCGGATCACCGGCTCGTTCAGGTCGACAAACTCCGCCGGGCGGCTCGACCAGTTTTTCGCTTCCGCAAAATCCTCCTCAACCAGTTTGTTCTCGTCGATCTCCTCGAGTTGGTCGTCGGAATACAACTTGTATCCGCGATGAAAATCACCGAGCCGACTCCACGTCCGGACCGCACCCGGTTGCGAGGCCCAGGACACGTTCGGATCCGAGGTGGCCTTGCGGAGTTGCGCGATCACCAGGTTCACCGCCTGCTCGCCGACCTGCTGCGCCTGCAGGCCCCTCGAATAGGTCGCCGAGGCCCGGTTCTCACTCGTGGCAAGACTGAAGAACGTGAGGATCATGATGGTGGCGAGCGCGGTGACGGTGAGCACCATGACCAGCGCCACCCCTTTTCGGCTGCCCCGACGGCGGTTCGGCTGTTTCAAATTCTCTGTGTTCCTGGCGGTTTTCATAGCTTCTTGACCCGATTTTTGAGGTGGAGGGATTTGGGGCCGTCCGGGACGGCGCGGAATGTTTTACAATGTAAATAGCGAAAAAGACACCCATGATACAAGACCAAAATGCGGATCGGGTGCATTTTTTTGCCAATACAATGTATTTACCGCGGCTTTCCCGTGCCGTATAGCGCGATCCCGCCACCCCCTCTCAAGCCTGGAGGAGGTTTGCCCAACCGATTCAGCGGGTCGAGGCCATGAGCTGGTGCAGTTCCTCGGCAAATCCGGGGTAGGACGTTTCGATGCACTCGGCCTCACGGATGATGGTCTCGCCTCTGGCGCGCAGCCCGGCGATGGAAAAAGCCATGGCGATGCGGTGATCGCCCAGGCTTTCGATGACGGCGCCCTTGAGGTCCGCCCCTCCCTCGATCTCCATGCCATCGGCGAACTCTTCGACGTTCACCCCCATGCGGCGGAGGTTCTCCGCCACCGTGGAAATGCGATCGCTTTCCTTGACCCGGAGTTCCGCGGCATCGCGAATCACGGTGCGGCCCTTGGCCATGGCTCCGGCGACGGCGAGGATGGGGATCTCGTCGATCAAGGTGGGGATCTGATCGCCCCCCACCTCGATGCCCTGCAGTTCTCCGCCTTTGACTTCGATCGATCCCATGGGTTCGCAGCCCGATTCGTCGATGCGCTCGCGGATTTGGGCTCCCATCCGGATGAGGGCGTCGAGAATGCCCACCCGGGTGCGGTTGAGCCCGACCTGGTTGACCAGGAGGCGCGATCCGGGGAAGGCCGCGGTGGCAGCGATCCAGAAGGCGGCGCTCGAAATATCTCCCGGCACCACCATTTCCCGGGACTCCGGGACCTGTCCCCCCCAGATGGACACCCGATTCTTTTCCCGGACGATCTTGACGAGCAGATACTCCAGCATCCGCTCGGTGTGGTCGCGGGAGAGGGCCGGCTCGGTGATGGACGTCTTTCCCTGGCCCAGCATCCCGGCGAGCAGAACCGCGCTTTTCACCTGTGCGCTGGCCACGGGGGATTCGTAGTCGATGGGCTGCAGTTCCCTGGTGCCACGGATTTTGAGGGGGGCAGTGAAGCGTTCCCCCTGCCCCTCGACCTTCGCCCCCATCTCCTCCAGAGGGATGGCGATGCGTTTCATGGGCCGCTTCGAGAGGGAAGCATCGCCGGTCAGCACGTTGGTGAAGGGCTGCGCCGCGAGGATGCCCGAGAGCAGCCGCATGGTGGTGCCGCTGTTCCCGCAGTCGATGGGGCCCTCCGGCTCCACCAAACGTCCCCGGTTTCCGTGCACCCGGAGATGTGTTTTCGTCGAATCGATCACATCGATTTTTACCCCCAGGGCGCGAAACGCTTCCACCGTGGCGAGACAATCCTCGCTGGGGAGGAAGCCGGTGATCTCGCACACTCCGTTGGAGAGTGCTCCCAGCATCACCGCCCGATGCGAGATGCTCTTGTCGCCGGGCACGGTGATCTCGGCGGAAAACGGCTCGACGGCTCGGACTTTGATTTCGGCCATAGCGGGAAAATAACGGAGACTAGAATCGTTCGCGAAACTCGCGAGCCTCGCACAGAAAGCGGAAGAGACGGTCTTTGTCAAGGACGGCCAGCGCCTCGCGCCACTGATCCAGTTCGTCGATGATATGGTCCACCTCGCGAATGAGGGCATCCCGGTTGTCCGCCATGATCTCGCACCACATGCCGGGCTCGCCCGCGGCAATGCGGGTCGTGTCGCGGAAACCGCCCCCTGCCAGATCGGTCACCTCCGGGGCCCCGGTCCGGTGAACCATGCGGGCCAGCGCGGCCGCCACCAGGTGAGGCAGATGGCTGATCGTGGCGACCATCCGGTCGTGATCACCGGCGGCGAGTCGGATGACCCTGCCGCCGAGGGCACTCCAGAACCCCTCCAGTCGGCCGACGGCTGCCTCATCGGTCCCGTCCGGGGTCAGGATGACCGTGGCGCCCTGGAACAAGGTCGCCGAGGCGTTTTCGATGCCGGTCTTCTCCGAGCCCGCCATGGGATGCGAGCCGATGAATCGCCCGCCGAGCCGACCGACGATTTTTCCGACACCGGAAACCACCGAAGATTTCGTGCTGCCCACGTCCGTCACGATGACATCGGGTCCCAATTCGGGGAATCCCTCCGCCAGCGGTGCCATGTGCTGGATGGGCAGAGCCAGGATGACAAGGTCCGCTTCGGCAACCACCTCGGTGAGATTCGGACTGGTAAAGTCGACGACGCCCAACTGGCTCGCCCGCTCGACTGCCTGCTTGCGTCGCGACCAGACCCCCAAGCGGACGCCGGGGAGAAACTGCCTTGCGGCAAGAAGGATGGAACCTCCGAGAAGCCCGGGCCCGATCACCGCTATCCGGTCGAAATGCCGGCTTTGGCCCTCGTCGCTCAGGGGACCTTGAAATAGATTTTTCCGCCGGGCACCTGGGGATTGCGGATCTGCATCTGGGTGCCCCGCGACCAAGGTGTTCCCAGGGTGTTACCCGAGGCATCCATTCGTTCCACGGAAATAGGGCCGAGACTGGCGTACTCGCCGGGCAGCCGGACATGCAGGCGGTCTCCGGGGATGGCATCGGCAAAGCCCAGTTTCACGATCATAGGGTCTCCCTCGGCGGGCTTGGGAGCCTCGGGCTCCTTTTTCTCCACCTCCTCGAGGGGTGCCCGAGCCAATTCCTCCCGGAAGCGATCCGGCTGCCTCGGTGCCGGAGGCGGAGCTGTCTCCTCCCTTTTCTCAACGCGCGGCTTGGGAGCCGGAGCCGGTTCGTTGGCCGCATACACCTGGGTGTCCCTTCGCAGGGGCTGAACCGGCGCCTCATCTTCGGTGCTGCCGGCAAATCCGAAACGATTGGAACTGGCGCTCGACGAAGACGACGCGCTCGCCGCGGCGAGGCCACCCGAACCATCGAGCGGGCCATTGATCTCCGGATCAAAGGGGTTTTCCCCATATTGAGCGGCGGTGGCCTGCTGCTCCGCGGAGGCGGTCTGCGTCTTCTGGCAACTCGCCAGAAAACAAACGGCCGCGAGGGGCAACAAACAAAGGGTATAACGGGTAAGCGTGCTCATCGTCTCTGGATGGTTCTCCATCTTATCTTCGGGGGACGCGAAAACCAAGTGATTATTCTCCACAGTTCCCAACGATCCCGGTCGATCTCTTATTAGTTCGGTTTAATTGAATAGTAACTCCTCCGCAAGAAAAAAAGGCCTGCTCATAGGATCATATCCCTTCCGCAGGTCCCCACGGCACCCGCGCGATCCCCCCCTATTCCCGAATTTTCCCCAGCAGCGCTTTTGCCTTTTCGCGCCCGCCCAGACCGATCGCAATCGCCCCGCCGACCCCCGCGGCAAAACCCGCCCCGATGATCAGGCAGGTGAGGACCAACTGAAATATCTGATTGGTCAGCGGTGAGATGTCGGCTTTCTGCAAGGCCACCGCGATGAAAAAAATCACAATCGTCACCCGCACCACCCGGGCCCAGAAGGCCGATTTGTCTTCCACCAGTTGTCCCACGATGTTGGCGACAAAGAAGGCGAAAGCGAAGATGATCAGGGCCACGAGAACGTTGAAGAATCCCGGCACGAAGTGCGCGGCCAGACCGGTGATGAAGTCGAATTCGAGAAGAGAAAGACTCTGCGCCCCGATCACCACGAGAATGGAGGCCATCGCCAGGTAGCTGACGATTTCGGAGAGCGTTTTGCCCCCGATCGTGCCGTCTCCGCGGTAGCCGAGACGCGAGGGCAGGTGATCCGTCCCGACCGAAGACAGGATGCCCAGCAGCACCTTCTGCACGATGGAGGCGACAAGGTATCCTATGGCGAAAAGAACGATGGCGGCGAACAGCCTGGGCCCGTAATCGAAAATCTGTCCGACCATCGCCGAAATCGGCTCCGAGATCGCCCTCATCTCCAGCGCCGCCAGCACATTCGGAAGCATCATCAGGAGGATCCCGAAGAATGCGACCAGCCCGACACTGTTGGTGATGGGCTTGGTCTCGCCAAGGCCGAGACGCTCGTCCACCCTGGAGGCGTTGAGCACCCCGATCAGCAGATTCTTCACCACGGTCGCCACGATCCAGGCGATGAAGCCGATCGCTACCGCGGCGAGCAATCGGGGCACGAATCCGAGGATCTGGTCATAGACGTTCCGCAGCGGCTCCACCGTCTCCTCCTGGCCGGCCTGAGACAGCGCGAAGACGATGACGAACAACATCAGCAGCCAGAACAGGAAGGCCGCGATCCCTCTCTCGCAGCCGTCGGCATCCTGCCCCAACAGAGAGGCAATTCTGTCGTCCAGACTGGTGCGACTCAGAATCTTTCTGACGGCTTTTTCCAGGAGCTTCGCCACACCGTAGCCGATCAGAATAATGAGGAGGGCGAACACCCACGGCCCTACCGGCCCCAGCGCCTCCATCCACTCGCTGATGATTCTCGGAATTTCTTTGATGTCCATCACTTACCTGTTTTTAAAAAGTTTTGTCAGCTGCTTTCGGCTTTTAATAAAAAACAGATCGAATCCGAGTCCACCAAAAGATCGGCTTTGGGGTATATTCGGGCGAAGCAGGCCCGAAAAGGAAAGCCTTTGCGGCCGGGATTCTGCTTTCAACCGAGGCACAGTCGCCTGACCTCGCGAAGGATCTCGGGCACCCGGCTGAACGGATCCTCCTTTTCCTCATATTCCAGGACGACATATCCCGAATACCCCCCGGCCCGGAGCAGGCCAAAAACCTGGTCCAGGTCGGCGGCGACCTTTTCTCCGCCGACGAGCAAGTGGGTCTTCAGTTGGACGTTCACCGCGTAGGGGACGCACTCGGCAAAATCGCGATACGGGTCCTCGGTTCGGAAATTTCCCGAGTCCAGGTTGACCCCGACCCACGGGTTGTCCACCGAGGTTACCACGTGGAGGAGCCGTTCCGCCGATCCGATGCTGTCGTGATTCTCGATGCCGAGGAACACTCCGCGATCGGCGGCATAGGCACCCGCCTCGCGCAGCGCTTCGATGGCGTTCTGCTCCGCCCGCGCTTCGGCAACTCCTTTGGGGATGGCGCCCGCGAATACCCGAACATGCGGCGCGCCCAGGAGAACCGCTCGATCGATCCACTTTCTCAAGTAGGCCATCTGCTCCCGGGCCTGGTCTGATCCCCGGGGAAGAGTGAACTGGTTCCCCACCGCGGTGCCCGCGACCGGTGTCCCGGCGAGATGCGCCTCCCGCCGGCAGGCGGTGAAGGCGCCCGCCTCGGCGTCGGGCGGGAAGAAATAACTGGTCAGTTCCGCGGCCACGCCCAGCGAGGCGCACAGTCCGACGAAATCGATCATGTCAAGCCTCTTTTCCTCCGCGACCTTCCGATTCTCCCTGCCCCTGAACCAGGCGAAATGCTGGCGAAAGGAGTAGGCGGCCAGTCCTGGGAGAAGATTTCCCTCCCCGGCGCGGGTGTAGGGTTCCTCCACGGCGACCAGCTCCTGAGTCAGTCCGGACACGGCTCCGAGACCGATGCCCACTCCGAGAAACCTTCTGCGATTCCAATCCATGGCGCGATGATGAACCACGCCGTCGCAGAAGGCGACGCAAAAATTCTTTTCGGCTCTCGACGGGGATGTGTTACCCTCTCCCCTGGCGTTCCCATGACGGTTTCGATGACCCACGGCACATACCGGCGGCCCCGGACCGGGCTCGCGGCGATCTGTTTTGTTCTATGCTGCAGCGGAATGATTCCGGCGGTCGCCCAGCTCTCGGAGGACGGCACTTTCGACCCGAGCAGCGTGATGGTGGCGAAAGACAAGGTGAAACAACTGCAGAGCTTCGAGCAGACCATCGCCGCGGCGAACGAGTTCAATCGCACCTTGGGCACGCCGGCACACCCCCGCCCCGAAATTCCGGTGCCCTCGTCCGGAGCCGCGCCCAGTTCCTATCCCCCG
>CAZLUZ010000154.1:0-11586 GCA_964562825.1 uncultured Akkermansia sp.
GCGGCGCAGGAAGAAAACGGCGAGCACCAGCCCGATCGTGAGCACCGCGTAAATCCCGACGAAAGTTGCCACTGACGGTTGGTTGCTGCGTCTCATGCCACCTGAGGATACCAAGTTAATTCACCATTGCCCAGATCCGGGAAGCGGCGAGGAATGTCAAGTTCGCAGCGGTATTTTTGGCGGAACGGCGCGGCTGTGGTGCCCCGGTGCGGTTCTGGTGGTTGGCGCGAGTATTGGAGACCCGATTGCGACTTTATTGGGGCTTGGCATTCGCCACCAATCTTCTTATGAATCACGAGAGCAAAACACACACGTGATGAATATCCCAGCAAAAATGTTTCTGTGCGCGTTCCTGGTGTCCACCGGCCTGTCTTTTCCAGTGTCCGCGGAATTGAAAATGGCCTCGATCTTTGGGGATCACATGGTGCTGCAGCGCGACGAGGAAGTTCGGGTGTGGGGATGGTCCGAACCCGGTGCCGAAGTCACCGTCGAGATCGCCGGACAGAAGGCGGCGGGAAGCGCCGCCGAGGACGGCAGGTGGGAGGTCAGGCTCGCCCCGCTCGAAACCAACGCCGCGGGCCTGGAGATGACCGTTGCCTCAGGGGATCAATCGCTGACCTTTTCCGATGTGCTCGTGGGCGAGGTCTGGCTCTGCTCGGGGCAGTCAAACATGCAGTGGCCGGTCGCGGCGGCGTACGATCCCGACCTCGAAGCGATGACAGCGGATTACCCCGGAATCCGACTGATCACGGTTCCGCAGGTGGGGACGCAGGAACCACAGATCGATTTCAAGGGACAGTGGGAGGTTTGCACCCCGGAGTCAGTGGCTCAGTTTTCCGCGGTGGGCTACTTTTTCGGGAGACAGCTTCACCGGACTCTGGGTGTGCCCGTGGGGTTGATCGACAACGCCTGGGGAGGTTCGGCCGCCGAGGCCTGGGTGAAGCGCGACGTGTTGGAGGCCGATCCGGCCTATGCCGATTACATCGCCGAATGGGAGAAGATTGAAGAGACCTTCGATTACGAAAAGGCGTTGGCCGCCTGGGAGGAAAAGGCTCGGCAAGCCCGGGAGGCAGGGCGACGTCCGCCTCGCCGGCCACGAAATGAGCTCGCCGGACAGCACCGACCCGGAAACCTCTATGCCGGGGTGTTGCACCCCCTCATCGGTTATTCCCTGCGCGGGGTGATCTGGTACCAGGGAGAGAGCAACTCCCGCCGCGCCTGGAACTACCGCGATCTGTTTCCTCTGATGATTCGTCATTGGCGCGAGGAGTGGGACCAGGGCGATTTTCCCTTCTACTGGGTGCAGCTGGCGGATTTTCGGGAGGAAACCGAGGGAATGCCGCCGAGCGACTGGGCGGTCCTCCGCGAGGCCCAGACTCACACCCTGGCTCTGCCCAACACGGGGCAGGCGGTGATTTACGATATCGGTGAGGGGCGCGACATCCACCCGAGAAACAAGCAGGATGTGGCCAAGCGCCTCGCCCGGATCGCCCTGGCCCGCGACTACGGCTATGACGAACTCGTCCACTTGAGCCCCTCGTTCGATGCGATGGAGGTCCAGGGGGATAAGGCGATCCTGACCTTCAAGAATGTGGGGAAATCGGGGCTCTACACTTTCGACGTCACTGAGGCCAAGGGGTTCCATATCGCCGGCCAGGACCGGGAGTGGCACCGGGCCGAGGGCGAGGTGGTGGGCGAGAACAAGGTGCGGGTGTGGTCCGACGAGGAAGAAGCTCCGGTTGCGGTTCGCTACGCCTGGGCTGACAATCCGGTGGCTAACCTGGGGAACCGCGAGGGCTTGCCTGTGGTTCCCTTCCGCACCGATGACTGGCCCGTGGCCACCCAGGAGGAGTAGACCGCTGCCGGAGAGACGCTGAGAGAAGGCGCGTCGAGACCCGCCGGGGTCATTCCGCGAAGTTCTTCATCCCGTCGCAGGTGCAAAACAGATTTCGATCCCCATAGACGTTGTCGATACGCGAGACCGGTGGCCAGAACTTGCGATCGCGAACCCACTCCGCCGGATACACCGCGGTTTCCCGGGAGTAGGCGTGTTTCCACTCGTTCGCCACGGCGTTTTCGGCCGGATGGGGGGCCTGTTTGAGAGGGTTGTCCTCGGCGTCCAGGGAGCCCTCCTCGATGGCCTGAATCTCCCGGTGGATCGCGATCATGGCATCGCAGAACCGGTCGATTTCCTCCAGGTCCTCGCTCTCGGTAGGTTCGATCATCAGCGTCCCGGGCACGGGCCAGGACATCGTCGGGGCGTGGAAACCAAAATCCATGAGCCGTTTGGCCACGTCCTCCACCTCGATGCCGGCCGATTCGCGGAATCCCCTCACATCGATGATGCACTCGTGGGCGACGAACCCGGAGGAGCCCCGGTAGAGCACGGGAAAGTGGTCGCCCAAGCGGTGAGCGATGTAGTTGGCATTGAGGATGGCCCGTCTCGAGGCTTCGGCGAGACCGTCCGGCCCCATCATGGCGATATACATCCACGAGATGGGCAGAATGCCGGCACTGCCCAGGGGGCCCGCCGATACCGCTCCCGTAGGGTCCCCGTCGAGGTCGCGGTGACCGGGGAGGAAGGGGGAAAGGTGGGCGGCAACCCCAATGGGACCTACCCCGGGCCCGCCTCCTCCGTGCGGGATGCAGAAGGTCTTGTGGAGATTCAGGTGGCAGACATCGGCTCCGATATCCGCGGGACGGCACAGTCCCACTTGGGCGTTCAGGTTGGCCCCGTCCATGTAGACCTGTCCTCCGTGGCGATGGACGATCTCGCAGATGGAATCGATCGACTCCTCGAAGACCCCGTGAGTCGAGGGGTAGGTGATCATGAGGGCGGCGACCTGATTCCCGAAGCGGACCGCCTTCTCCGTGACGTCGTCGAGATCGATATTGCCCTCCTCATCGCATTTTACGGGAGCCACCTTCATTCCCGCCATGACCGCGCTGGCGGGGTTGGTGCCGTGCGCCGAGGTTGGGATGAGGCAGATGTTTCGCTCCGGTTCGCCGCGGGAGAGATGGTAGCGGCGGATCGCGAGGAGACCGGCGAGTTCTCCCTGTGAGCCGGCGTTGGGCTGGAGGCTGACCGCCGCGAAACCGGTGATCTCGGCGAGCCATTGCTCGAGTTCTCTCGCCATCCTGGTGTAACCCGCGGCATGTTCCCGCGGTGCGAAGGGGTGCAGCGCGGCAAACTCCGGCCATCCGATCGGGATCATCTCGGAGGTGGAGTTGAGCTTCATGGTGCAGGACCCGAGCGGAATCATGCTCTGGTTCAGCGCGACATCCTTCCCCTCCAGTTGACGCAGGTAACGGAGCATCCGGGTTTCGGTGCGGTAGCGGTGGAATACCGGCTGATCGAGATAGGCATCCGACCGGAGCAGGCCGGAGGGCACTCCGGTGGCCTCACCCTCCCTCAGTTCTCCGAGGCCGAAGACGCGGCCGAGACGTTTCCAATCCCCGGACTCGACCGCGGCCTCGTCCAGGCTGATCCCGAGGTATCCGGGTCGGTCGGTGCGAAGGAGCAGCCCCTCTTCCTCGGCCCGCTGAGTGAAGCGGCGGACCTGTTCCGCGTCTGCCGGTATCGTGATCGTGTCGAAAAAGGCGTCGGTTACCGGGGCAAACCCGGCACTTCCGAGGGAGTCGGCGAGCGACCGGGTGGCTCGGGCCACCCGGTTGGCGATGTGCCGGAGACCGGCTCGACCGTGGTAGACGGCGTAGAAGCCGGCGATCACGGCGAGGAGCACCTGGGCCGTGCAGATGTTCGACGTCGCTTTCTCCCGGCGGATGTGTTGCTCCCGTGTCTGCAGAGCCAGTCGGTAAGCGGGTCGTCCGTCGGCGTCCCGGGAGACCCCGACGAGGCGTCCGGGGAGTTTTCTCTTGTGATTTTCCGTGCAGGCGAGATAGGCGGCATGCGGTCCCCCGTAGCCCAGGGGAACACCGAAACGCTGGGCGCTGCCCACCGCGATATCGGCCCCGCACTCGCCCGGCGACTGCAGCAGCGTCAGAGCGAGCAGGTCGGCAGCGACGACGGCCAGACCGCCCGCCTGGTGGATTCGGTCGATCAGTGGGCCGAGTTCGGTGATGGCGCCGTCCTGGGCGGGGTAGGGACAGAGCACCCCGATGAGTCCGTCGACTTCGCGGAAGTCCTCCGTGTGCAGATCGACGGAGCGAATCTCGATTCCCACGGGTTCCGCCCGGGTGCGGAGCACGTCGATGGTCTGGGGCAGACACCCGTCCCCGACGGCAAAAACCTTGCCCTCGGGCCGGGCCGCGGCGGCGATCGTCATGGCCTCGGCCGAGGCGGTGGCTTCGTCGAGGAGGGAGGCGTTCGCCACGGGCAGTCCGGTGAGTTCGCAGATCACCGTCTGGTAATTGATCAGCGCCTCGAGACGACCCTGTGCGATCTCTGCCTGGTAGGGAGTGTAGGCGGTGTACCAGCCGGGATTTTCCAGCACGTTCCGCTGGATAACGGTGGGGAGGAGGCTGTTGTGGTACCCCCGGCCGATGAGGGAGCGCAGCACCCGATTCTGGCGGGCCCTTTCGTAGAGGCTGGCCAGGGCGGAAGATTCGGAAAGAGCTTCGGGGAGGTCCAGTCGGCGCCGCAGGCGGATGCGCGCCGGGACAACCTGGTCGATGAGATGGTCGAGGCTTTCCAGACCCATGCGGCGGAGCATTTCCGCCACCTCTGCGGCGTCCGAGCCGAGATGTCTGCCGGCGAAGGTGGAGTGTTCAGGCAATGTGTTCACGATAGGCTGCAGCATTCATGAGGGATTCCAGTTCGGAGGGATCGGAGGGTCGGATGTCGAACATCCAGCCCTCGCCGAAAGGGTCGTCGTTGACCGGGTTGGGTGTCTCTTCGAGAGGCTTGTTGATGGCGATGATCTCCCCGCTCACCGGCGCATAGATATCGTTGGCCGCCTTGACCGACTCGACCACCGCCACGGGATCGCCCTTGGCCACGACCTTGCCGGGAGGAGGCAATTCGAGAAACACGATCTCGGTCAGTTCCGCCTGAGCATGGTCGGAAATGCCGACGCGGAACGACTCCGCATTGGTCGGGTCGACCCATTCGTGCGAGTCCAGGTATTTCAGGTGATCGGGGACGTTCATGGATAAAGCCAAAATCAAACATGAGCGGGTGGCGATGCAATCGCTAAGTCGAGGTTTCCGTGGCGAAGTTCTCCGTTGCATCCTCCCGGCGGGTGGCCAGATTAGGAAACCGGAGGCGCGAGTCCCGGGCGAAGTCGGGCGATGAACAGGTTGGGGGCAGCAGCATATTTCGCGATCCAGACGATTTGGTTTTCCGTGAGTGCGGGGGAGCCGCGAGAGGACCTGCGTCTTTGGAGAGATACGGCGGGGAGGGAACTCAAGGCGACCTATCTGTATTTCGAGGACGGTGAGGTGGGCCTCCGGCTTTCCTCCGGCCGCGAGGCTGTCGTCGGGATCGGTACGCTCTCCGCGGTCGATCGCGCCTATGTCTTGAATCGGAGTGCGGCCCGCGTCAGCGAGCTTCCCCAGAGCGGCATGCCCCGGTTGGTGAGCGCGGGGAATGCAGACGTCGCGGTCGAGGGCGGCCCGCGATCGTTCGCCACCCCGTGGTTTCGCTTCGAGAACGATGTCGATGTCTCGCCCGAGTTCGTGCGCGAAGCGGCGCAGGTCTTCGAGGCCACGAGACGGGCGGTGAAAGCTCTTCCCCTGGGATTCGACGTCAGACCGTCCGAGGGGCAGGACCGGTTCCTCGCCCGTTTCGTCCTGCCGGAAACGTTCGCCGAGATTTTGCGGGATTCTTCCCTCAACGCGATGCGCCACGAGATTGCGGGAATCTACGAGCCTTCGCTCAAATCGATCGTGATTCCCTATGACCAGATTGGTGCCCGAAGGGAAGCGGGAAGAATGACGCTGCACCGCTGGAGCGACACGTCCACGTTGATTCACGAAATCACTCATCAGGTGATGCACGACCGGCTTCCCCTCATGCCGATCTGGCTGTCCGAAGGACTGGCCGAATACATGGCGGCGATTCCTTACCGCGAGGGCACCTTCGATTTTGGCGGGAGCGACAGCGGTCTCCGCCATCGCCTTGGGGAGCGGCACGGCGGTCTGGAGCTGGCGGTGCCCCGGGCCGAAGATTTCCTGGAGCGCAGCCGGGCCTTTTGGGAGGGACAGACCTCCGACTATGCCGCGGCGTTAATCTACGTTTATTTTTTCATGCATCTGGATCAGCCGCGATCCCCGGGTGCTCCGCTGGCCACCTATCTCATCCTCCTCGACGAGGCGAGAAACGATCTCCACAGCCTGATCACCGAATACAATGCTGCCGCGGCCGCTTACAACGAGGAGGTGGCGGCATACAATCGGGAGGTCGAAAGCTACCGGCACAAAGTGAACCGCTACCAGGGAGAACTGCACTCGCACAGCCTGACAGTCGAAGCTTACCAGGAGAAGCGGGAGGGAGGCGTCCCGCCGGAGGGCTTGGCCCCGCCGGGGGCGAGGCCGGAACCACCCGAGGTCCCGACGGAGCCGGAGATGCCTGGCATTCTCCGTTCCGGAGCCCCCGGTTCACCCGTGGACCTCTACCGGATCGCCAATGACAGAGCCCTGCCCTCCCTGTTGCGCGGGCGGGACCATGCGGAACTCGAAGAACAGATGACCGAGAGATTTGCCGCTCTCGGAATCACGGTGCGCTTCGCCTCGTCGGGCCAGTTCCGGGCGAAAACAGAATGACGAGAACCTGTTTCGATCGGGCCTTTTTTGATATTTCCCCCTGGCGTTGGCATTAGAATTGCTTACCCTCTTCTGCTGTGATCGAATTGGTGTCAGGCTACACGACGGACGGGTTCTTCGATGAGGCGGTGGCCGACGATACGGGGGCAGTGCGGCCTTTCTACGAGGAGGCGGTGCGTTTCTTCAACGAGCTGCGTGGGGATCGCATGATGGCCAGCCTGCGTTCTCTGGAGAGGAACTTCCTCATGCAGGGGATCACCTTCACCGTGTATTCCGACGGGCTGGGCAAAGAGCGGATTTTCCCTTTCGATCCCTTTCCCCGAATCATACCTGCGGAGGAGTGGAGCCTGATCGAGAGGGGCCTTCTCCAGCGGGTTGCGGCGCTGAATCTTTTTCTCAAGGATATCTATTCCGATCGCCGGATTCTCAAAGACGGAACGGTCCCGGAACAGCTGGTCAGGAGTTCGAAGCACAATCGGGCGGAACTGTCCGGGCTGAAGCTGCCGCACGACGTCTACATCCATATCTGCGGCACCGACCTGATCCGCGACGGGCAGGGGAATTATTGCGTGCTGGAAGACAACGCGCGCTGTCCTTCGGGGGTGTCCTACATGCTGGAGAATCGGGTGGCGATGAAGCGCACTTTTCCCGATCTCTATCGGAAACTGGATGTCGAGCCGGTGCGGAGCTACCCTTCCGAGCTGCTCCGCATGCTCAAATCGGTGACGCCCCGGCAACAGGACGACCCGATCTGCGTGCTGCTCACTCCCGGGCAATACAACAGCGCGTATTTCGAGCACACCTTCCTCGCGAGACAGATGGGGGTGGAGATCGTCGAGGGGCGCGATCTCTTCGTGGAGAATGATCGCGTCTACATGCACACGACGATGGGGGCGGTGCAGGTCGACGTGATCTACCGCAGAATCGATGATGCTTTCCTCGACCCCCATTTTTTCAATCGTGATTCCATGCTCGGGGTGCCGGACCTGGTGCGCGCCTACCGCGCGGGGAACGTCAGCCTGGTCAACGCGGTGGGTACCGGGGTCGCAGACGACAAGGCGACCTACGCCTACGTCCCCGATATGATCCGATACTACCTCGGGGAGGAGCCCATTCTTCCCAACGTGGAAACCTACCTGGGGAGCGACCCGACTGACCTTTCCTATATCCTGGAGAACGCGGAGAATCTGGTGATCAAAGCGGTCGACGAGGCCGGAGGGTATGGGATGATCATCGGCCCCGCGGCGACGCGAAGCGAGATCGACGAATATCTCACGAAAGTGAAAAGCAATCCCCGGGGTTACATCGCCCAGCCGGTCATATCACTTTCTCGACATCCCACCTTTTGTGACGGGGGAATCCTGGAGGGACGCCACATCGATCTGCGGCCCTTTGTTCTCAGCGGCGAGAACAGCCTGGTCGTTCCCGGGGGCCTCACCCGGGTGGCGCTGCGCAAGGGCTCTCTGGTGGTCAACTCCTCCCAGGGCGGCGGCAGCAAGGACACCTGGGTGCTGCGGCCAAACCACATCGAGGAGGGGGAGGAAGCGTAGCATGTTGTCGCGCGTGGCCGAGAACCTCTACTGGATGAGTCGCCAGATCGAGCGGGCCGACAGCCTGGCCCGACTGGTCACGGCCCATCAGAACGAACTGCTCGACGCGACGCTGTCGATGGACAACTGGGAGCACGAGTGGCACCCCCTGTTGGAGGTGACATCGATGGGAGACGAAGAGTCGACCGAAGACGTCATCACCTACATGGTCAGTTCCCGGGATAATCCGGACAGCGTCTTTCAGTGCATCTACTACGCCCGGGAAAACGCTCGCGGGGCGAGGGATCAGATCACCGAGGAGATGTGGGTCGAATTGAACTCGCTCTGGCTGGGGCTCAACCAGATCGGCAGGAATGATCCGGATCG
This sequence comes from uncultured Akkermansia sp., assembly GCA_964562825.1. Taxonomy (GTDB): domain Bacteria; phylum Verrucomicrobiota; class Verrucomicrobiia; order Verrucomicrobiales; family DEV007; genus Arctic95D-9. Next base: position 8,640 of record CAZLUZ010000154.1, read on the forward strand.
TCACGAAAAAATGTGCGGCATGGTCACCCAGTTTTCCTTCCTGTTCCGCGGGATCGTCACCTCGGTGCTTCCTCGGACCGATGCCTGGTTGTTCGTCCGGCTTGGCGAGGTGGTCGAGCGGGCGGATAAGACCAGTCGCATGCTCGATCTGCCCAATTTCCTTCCCAAGCAGTTTCTGGCCTCGGCCTGGAACACCATGTTGAAGGCGACGAGCGCCACGGTGGAGCACCAGCAGCAGTACGGGGGCGAGGTGGATCGCTCCAGCGCGATATCGCTCCTCTTGTTTTCGACCACGTTCCCCCGGTCGGTGCGCTTTTGTGCCATCGAGATGAACAACCTGCTCCATCGCATCTCGGGAGCGAAAGAGGGCGATTACCTCAACGAGGCGGAGCGGGCCGCGGGAGCCTTTCTCGCCCGGATGAATTACCACGGCGTCGAGGACCTGGGTCGGCTCGGGTTGCACCAGTTCATCGACGCAATCCAGTTCGATCTCAACTTGATCGGCGAGGAAATCATGAAACGCTACTTCACCCCGAGCGCGGTCGCCATCCCGGTCTCCGCTCAGGATTATGTTGCCAGCCGGGTTCAGGCGCAAAATCAACAGCAACTCCAGCAGTAGGCGACCCCGAGCAAAAACCCGATCCCACAGCGAGCCCCTCCGATCCGATCCCGGATCTGGCTCGTCTGACCTTACGTTCCATGGCCATCCACACCTCTCTTTACCACCGCACCACCTACCGCTACGACAAGGAGGTCACGATCCACCCTCAGATCATCCGGCTGCGGCCCGCCCCACACTGCCGCACGCCCATCCTTTCCTACAGCCTCACGGTGGAGCCCGACGATCACTTCATCAACTGGCAACAGGATTCCTACGGGAACTACCTGGCCCGGCTCGTCTTTCCGGAGAAATCGAGGCGCCTCAACATCGTGGTGGACCTGGTGGCGGACATGACCGTGATCAATCCCTTCGACTTTTTCCTCGAGGAGGCGACCGAGCATTTCCCTTTCACCTACACCGTGGCGCAACGGGCCGAATTGGAACCCTACCTCCGCATCACCGAGGAGAACGGTAAGATGGACGAGATGGCCCGGTCGCTGAAGCCAGAGGGAGAGCCGCGCACCATCGATTTTCTGGTCACGGTGAACCGCCACGTCCAGGGGCTTATCGACTATCAGGTGCGCCTCGAATCCGGGGTGCAGAGCTGTGCCGAGACCTTGCAGCGGGGGTCGGGATCCTGTCGGGATTCGGCGTTTTTTCTGGTGCAACTGTTCCGTCGCCTGGGACTGGCGGCTCGGTTCGTCTCGGGCTACCTGATTCAGCTGTCCTCCGACGAGGAACCCCTGGACGGTCCGGCAGGGCCCGGCTCCGACTTCACGGATCTCCACGCCTGGGCGGAGGTGTATCTCCCCGGGGCGGGATGGGTTGGGCTGGACCCGACATCGGGACTCTTCGCCGGCGAGGGGCACATTCCCCTCGCCTGCACCCCGGAGCCCTCCAGCGCGGCTCCTGTGGAGGGGGCGGTCGAGCCCTGCGAAGTCCATTTCAGCTTCGAGAACACCGTCCGCAGGATTCACGAGGATCCCAGGGTGACCCGCCCTTACTCGGACACGGAGTGGCAGGCGATCGACCGCCTCGGCGGGCGCGTGGAGGGACGGCTGCAGCGCGGGGACGTCCGCCTGACCATGGGGGGAGAACCTACCTTCGTCTCCATCGACGACATGGAGGGAGAGGAGTGGAACGTGACCGCCGACGGCGAGCGGAAACGGCGGCTCGCCCTGGACCTGGCGCAACGTCTGAGAAATGCCTTCGCTCCCGAGGCCCTGATCTGGGCTGGGGAAGGCAAGTGGTACCCCGGGGAGCCGGTTCCCCGCTGGGCCTACGGCGTTTTCTGGAGAAAAGACGGCTATCCCATGTGGCGCACCGGACAGCGCACCCTCGCCGATCCCAACGAGCCCGGTCGTTTCCGCCCCGGGGACGCGGAGCGCCTCATCGCGGAGGTGACCGAACTGCTGCGTATCCCTGGGGAATGTGCGGTGCCGGGCTACGAGGATATCGACTACCACCGGTGGAAGGTCTCGACCCTGCCCGCCCACGAAGATGTTGCCGTGGCGGGCGAGAGCGACCCCATCGAGCGGCGGACGCTCGCCCGGCTGGAGCAGCGCGGCGTCGATGTGCCGAGCGGCTACGTGTTGCCCGTCTACTTCGATCAGGTGGCGCAGCGCTGGAAGGGGGCAAAGTGGAATCTGAAACGGGAAAAGCTTTACCTTATCCCCGGGGATTCGGGACTCGGGTTTCGTCTCCCGCTCGATTCGATCCGAAGGGCGGTGGCCGAGGATGCCATCGAAGAGCGTTCGCCCATGGAGACCGATCTGCCTCGACTGGAGCCGGACCCACTCGAGAAATACCGGAGCGGACCGGCACCCGCCGGGCTCGGCAAGCATGACTGGGTGCCGCGCACGGCGATGACGGTGGAATGCCGCTCGGGCAGGCTCCATGTCTTCCTTCCCCCCTCGCCCCGCCTCGAAGCCTACCTCGAACTGCTCGCCGCCGTCGAGGAGGCGGCCCACCGGCTATCGATCAAGGTGATCATCGAGGGCTACGAGCCTCCTCCGGATCATCGGATGGAGAGCCTGAAGGTCACGCCGGACCCGGGTGTGATCGAGGTGAACATCCATCCTTCGAGGAACTGGGAGGAATTGTCCCTGCGCACGCGCACCCTCTTCGAGCAGGCGCGTCTCTCCCGGCTGGGGACGGAAAAATTCATGGTCGACGGGCGTCATTCCGGCACCGGTGGAGGAAATCACGTGGTCATCGGGGGCGAGACCCCGGCGGATTCGCCCTTTCTGCGGCGGCCTCATCTCCTGGCCAGCCTGATCGCCTATTGGCAGAACCATCCCTGTCTGTCCTACCTGTTCTCGGGGGTGTTAATCGGTCGGACGAGCC
>CAZLUZ010000155.1:0-11455 GCA_964562825.1 uncultured Akkermansia sp.
AACCGACTTAACCGACCCCACACCATGCGCAGAAGAGACCTCCTCAAAATCACTTCGGCGGGCGCCGTCGCCGCGGCGTCCGGTCCCAATCTGATCAGCGGCGGTTCGACGAGCCCCGCCGAACGCATCGGCGTGGCCCTGATCGGGGCCAGCAACATGGGGGGCAAAACCCACCTCCCCACCCTCGTCGGGAACGATCTGCTGCAACTGCGCGCGATCTGCGATGTCGATAGCGAGGTCCTCGCCGATCGATTGGCGATAGCCCGCGAAGATTATGCGAAACGAGAGGGGCGGCCCGATCACCGTGGTATCGAGGGCACGGGGGACTTCCGCGAGTTGCTGGATCGCGATAACATCGATGCCGTGGTCATCGCCACCCCGGACCAGTGGCACGTCCCCATGGCCAAGGCTTTCGTGAATGCGGGGAAGGCGGTCTACGTGGAGAAACCGCTGTCACTCTTCGTCAGCGAGGGACGGGAACTCGCCCGGCTCGTCAAGCGCCGCAACGCCATCGTGCAGGTGGGCACGCAGCGGAGATCCACCGAGCAGAACATCCTCGTCAGTGAGTTGCTGCGCAACGGCGTCTACGGAGACATCCGCCACGTCGAGATTCGGCTCGGCACCCGCGGGGGCAGCGCGGAGCCGTGGTCTCCGCAGCCGGTCCCGCCCCACCTCGATTACGAGATGTGGGTCGGCCCCGGAGCCTGGAGCGACTATCACCCGGAGCGGGTGCACTACAACTTTCGCTTCGTCTCGGCCTATTCCGGGGGCGATGTCACGAATCTCGGTGCGCACTACCTCGACGTCGCGCAGTGGGGGCTCGGCCTCGACGAGACGGGGCCCGTCTCGGTGTCGGGAACCGGCCAGCGTCACCCCGAGGGGGCGCTCCACGATGTCTTCCACGACGTGGACGTGAACTTTGCCTACGCCAACGGCACCGCGCTCCGCTTCCGCGGCACGGACCTGCCCTTCCGCGAGCACGCCGTCATCTTCCACGGCGAGAACGGAACCCTCACCGTGGGCAACAAGGCCCTCGTGTCGGACCCGCCGGAATTGCTCCGTCAGGATCGCGGTGAATTCTCCCTGAAATACCGCAAGACCGCAGGCGGACACCTCGACAATTGGGTGGAATGCATCCGCGCGAACCGACCGGACAACCTGCATGCGCCGGTGGAGATCGGTCACCGGTCGGCCACCGCGTGCCACCTGGTGAATATCGCCATGCTCACAGGCCGCCCCCTTCACTGGGATCCCGATGCCGAAACCTTCCGCGACGACGAGGAAGCGGACAAGCTGCTTTCCCGGCCGCTCCGGGAGCCCTGGGTATTCTGATGCGAATGGGCTGTCCCCGGACTCCCGGAAGACCGGAAGACCCGGCAACGGGGATCAGGCTTTCCCGGCCTCCGCCGTGGGCCGGCGGGGAACGATGGGAGAGAGTTGCCACACCACCCAGGCGGCCGCGTAGAGACACAGGTCCTTGGCGATTCCTCCGTGAGGGTCGGCGAGCGATTCGGGATGACTCGCCACCACCAGCCCGATGAGAAGCGTCATCGAGACGGAGGCCACAAGCACGGCCCGGCGCTCCATCCAGCCCACGCAGAGAAGGACGCCGCCGATGATCATCCCCGCGCCGAGGGCGATCAGCCAGGTGTCGATATCGGGCCAGTACAGTCCACTCCGAGCCACGATGCGGCGCTGCATTGCGGTGGGCAGGATCATCTTGGGCACCAGTCCCTCCCAGATCCAGACCAGTCCGAGGGACCAGCGGCAGACGAGCTTGAGGTTCCAGAGCAGAGAGGCGAGGCGATGGTTCAGGGTCATGATTTTTCGGGGTCAGGCTTGCAGGGCGGCGATCAGATAAACCCCCGCGCAACCGCCATAGGCGAGGGTGAGAAACCAGTGGATGCCCGTCCTCAGGCGATCTCCCCGCCAGTGGCTCTGGCTGTAGCCGGTCCACTGCACCACGGTGCGGGTCGCCCAGAACAGCCCGATACCTGCGCAGAGCCAGCGAGCGAGTTCCGCATCGGCACCCGCCAACTCCGGAGCGAAGCGCAGGGTCAGCGCGGCGAAGAGGAACAACGTTAGGGAGATGAACCCCTGGTGCACCCGGAAGATTTCGCGGAGCAGAAGGGGCATCCGGGCCTCGGCGAAGTCCCGGCGGAGGAATCGATGCAGCCCGAGGTTCAGCAGGCAGACGGCCAGTTGTCCGGTTCCGGCGAGGTAGAGGAGCCAGGTGAGCAGGGGATCGCGGAGTATCATGAGGGATTGGGGCACGGGTTCTTGATGAGATCGCGGAGTGCCGTGGCGACGTCGCCATGGCGAAAGAGGAAACCCTCGTCGAGGAGCCGGGCAGGGAAGCCGCGGCGACCTGTCAGGGCGATGCCGGGATCGGAACCGATGAGGGGCGCCCCGGTTTTCACGGCGAGTGAGGGAACCCGAGGGCTCCAGGGACGGCGATGAACCCGTCTCAGGGCCTGCATGAATTCCCGGTTGGTTACCGGCCGCTCCGCGGTAGCATTGTAGACGCCGTTCATGGAGGGCTCCTCCACCGCGCGGAGAAAAATGCGAAGCATGTCCTCGAGATGCAGCCAGCTGATAAATTGTTCTCCCGATCCGATGCTTCCTCCGAGGCCGAGGAGGCAGAGGCGCGATAGCAGGGGGAGCGCGCCGCCGTCCGTGCCGAGGACGAACCCGATGCGGAGGACCACCCAGCGCATCGCGGGGAGGAGAGCGCGGCCCAGTGCCGCCTCCCATTCCGTGCACACGTCGGCGGGGTAGGCCGTCGCGACCCGGGCCGCCTCATCGCAGAACCGGTCGCCGGCATTCCCGTAGATGGCCAGGCTGCTCGCCTGCACCCACACGGGGGGCGGCTGAGACACGAGGCGGGCCGCTTCTCCGAGCACGGTCACCGTGCGAACCCTGGACTCGCGTATCTCCCGACGGTTCTTCGCGGTGGGACGGCAGTTCACCCCTTTCCCCGCCAGATTGATCAGCGCCATGGCACCGTCCATTTCGCCCAACCAGGCGTCGTCGATGGTTTTGCCATCCCAGAAAACCGGGCGTCCCGGCCCGGAAACGGTCTCCGGTCGGCGGGTGAGAACCACGGGTTCGTAGCCCGAGGTGGCCAGAGTTTCCGCGAGGGCGATTCCGAGGAAGCCGCTGCCGCCGGGGAGGAGAACCCGGCGCGAGGGGGGGCACGTTACGTGATGATCGGTCATGGGATTCAGGGAAAAAGTGGCCGGACGGCGACGTAGCCGTAGACCGAGGTGAGGAGGAGAAAGGCGAGGGTGAGGGCGTGGTAGCCGAGACGGAGGAGGCCCGGCGAGAGCCAGGGGCGGGCGTCGAAGACAAAACACTGGACGGCGAGGCGCAGGCCCCAGAAGAGCGCGATGATCAGGGCGACGGCGCGGGCCAGTGGCCCTCCCTCGGCGAATTCCAGGGCAAAGGCGAAGGTCAGGATGCCGAAGGCCAGGATGAGGAACACGATGAAACAGCCGTAGACCCAGAACATGCGCCGGAGCAGGGGAGGGAGGGAGGCGAGGTGGTGATTCCAGCGGAGCACCCGGGGAGCCATGGCGCTGGCCACGAGGATGCCGAACTGGACGGCGCCACAGAGGTAGAGGATGGGGACGAGCGGGTTCATGGGGCAAAGGCGAGCATGGGATGGATCACCTCCCGGAGAAAGGGAGGGTGAAAGAGGAGCGGAAGCGGAAGGAGGATGACCGCGGCGCAGCGCAGACGGCTCCATTTGCCGCGGGGGTGAGCCCGGTGCCTCTCCCGGAGGGCGCTGAGTCCCTGGAGGAGGAAGTAGAGCGTGGGCCCACCGAAACCGGCCTGTGCCGGCACCGAGATGACCCATTCGTGCAGCAAACCCGAGAGGAGAAATCCCCCGAGCAGGCCCCGCCGGGGCCCGCAGTGCCGGGAGAGGGGGCCAAAGAGGAAATCCCGGGTCCAGTCGCTGAAGCCCCGGTTCCATCGCCGGCTCCAGAATTCCAGGAGCGAACGGCTCCGCCACGGCGCCTGCATGATCGGGTCGACCGGGTAGCCGAGCCGCCGCCAGCCGCTGGCGAGGACGACGAAGAGCCCAAAATGGAGCAGGAGGATGATAGAAGTGAAGCCCAGAGCCCCCGCGACGAGGGGGGCGCCGGCGAGGTTCACCGCGGCCAGCAGCAGGAGCCCTCCTCCGGCGAAGCCGAAAGCCGCAGAGGAGAGCCGGACCGGAACGCCAACGCCACTTCGGAGACGGGCGAAGGGGCGCGGGTCCATCCCGGGCCAGAGAAAGAAGGCGGAATCGACCGCACTCCGTCCACCGGCCCGGGCGAACGCGGCGAACTTGAATCCCGCCCACAGGGCGAAGGCGATCATCCACATCCACAACCAGGCCGGGAGCGGCAGGAGGAGGCCCGCCAGGGTGGCGAGGACCGGAAGAATCAGAGCCTTCAGAAGGACCCCGGCGTAGGGGGGCGGGAGGCAGGTTTCCTTTTTAATCGTTGTTACGGACATTTCTGAAAAAAAAGAAATTAATGGTGAAAAAAGGGGGTGGAGTCGGGTCATTTGTTCAGCCCGAGGGTCCGGATGATTTTGTCGCCGGTTCGGAACACCTTGACCGCGGCCGAGGTGGGGAGTTTGTCGACCTGATCGTAGAAATCGCAGAAGGTCTGGAAGAAATCGTGGAGTTGATCCAGTTTTTCGCGGGCGTGGGCGTTGCCGTCAGGGGGTTCGGTCCCGGCTTGGTCGCGGCATTCCCGGAGCATGCGGAGGGCGGGGTCGACCTCGCGCTTTTTTCGCTCCGCCGCGATGACGCGGAACATCTCGTAGACATCCGCCATCGACTCGAAGTGATCGCGGCGGTCCCCCGGCAGATGCACCACGCGAACGATGCCCCAGTTCTGCAGTTCTCTCAGGCTGGTGCTCACATTGGACCGGGCGACTCCCAGGGTGCGACAGATGTCCTCCGCATGACGGGGTTGCTCCGAGAGAAGCAGGAGGGCGTGGATCTGGGCCACGGTCCGGTTGATGCCCCAGTTGGTGCCCAGTTCTCCCCAGTGGAGAATGAAGTTGCGGGCAAATGGGGGCAGATCGTTCACCTTCAATATTTCTGTAAAGACAGAAACATGGGAAACGGAAGAGGGCAAGCGAAATCGGAGCGATATGTGGAGCCGGGGTCAGGTCGATCCGTCGAGGAGGCGTTGCCAGTAGCCGACGTCGATCCATTTGCCGAACTTGAAGCCGACCTCGCGGAGGGTTCCGGCCCGGGTGAAGCCCAGGTTCTCGTGCAGGGCCACGCTGGCGGGGTTGGGCAGGGCGATCGCGGCGATGACACTGTGCGATCCACCCTCCCCGAGACGGCGGATCAGTGCGGAGTAGAGTTGCCTGCCGTGGCCCCGGCCGGTTTCCCCGGGATCGAGATAGACGGAAGATTCCACGCTGTAGCGAAAGGCGGAACGGGTGTGCCAGGGACCGGCGCAGGCATAGCCGCGGAGGTTCTGGCCGGCTTCGAGGACGATCCAGGGCAGGCCCAGGTCCGTCAACCGGTCGATGCGGCTCGCCATCTCGGCGGGAGCGAGGGGCTGTTCCTCGAAGGTGACCACCGTCTCCTCGATGTAGTGGTTGTAGATGGCCGCGATCGCCGGGGCGTCACCGGGCCGGACCTCGCGGATCCTGGGCGGGGCATGCTTCACTGGCAGGCGGGGCAGACCCCCTGGAAGGCCAGGGAGTGAGACAGGTTGGTCCAGCCGAATTCTCTGGAGAGTTTTTCCTGGATCGCGCCGAGGACGCAGTCGAAGGGAACTTCGGTGATCTTGCCGCACTCCCGGCACACCACGTAGTCGTGATGGTGGTCGGGGAGGTGGAGCTGGAAGTAGTTGCCCTTCTCCCCCAGGCTGATCTGGCGGATGATGCCGACGTCCTTCAGTTTGGTCACGAGACGGTAGATCGTGGCCTGATCCCGACCGGACAGGCCGGGCATTTCGGCGAGTTCGGAGAGAAGGAAGGGCCGGTGGTGGGCGAGCATGGCGCGGAGCAGTTCCTCCAGGGCATCGGTTCGGCGCATGCCGGTCTCGCGGAGTCGCGACACGATCGATTCGATGATCTCTCTGGAATCTTCGCCGGAGACGGAGCATTCGGAATCCTCGGACATGACCCCAAGATACCCGGAATCGGCAAAGAAAAACGAGAAGATATCCCCCGGTGTCGCATTTCCCTCCGTCGCCACCGCGCGCGGAGATCCCGGGCATGGGTCTTGCCCGAGCGGTGGCCCCGCCGACCCCAGGGGGGGATTGGCCATCTGGCAGGTTGACGGCGGACCGCTTTTTTGCGATGACTCCCGGGGTATGGATGTCGGTCCCCACGAAGAGGAAGTTCGGATGGTCAAGGACGTTCTGTCCCGGGCCAGGACCGAGGTGGGGAAGGTCATCATCGGTCAGCATCAGGTCGTGGAGTATTCCCTGATCGCCATCTTCACGGGGCACCACATCCTCCTGGAGGGGGTACCCGGCGTGGCCAAGACGCTGCTCGTCCGCACCCTGGCCCGGGTGCTGGGTTCCGATTTCAATCGGATTCAATTCACCCCGGATCTGATGCCCTCGGACATCACGGGCACGAACATTTTCAACCTGCAGGAGGGTGCTTTTCACCTGGTCAAAGGGCCCATCTTCACCTCTTTTCTCCTCGCCGACGAGATCAACCGGGCCCCGGCCAAGACCCAGTCGGCCCTGCTCCAGGCGATGCAGGAGCGACTTGTCACCATCGATGGGGTGACCCACCGGCTTCCGGACAGCTTCACCGTCTTCGCCACCCAGAATCCGATCGAATACGAGGGGACCTACCCGCTGCCGGAGGCCCAGAAAGACCGGTTTCTCCTGCGGGTTGAGGTGGATTACCCCACGGAGGAGGATGAGAAACTCCTCGCCCGGGCGTGGCTCGGGGAGAGCGCTCCCGAGCAGATTCTCGAAAGCGGAGCGGTGCAGCCGGTTCTGACGGGGTCGGAGATCCTGCGGATGCGTCGGGCGCTCCAGTCCTTGACGGTGAAGGATGAACTGGTCGACTACGTGGTGGAACTGGTGCGCACCTCGCGGGAGATGGACAGCATCCAGGTGGGCGCCGGTCCCCGGGCCACGGGGGCGCTGCTTCTCTCCAGCAGGGCTCATGCCGCGATCGAGGGGAGGGATTTCGTCACTCCCGACGATGTGAGGACGATGGCCTATCCGGTCCTCTCCCACCGGATCGTGCTGCGGCCGGAGTACGAGATCGAGGGCGTGACGGTGAGCGAGGCGATCGGGAAACTGCTCGAGGCGGTGGCCGTTCCCCGCTAGGGCGTAGGAACCGGGCGGCATGCGAGTGGTCCCCAGTCATCTGCTGCTCTGGATCGCGGCTCTGGTCGTGGTTCCCCTGACGACTGTGGTCGTCTTCGACACCGGCCTGCTCCGCACCATCGCGCTGTTTCTCCTCGTTCTGCTCGCGGTGGCGATGGCGGTCGACGGCACCCTCTCGCTGCGCCTGCTCCGCGATCTCGCGGTGGAATTTCCCGACCTGGTCCGCTGCACCAAGGGGCGGCCCTGCGAGGTGGTGGCCGCCTTTACCAACCGGGGCTCGGGGCAGAGCTGGATTCGATATGGAATTACCACCTCTTCCTCCTACCGGATCGAGGGCGAGGTGGTGAGAAGAATCGGCCCGATCGAGGAGGGGAAGGTCTACCGCTCGATCCTTGAACTCACCGGGCTGCGTCGGGGCCAGGCCTTCATCGAGGCGGTCAATGTGGAGGGCCCCTCCGTCCTCGGTCTCTGGCTGGTGCGGCGGGAATATCGCCTCGATCTCGAGATGCGCATCTACCCCGATCTCAGCCTGGAGCGCAAACGGCTCTCCGCGCTCTTTCTCATGCGAGGATTCGACGGAGCGCATGCGGTGCGGCAGGTGGGCAAGGGGCGGGACTTCGAGCAATTGCGCGAATACCAATCGGGCGACGACTACATCGATATCGACTGGAAGGCGACGGCGCGGCGGCGCATACCGGTCACCCGCACCTACCAGATCGAGAAGACTCAGGAGATCTACGTGATCGTGGATCACTCCCGCTACAGCGCGAGGGAGATCCGGGTCCCCGTCGAAGAGGACCTGGAGGGCGATTGGCTCTATCGCGAGGACAGCGCCGGAGGTGAATTCGCCGTGACCACCCAACTGGAGCGGTTTCTCCATTGCGCCCTGGTGCTGGCCTCCGTGGCCGAGCGGCAGGGGGATCTCTTCGGATTCATCAGTTTCGCCAACAAAGTCGATCGATTCATCCGGGGAAGGAACGGGAAGGAGCACTACAACGTGGTGCGGGATGCCCTCTACACGCTAGAGCCCGATCCGGTGGCCCCGGATTACGAGCAGCTCATGATCAGTCTGCGGCAGCGGCTCACTCGCCGGGCGCTGCTGGTCATGTTGGTGGACCTGAGCGATCCTCTCTCGTCGGAGCAATTCTTCGAGAGTCTGCCCCTGGTGAGTCGGCAACATCTCATCCTGGTCAACATGGTGCGGCCGGAGATGGCCCATCCGCTTTTTCAGGGGGGGGAGTTGCCCGAAGACCCGTCGGCCATCTATGACCGTCTGGCGGGGCATTTTCAGTGGCAGGACCTGCGGGAAACGGGGCGAAAACTGAGCCATCTCGGCGTGGAACTAGGCGTGCCGGATCACGAGGAGTTGTGCACCGAGGTGGTGACCCGCTATCTCACGGTGAAGAAGCGCCAATTGATCTAGATACTGGGCGCTCCGGTTCGTCTTGACAAATGTTGTACGTGCTTTACGATCATTTCCATGAAGCCAACGTTCCACACAGGGACTTCAGCGATACGTCTCCTTCAATGGATAGCCTGGTGCGCCATGGTTCTTTTGGTCACCGGGTGTCAGGAAAAGCTCGGGGGAGGCTCCTCCACGATTGTGTCAGGAACCAGTGCGAAGACTTACGTCTACGGAATTCGTTCCGGCCAGCAATTGGGATTTGTCATCTTCCCCGACTTCGCCGGGGAAGCCTTGGCAGGTTCAAGTTGGACGGGACACATCAAGCCAAAAGAGGGGCCGGTGGTGCAATACGAAGGCGACACCGAAGGGATCATCATCAACGGGACAGACCATCGATTCAGCGACGGGAAGGTCTTTCTGGTGGAGACCCCGGGCGGAACCGTATCGGTGCGTCAACTCAATCTCCCCATCGGCGTGGGCGATTACGAGGCGGAGATCGAGCGGATATTGGACTTGGAGGACGTGCAGAAGTTTCTCAGCAAATGATCTGCCCATCACGACGCGTCTGAGAACGATTCGCCAAGCCGAAAGCAGGTCACAGGGGGTGAATACCGGCAGGCTGCCCGCCACTGGTTCCCCCAATCAGGGGGCCGATGTCCTGATCCCGTGCCATGAGACTCGCCACCATGCAACGCGATGAATGGGAACTCCGATCCGCGGAGGCTTCCCACCGGGAGAATCCCGACACCTTCTGGATTCCCCCAGCCGAGCAGCGACGCAGTTTGGCCGTTGGTCGAGCTGCGCGTCTGATCTTCGAGATCCGACTGGAGGACGATGGACATGGCCCCTTGATCCAGGGAGAGCGCATGTGGGTGAACGTCAGCGAGATCGTCGGGTCCCTCTATGTCGGTCTCCTCGACAACCAACCGACGAGCTGCGATCCGGGCGATGAGGGCTACCTCTGTTTCGGGGCCGAAGTTCCCTTCGCCCCGCAACACATTGTCGACATCGGCGACCCTCCACCGGAATACGTGCGGTGGCAACTCGGCCAGGGTCCCGAGAGATGCTGGCCCCGGGAATGACCCCCGGGATCGCGACGGCGAAGCAGCGGAAACCGTTCATCGCCGAAGCGGGGGCGCGAGCGCCCCGGACGGATCTTGCCAAAACCGCTTGGCTCGCCCATGTTGAACCCTCCATGAAACTCGAAACCCTCTGTCTCCACGGCGGTCAGTCGCCCGATCCCACCACCAACTCGCGAGGTGTGCCCGTCTACCGGACGGCTGCCTACGTGTTCGATTCCACCGAACACGCCGCAAATCTTTTCGCCCTGAAGGAACTGGGGAACATCTACTCGCGGCTCATGAATCCGACGAACGATGTCCTGGAGAAAAGGGTCGCCCTGCTCGAGGGAGCTCCCGAGATGGGCGGACTGGCGGTGGCATCAGGAACCTCTGCGGTTTTCTACTCCATCATCAACCTGGCTCAGGCCGGCGACAACATCGTGTCGGCCCGGAACCTTTACGGCGGGTCCTACACCCAGTTCAACGATATCCTCCCGGCTCTCGGGATCGAGGTAAAGCTGGTCGATGCGCAGAATGGCGGGGAAGTTTCTGCCGCGATCGATGAACGGACCCGGGCGGTCTTTTGTGAGACGGTCTCGAACCCGGCCTCGGAGGTCACGGACATCGCCGCGCTCGCCGATGTGGCTCACGCCGCGGGACTTCCCCTGCTCGTGGACGCCACCTTTTCCACCCCTTATCTCTGCCGGCCCATCGAGCACGGGGCGGACATCGTGATTCATTCCCTGACCAAGTGGCTGGGCGGACACGGCACCGGAATCGGGGGGGTGGTGGTCGATTCCGGCAAGTTTCCCTGGGGAGCGGGGCGGCATCCGCTCTTCGACGAGCCGGATACCTCCTACCACGGCCTGCGTTGGGGGCACGACCTGCCCGAACCGCTGGCTCCCCTGGCTTTCATCCTCCGCATGCGCACGGTGCCGTTGCGCAATCTGGGAGCCTGTCTCTCGCCCGATAACGCCTGGATCGCCCTGCAGGGCATCGAGACGCTACCCCTGCGCATGGAACGCCACTGCCAGAACGCCACCGCCGTGGCCAAACACCTCCAGGGCCACCCGGGGGTGGAATGGGTCAGGTTCCCCGGATTGCCCGAGGATTCCGAATACGAGAGGAACCTGAGGTATCTCGGGGGCAAAGGTGGCTCCATGGTGGTGTTCGAGATCAAGGGCGGGCGGGAAGCCGGGCAGAAGTTCATCGAGACCCTCAAACTGTTCTCCCATCTGGCCAACGTCGGAGACGCGAAATCCCTCGCGATTCATCCCGCCACGACCACCCATTCCCAACTGAACGAGCAGCAACAGGCCGGGGCCGGAATCTCACCCGGGCTGATCCGGCTGTCCGTGGGGATCGAGAATATCGACGACATCATCGCCGATATCGATCAGGCCATCGAGGCCGTGCTGCGCGGGAGTTGACGAGCCGAAACCCCGGACCGCCTCGGATCGCAGATGCAACAGGGTATCTGCGATCGTCACACAAGGTTTCGTCCCCTGACGCATCGGGTCATGGAGGGGGAGACCTTGTCTTTTCTCATGCAATGCATTTCACCGAAGGGCATTGTCCTAATTTGAGCTGGAGTTGGAAGGAAAAGTTTTTGACAAGCTCAAACTCTTCTCAGCAAATCGACGACATGCCTATGCGCTTCCTTCAAGTTTTTACAA
>CAZLUZ010000156.1:0-11442 GCA_964562825.1 uncultured Akkermansia sp.
GTCGAGTTCGCTGTAGGCCTGCCCGAGATGCCGGATCTCCTGGTGGATAGCGTCGAAGACCTGTTCCAGGAGTTCCCCGACCCCGCCGCTGAGTCCCTGAACATCGAGGCGGAAGGCCGCGGGGAGCAGTTCCGTGATCTTTTGCACGGCGATCTTGCTGGCGAATTCGCCAGCATTGTGTCCCCCCATCCCGTCGCTGACCGCAAAAATCAGGTCGCCCGCATCGAAATCGCTGTCTCCATACTTGCCCAGGTAGTGCACCTCGCGGGGATCCATGCGCAGGGCGAGGAAGGCATCCTCGTTGTTTTTGCGGTATCGGCCCGGGTCGGTCAGGGCCGACCAGCGCACCAGAACCCGTTCTGCGCCGGCTCCGTCAGGGCGGCCCGAATGAATCGAAAGCTCCGCCATCTCAGTCGGCCTCCACGGCGGAGGAGTCATCCTGTGGGGGGAAGGGAGTCGAGGCGAATCCCCAGCGACGTCCTTCCTCCTCCGCTTCCGCGTGGCTCAAACCCTCTCCGGTAGAGAGAATCCTGGCGAACTCGAAATCGATGATACAGAATCGCCCCAGGCGCGGGTTGTAGGTCACGTTCCGGTTCGCCTGGTCGTCGTGTTCCACGCCGTAATTCTCCAATTCGCGAAAGAGGTGATCCAGTTTGTCCTGATTGATCTCGCCGACTTTGTGACCCACATTGCTCGTCACGAGGTAGAGTTCTTCGGGATCGGCCTCCAGCACCCGGGGGACGAACTGGCAGCCCTGCCCCTCGAGGTACTTCAGGATGCGGTGCTCGTTCTCGAAGCGCTCCTTGGCCAGCGGGCCGCGATACCATTTGTGGACTCGACCGTCAAAGCCGACCTTCACTTTGGCCACGTTCGAGTCTTTCATTTCTCCTGCCATGGTGATTCCTCCTTTGCCTGTACCATCCTCCGGTTTTCGGCGGAATTTGACAAGGAGTTATCGGAGCCGAAACCGGGAGCGTTGACACGGTGGGGTCGCGATGATTTCTTTCGCCCGTCGCCGGTTCGGCTCATTGCGATGAAATCCCTCTTGCTCCCCTTCATTCTCATCCTCGCAGGGCTGGCTCCACTGCGGGCGGAGTTGTTTCCCGGCGAACCGGTGGTCCTTACCGCGGGGGACGCCATCCTCGTTCGCGGGGTTATCAACACCCTGGTGGCGCCGGTCCCAGACCCCTTCGAATTGCCGCAGCCGGTCCAATCGGGCCACTTTCTCTTCTCCTCACAGCCGATCACGATCCGGGTGGAAGATGGCGAGGAGGGGCCTTACAGCGTGTTGGACCAGACGATTTTCCATCTCTCTGTCCCCGCCTCGCTGGAGGGGCGAATCGAGGGCCTGTTGGAGAAGCCGGTGGAGGTTCGGGCCGAGGTGTCTCCGGCCCACACCAGATACCACCGGACTCCGGTGATTCTGATCGTCGAGTCGATCCGGCTTCTGGCCGAGTGAACCGAGGCCGTGGGGCCCTGGGGTCATCGCACGGAGCAGGGTTGCGAAAGGGCGGGCGTCTCGCTACTCCCTGGTCTTCGCGTGCCAGAGGGCGACATTGCGAAATCGGGCTCCCTGCCCCCGGTTCACCAGGGCCACGATTCCCTTGGCATCGGAGAAACGGGGATGACTGGCTTCGATTTCCTCATCGCCGACTTTGGCCCGGAATTGTTCTCCCACGATCTCGATCGTGACGCGATACCATTCCTCCGGATCGATGCTCACCTCCTCCGTGACCAGTCGCTCGCTCTTGGTGCTGGTGGAGATGCCGGTCATGTGTTGGATCCAGAGTTTATCCCTGGTGATATAGAGTCGTCCGAGATGGAGATTCGGCGGCACCGTGTCTCGGCAGGCGAATGTGATCTGTTCGGCTTCACCCAGGCGAACCTCGGCGGTGATGATGAGGTCCGTCGCTTCGAGTTTGTAAGTGAGCGACGAGGCGTGATTGTTCTGCGGCAGTTCGTCGCCGATCAAAGCGCCCTCCTCGACGCGCCACTCGCCGATCCCCGCCTTCCATCCGGCGATTTCTCCCTTTTGGGTGCGGGGGGTGTCCTCGTCGAAGGGAGACTGGATGATCGGCTCGGTGGGAATACCGATCTCGGCTTCGATCACGCCGAATCTGGTCAGGGTTTCCTGTCTCGCCAGCCACTCTCGGGCGAAAGCGTTGTCTTCCTCGCTGAGGCTGGACAGGGACACGGGATACTCCCTCCCGTCCTCCATCTTCAGGGTGGCGGTGTCTCCTTCGAGTGCCGTGATTTCGGCGGAAATGGTTCGGCCCTCGTTGTTGGTCCATACGCGGAAACGGCCTTCGGCACTGTGGAGGAAAAGCGGCAAGGTGATGGCGGCGAGTGATACCAGGAAGGTCCTCATGATCGGTTGGATTACCCGCCAGCTTCGGCAAATCCGCGATTTTTGGCAAGCGAAGATCCGGTCGGGTGGGATTCCCCGTGAGCCGGGATGGAGCCCCGTATTCTTTTCCTTGGACGGGAAGGGGAGGGATGCGAGACTACGCGCGATGCGGCGTCCGACCTTCGCACTGCCATTTTTCTGCCTGCTCCTCGGCTGCACCCCGGACAAGAGCGGTGAACTTCCTGTCTCTCCCGCGGCACCTCCGGCGGCCTATCCGGCGAGCGATTCGCCGGCGCCGCAAAAGCCGTCCGCCTCCGGCCCGAAGGTGCACCGAACCTTTTCCGGCCTCGAATACGAAGTCATCCGGGAGGGCACGGGACGCAGACCGACCATGTTCAACTCGGTGAAGGTGCACTACCACGGGTACCTGCCGGGAGGGAAGGTTTTCGACAGCAGTGTGCAGCGGGGCCGGCCCGCCGTCTTCCCCCTCAACCGGGTCATCGCCGGATGGACCGAAGGCATTCAGCTGATGCGCGAGGGAGCCAAATACCGTTTCACCATCCCCCCCGATCTCGCCTACGGGAAACAGGGGAGCCCGCCCACGATCGGTCCGGATCAGACCCTCATCTTCGAGGTCGAGCTGCTCGAAGTCCTCTACTGATTGTCTCCCGGGGCTGCCCCGGCGGACTCCACCGGGTCAATCCGTTTTTCCAAGCGGTCGTATCCGCAGCGTATTGCCCAGAGTCCCGAGAATCCCGCGATCAGGATGGCGATGAAAAAGATCCGGAATTTCACCGTCATCGGGCCGGTTTCTCCTCTGCGGCACGTTTCTGCCTGGCTTCGGCGCGCATCCCCAGAATAGCGCCGATGATGAGGAGCCCCGCGGCGATGCAGATGCACGAGTCGGCCACGTTGAAGGAAGGGAAGTGCCCCCCGGACCTCGGATCGATCAGGTGGTAGAAAGGCAGTTTGAAGTCGAGAAAGTCCACCACGTAGCCACGCCCCGGGAGAATCCGGTCGGTCAGGTTGCCGAAGATGCCGGCGATGAGTAGCGCGACCGATACCCGGGTCAGCGGATCGGGAAAGGCGTTTCGCCGCCACATCACGATGATGATGATCATGGCAGCGGCGGCAATGCCGCCGAATATCCAGTTCGCATAGGGATTTCCGTTCAACAGGCCGAAGGCCATGCCTGTATTGTGCACCCGAGTCAGGTTGAAGAATCCGGGGATGATCGCCTCGTGGACATGGGGAGGTGGGGCGTCGGGAAACTTCTGCAGAATAACCCACTTGGTCAGCTGATCGAGGATGTAGAGCGGTAGACTGATACCGATGATGTATTTCATGGATTTGAGGGGGGAGGGCGGTTCAACCGATCACAGCGGCGCAGCGTTCGCAGCACTCGTCGTGGTCCGGCGAGCGCGGGATGGATCGGCGGCAGCGAGGGCATTCGGGGTCGAGGGTTTCCGCGACCTGAGCATTGCTTTCCTGTGGCACGCCCCGTCCCACCCGGACGGATGAGACCATGAGAAATTCGAGGACGTCATCGTGCTGCTGGCGGATCAGGTCTCGGGCGGGATGCCCCTTGCTCAGCTTGAACGTCACGGCGGCGCGCTCCCGTTTTTTGAATTGTCCCTCTTTGATCGCCGCATCGATTTGCACCTGGGCCAGCTCGCGCAGCGCGATCAGGACTTCGACTTTATCGCTGGCCTCCCTGCCGCCGAACTCGGGGTCGGGGTCGGGAAACAACTCGAGGTGGACAGAGGTATCGTGTCCGCCGTGCTCCCAGGCCTCGTCCGCGGTGAAGGCGAGAATCGGTGCCAGCAGTTTCACGGTCGACTCGAAGATGCGGTGCATCACGGTCTGGGTCGCCCTTCGGCGGAGCGATGAGGTGGCATCGCAATACATCCGATCCTTGGTGATGTCGACGTAGAGCGCACTCAAGTCGTTGGCGCAGAACTGGTTCAAGGTGTTGAAGACCCGGCGGAACTCGAAGGCGTCGTAGGCCTCCCGGCACTCCGCGACCACCCGATGCAGCCGTTCCATGGCCCAACGATCGACCAGGGTGAAGTGCTCCGAACCCACCGCGTCGGTTGCGGCGTCGAAGTCGTCGAGGTTGGCGAGCAGGATGCGCAGGATGTTGCGAAACCTCCGGTAGGGCTCAGTGGTCTGCTTGAAGAGATCCTCGCCGAAGGGCACCTCGTTCTGCCAGTCGACACTGCTCACCCACAGCCGCAGAATGTCTGCCCCGTATTTGTTGTAGAAATGGGCCGCATCGATGGGTTTGCCCGACTTTTCCGCTTCGGACTTGGACAGCTTCTTCTTATCCTGGTCCACCACGAAGCCGTGGGTCATTACGGTCTTGTAGGGAGCCGTGCCCCGAACCGCGGTGCTGATCATGAGGGAACTCTGGAACCAGCCGCGGTGCTGATCGGTGGCCTCGAGGTAGAGGTCGGCAGGCGAATGAAGCTCCGGGTGGCGGTCCATGACCGCGACGTGGCTGGAACCCGAGTCGATCCAGACATCCAGGGTGTCTCGGCAGCGCTTCGTTCCCTCGGGTAGACCGACCGCATCGGCCCACCAGGCGTCGTCCTTTTCGAACCAGAGATTGGTCCCATGCTCCTCGAAACTGTCGGCGACCTTCCGGGCTACCGCCGCGTCGATGATGGGTTCTCCCGAAGCGGCATCGAAGAAGACCGGCAAGGGGACACCCCAGGTGCGTTGGCGGGAGATACACCAGTCGGGGCGCGACTCCACCGTGCCATAGATCCGATTGCGTCCCCAGTGCGGCAGCCAGGTGACCCGGTCGATCTGCTCCAGCGCAGCGGCGCGCAAATCGTCGATGCGAATGAAGAACTGCGGTACCGAGCGGAAGATGATGGGCGTCTTTGATCGCCAGCAGTGGGGATAACTGTGCGCATAGTTCTCCTTGCCCACGAGGTGTCCCGAGGCGGCGAGAATCTTGATGATGGGGACGTTGCAATCGAACACATGTTTTCCCACCAACTCCTCCACCCCGACTTCGTCGGTGAATTTTCCCTCGTCATCCACCGGGGAAAGCAGCCCGAGTTGGTTGTTCTGGCCGGCGATATAGTCGTCGGCACCGTGCCCGGGGGCGATGTGGACCGCCCCGGTTCCCGTGTCGGTGGTGACGAAATCCGCCAGGATGATGCGGGAGGTCCGCTCCAGGAAAGGGTGTTTCGCCTCGCATCCCTCCAGGGCAGCGCCTTTGATTTCGCGCAAATCGCCCGTGGGGGTGAATCCGGTCTTGGCCGCAAACGATTCGAGAAGTTCTTTCACCACGACGAAGTTCTCCGTCCGTTCCTTTGCTTCGTTGGAAAATTCGCCTTGGACGTAGGTCAGCTCGGGGTGCAAGGCGATTCCGAGGTTGGCCGGCAGAGTCCAGGGAGTGGTCGTCCAGATGACGATAGAAGTCTCCTCGGCCAGATCGCCCGTCACGAGAGGAAATTTGACGTAGATGGAGGGATCCTTGCGATCCTCGTATTCCACCTCGGCTTCGGCCAGCGCGGTCTGTGCTCCGTAGCTCCATTGCACCGGTTTCTGGCTCTGGTAGACCAACCCTTTTTCCACCAGGGTGGCAAAGACACGCACGATATCGGCCTCGTATGCGGGGTCCAGCGTCAGATAGGGGGCATCCCAGTCCCCGAACACACCGAGACGTCGGAAGGAACGACGCTGGATGTCGATAAATTTCCGAGCAAACTTCTCCGATTCCCGCCGAATCTCCGCGGGGGAAAGTCCCTTTGAGGCCTTCACCACCTTAAACTCGATGGGCAGACCGTGACAGTCCCAGCCCGGGACGTAGGGACAGAGAAAACCGGCCATCGATTTGCTCTTTAACACGAGATCCTTGAGCACCTTGTTCAGAGCTGTGCCCATGTGAACATCTCCGTTGGCGAAGGGAGGACCGTCGTGCAGGATATAGGTCGCCGCATTCTCGGCTTTCCTCCGATCGATGACCTGGCGGTAGATCCCATCCCGCTCCCACTTCTCCAGTCGAGGAGGCTCTCTCTTGATGAGGTCTCCCCGCATGGGAAATTCGGTGTGGGGGAGGTTCAGCGTTTCCTTGTAACCGGATGAACCGTCGTTATCACTCATGTCTTGGCTGCCGAAAAGGGGAGCGGGTCGAAACTACCACCCCGCCTGGAAAGGGTCAAAGCGGAGTCCGGAATTTCGGGGACGACCTCCGCCCCCTCCGGATTTCGCCGGGCATATTGCGGAAATCAGGCCCCGTTGGAGCCGGATTCGGTGGCCTGGGGCATCGCCTGGCTTTGCCGCTTCACCGTGAAAGCGTAAGTCAGAAAGCCGGCTCCGATCAGGATCATGAAGATCGAGTAGAACTGGCCCTTGGTGATCCCCAGGATGAGGCTGGAATCGGGTTCCCGCAGGTTTTCGATGGCGATCCGGGCAATGGCGTAGAGGATGAAAAAGGTCCCGGAGAGAATGCCGTGGTAGGCGTTGCGCCACTTCAGGCGGATGGCGATGAGGATGACGAAGACGAGGAGGCCCTCGCAGAGCGACTGGTAGATCTGCGAGGGATGCCGGGGGATGAGCAGCTCCTGTCCCAGAAATGTCTCGAAAGCCTCGTTTTTTCGGGCCGTCGCGATGAACAGATCGGCCACGTCGTAGGCCGACCGGCTTGTTTCCGCGATTCTTTGGGCCTGTTCTGCGAAACCGGGAACGATGGTTGCCGCCCGTTCCGCGAAGCCGACGAGTTCATCCAGAGTTCGGTCTCGAATTTCGGCGGGAAACTTCATGGCCCAAGGGTGCTCCGTGGGACCGCGTCCGTAGAGTTCCCCGTTGATGAAGTTGCCGATGCGCCCGAAGAAAACTCCCAGGGCTCCGGTGATGACAAGATTGTCGCCCAATCCGATCCAGGAGACCTTCTGCCAGCGCGCATAGAGAAAGACCACCAGAGTGGTGCCCAGGATGGCGCCGTGGCTCGCCATGCCACCGCCGAGAAAGTCGAAAAAACTCAGCGGATTCCGCACGAAGACATCGAAATTGTACATCAGCATAAAGCCGAGTCGCCCGCTGAACATGATTCCTACGAGCGCGATGATTGTGACGAAGTCTCCCACCTTTTCTTCCCGGAGCTCGCAGCAGCCGATCCGGCTGAACCAGCGGAGCAGAAAATAGGCTCCGAGAAAACCGAGGACATACATGAATCCATACCAGCGCACCCCGAAATTTCCCTTGATCTGGAGAAGGAAGGGGCTCAGGTCGTGGATGTAGGTCGCGAGACAGTTCGTCATGGCGCCCCTTCGTTCGCGTGAATCGGCATTTTTGGCAAGCCGGAAAGCGTTGCGATTTCGGCCGGAGTTACCGGGCAAAAAAAGGCCCGTCTCGGAACGGGAAGACGGGCCTTTTAGGGGAAGAAGGCAATCTTGCTGCTGCTAAGATTGTCGGTTGTTGCTGCTATTGTAAGACGTCCGGGCCGGCGGTTTATTGTAAATTTTTTGAAATTTCGCCGGAAAAAGCCGTGAATTCGAGGAGACAACCGGTTCCTTTTTGGCATAGGTAGCGGGTATGGGTTTTTTGCGAGTGGTTATCCCGTCGATCGTGGCCTCCCTGGGGATCGTTTGCGGAAGCGAGCGAACCTTCACCAACACGGAGGGGGTTCAGATTCGGGCCGAGGTTGTCGAAATCAACGGAGATACCGTCGTCCTCGAAATGGGGGGCAGGAACTATCCGGTGCCCATCTCGAATCTTTCCGCGGCGGATCAAGAGTTTCTCGGCGAGTGGGATGCCCGACATGGCGATGGTGCCGTGCCGGAGGGAAACTGGGACGGACCCTGGCCGCGTTTGATCTCTGTTTCACCGAGTCAGGAGATCGAGATTCTCCAGGACGGCCCCGACACCTGGGTGTATGCCAGCCCCCACTACGAGTTTCACTGCAATGTCAGGTTGAATACCTCGGTGGTCCGGCGTTTTGCCCTCCTCTTCGAGGCGACCAACCAGTTCTGCCGCGAACTGCCCCTGGGCATGGTGAAGCCCTTCCAGGAAAAGCGCTTTCGCATCGATCTCTGCGAAACCGAGCAGGAATATGCCCAGATGGGAGGGCCCGGCGGGACGGCAGGAGTCTATTTCGGAGGCAAAGACACCATCCTCGTGCCCCTGTCCAGTCTCGGAGTGAAAAAGGTGGGGAGCGGATACAGCATCGATCACGGGGAAGAAAATTCCACCCTGGCACATGAGATCTGCCACCAGTTGACGGATCGCGAATACTACGTTCCCGGCGCGCGGGGGTGGTTTACGGAAGGCCTCGCCGAGTATATCGCCACCAGCGGATACCGGTCCGGTAAATTCAACGTCGATGACATCAATGCCCTCAGGGATTATGTGACCGCCTACGGAGAGAACAACACCGGAGGCAGGGCGCTCGGCGATGAAATCCGGGTGCCCCGTTTCGAGCACTGGGCGCAGCAATCCTACGAAAGCTTCACCGAACAGGGGAACCTGAACTACGGAGTGGCCGCCCTCGTGATGTATTATTTTTTTCACATGGACGGCGCAGGCGATGCCCGGAATATCAAGGAATTTCTTAAGAAACTAAAATCTGGAGTCATGCCTCCGGAGGCCTACCAGGCCCTGCTGGCCGGACGCACCTTCGAGCAACTGGAGGAGGACATCTACCAGGCATGGCGTGGCCGCGGTATTCGCCTCTACTTTGGCGATAGCGAGTAGACCGGTCCCATTACCGTCATTCCGGGGAGAGACGATTGAGTTTTTCAATCGTCTCCCAAGGGGGGGCGCGGGGCTCGAATGCTAGCCGACCAGCGCCACCGATTCGAGGTAGCGAGCCGTCTCCGTCGCGATCAGCCGGGCCGCTCGGTGGTCGCCGAAGGGGTTGCCCCTGGCCCCCCGACGCACCTCTTCCGCCCACTGCGCGCCGCGCCACACGGCCTCCATCTCACCCCGGAGCCGCGCGCTGTCCGTTCCTACGAGACGCGAGACGCCGGCCTCGATCGCTTCCGGACGCTCGGTGTTCTCTCGCAGCACCAGAAGGGGTTTTCTCAGGCTGGGCGCCTCCTCCTGAATTCCTCCGGAATCGGAGACGATCAGTTCGGCTTCGGCGAGTAGATGCACGAAGTCGGGATAGGACATGGGCTCGACCAGAAAGATCCGCTCGTGCGGCGGCATCACCGCATCCACCGTGGCGCGGACCCGGGGATTGGGGTGGACGGGAAAAACCAGCGCGGCATCGGAGTGGTCTGTGATGAAGCGATGGATGGTGCGGAGTTGATCCTCCATGGCCTTTCCGAAATTCTCTCGGCGGTGACTCGTCAGCACGATCCGGCGAAGTCCGGAGGAAATTTCCAGGATCTCGGCCAGAGATCCGGTGGGACGATGCAGAAGAATGGTCTCGTGCAGGGCCGAAAGCACGGGATTCCCGGTCAAGAAAACCGACGAAGGATCGACTCCCTCGGTCAGCAGAGCTGCGCGGTTCCGCTCCGTTGCCGCGAAATGGATGGCCGCAATTCGGCTGATGAGACGTCGATTCATCTCCTCGGGCCAGGGGCTGAGCGCATGGCCCGAACGCAAGCCCGCCTCGATATGACCCACCGGAACTCCCCGGTGGAAAGCCGCCATGGCGCCAGCGAATGCCGTGGTGGTGTCTCCCTGGACCAGAACCAGTGTTGGAGAGGTCTCGCCGATCACTGGATCGATGGCCTGAAGCACTCGGGAACAAAGACCGTTCAGACTCTGGCCCTCCCGCATCACATCGAGTTCATAGTCACAGCGCACTCCGAAAAACTGCATCAGCGGCCGGACCAGGTCTCGATGCTGGCCGGAATTGATCACGACCGTCTCCACACCTTCTTCCGCGAGGGCCCGAATCACCGGGGCGACTTTGATCAGTTCCGGCCGGGTTCCAAACAGACAGAACACGCGCGGTGGTACAGAGACTTCTCCTCTGGATCGGGCTTGAGACAGACTCATAAAAAACAATAATCGTTTTTATAAAAATTACAAATCATTTGGAAAAAGCTAAGAAAATCATTTTAATTCAGAAAACTTAATAAAAATACTTGCATAATATTTTATGAAAATTATGCTCGAAGCGGATACCTCATCTGGCATGAAAAAATTGATTGTTGTTGTTAATGATTTGGAGCGTTCGGGCAAGTCTTCCGTTGCTTGCGCCATTTACCATCACCTCTCTTCGGAGTGTGAGATTGAGAGCCTGTTTGTGACGTCGGACGAGAATCATCTGACTGAAGAATTCAGGGGAGACTTCTGGGACCTTGACGAGGACCTGAGCTTCAGCACCGTGGCCGATGCCTTTGAAGGGAACGACGCCGTGGTTGTGGATCTCCACACCGGTGGTGCTCGTCGTTGGGCGGATTTCTGCGAGAGCAGCGGGATCGACCACATGCTGGCCGAAGAGGGGGCCGAGATGACCTTGGTCATTCCCAACACGGGAGGGATGCGTTGCAACGAGGAGATCATCGACATCGCAGAGTTGTTTTCCGATCTGGCCGATTACGTTATCGCCCATCTGCCCATGGCCGAGCGCGATGGAGTCAAGTGGAAGGGGAGTGATGCGGAGAAGACAACGCGTTATTTGGGTGCGATCGACGTGAATTTCCCCGCGGTGACGGATGAATTGAGGGCGGCACTGGTCAGCATCGATTCTTCCCTTGCCCTTGCCCTGGACAAGCCGGAGGAATTGCCTCGCTTTGCCGAAGTGCAGATTTCGCAGTGGCTTGAGGAGGTTTCGCAGCGTCTGGTTGGGGCGGAGGAGTATCTTGTTGCCGACAGCGAGGAGCTGGCACTCGAGTATTAGGCTGGGGTGCGTCGGGCCTGAAACTGGCCAATGGCATTGAATTGATGAAAGGCCTCCTTCGGGGGGCCTTTTTTCGTTTGCGAATGGGTGCCGCGCTCGCCAGAGCGTGGACCATCTCGCCAGGCCGCCTTCTGGCGAAGGCGGCGACGGGCACTTACGTAGCCGCGCTCGCCAGAGCG
Organism: uncultured Akkermansia sp.; assembly: GCA_964562825.1. Taxonomy (GTDB): domain Bacteria; phylum Verrucomicrobiota; class Verrucomicrobiia; order Verrucomicrobiales; family DEV007; genus Arctic95D-9. The sequence continues at coordinate 11,339 of CAZLUZ010000156.1, forward strand.
TGGACTATCTCGCCACGGCCACCTTCTGGCGAAGGCGGCTACAGGCATAACGTAGCCGCGCTCGCCAGAGCGTGGAGCGACTCGCCACGGCCACCTTCTGGCGA
>CAZLUZ010000157.1:0-11243 GCA_964562825.1 uncultured Akkermansia sp.
CACCCCGATGACTGGACCGCGAAAACCGCGATTGCCTTTTGCCCCACCATCTGGTTGAATGACTTTTGGACGCCAACCATGAGAATGCTCTCCCCAGCCCTTTTGTTCGTGGCGCTCTGCTGCGGCTTGCTCCCCGTCGCCACCGCGGCCTTCGATCACTCCCACTCGGCTCTGACCAGGGTATTGGGCGACCATGTCGATGCCCGAGGACTGGTCGACTACCGGGGACTGAAACAGAATCGTGGGACGCTCGACGCCTACCTGGAAACCACCGGTGCGGTCAGTCGGCGCTCGTTCGAGGGATGGAGTCGGGCTCAACAAATCGCCTTTCTGGTCAACGTCTACAACGCCGAAACCCTTCAACTCATTGTCGACCAATATCCGGTGAGCTCGATCAAAAAGATCGGATCCATGTTCAGCACGCCCTGGAGGGTCAAAGCGGTCGATCTCTTCGGACGGACCACCACTCTGGAATACCTGGAACGCGACCTGATCCGCGGAGCCTACGACGATCCCCGCATCCAGTTCGCCCTCGTCTGTGGCGCCAGGGGCTGTCCTCCGATGCCTCGGGAGGCTTTTACCGCGTCCCGCCTCGACACCCAACTCGACGAACAGGTCCGCGCCTTCCTCAACGATCCGACCAAAAACCGAATCGAGGGCGACACCCTGGTGCTGTCCCCTGTGTTCGATTGGTTCGAGGAGGATTTCACCAGCGGCGGACGCACCCTCAGGGATTTCGTCAATCGCTACATGAGAGGTGCCACCGCGGAAAAAGCAATCAGCTTCGGCACCTACGACTGGTCTCTGAACGAACAGTGATCGCCCGAAAACCCGCGATCGCGACGGGCTCCAGAAAAAAATCTTGCATTTTCTTCCAATACGGAAGGCCCTTCCCCCGTGTTGAGAGGTGTGTGTGTTTGTATGGTTTAACGCGTTCCGTTAGACTTACAAGGTCTCTGAGAGTTCCGCGCTGGTCTGCGCGGAACTCTCATGCTTTGGGGCAGAACAGATAGAAACCGCCCCCCCGGAGAAAGCCGATCAGGGTCTGTCCACTGCGATGGGCGAACTCCACCGCGAGGCTGCTCGGGGCCGAGATGCCGGCGACCAGGGGAATGCCCCCGGCGAGGGCTTTCTGCATCAGCTCGAACGAAATCCTGCCGCTGACCAACAGGAGGGCGTCCCCGAAATCGATCCCGCGCTTCAGGCCGTGGCCGATCACCTTGTCGAGGGCGTTGTGTCGCCCCACGTCCTCGCGGAGAACGATCAATTCCCCGGCCCGGGTAAATACCGCCGAGGCGTGCAGCCCCCCTGTCCTGTCGAAGGTATCCTGCCCTCGGCGAAGTTTGTCCGGCAGACCGAGAATCACCTCGGGATCGAAGGTGAAATTTTGCGTAATGGGTGGGAATGCCTGAAATACCGATTCGATGGTGGCCTTTCCACAGACTCCGCAACTGCTCGAGGTGAAGACGTGCCGGGTCAGGGCATCCAGATCCGGCGTCCCGCCGATAGTGAGCAGGAGCAGGTGCCCGCGGTCGTCGGCCCGGCTCTCCACGCCGGTCACCTCGATGGCACCGCCGATGACGCCCTCGCTGCGCAGGAATCCCAGGGCGAGTTCCTCGTCGTGTCCCGGCGTCCGCATCATCACGGCCACGCTGCGGCCATTGACCCGTATCTCCAGGGGTTCCTCCCGCGCCAACCAATCCGGCTCCCGTTCACCGAACCCTGCCCCCTGCCGGAACCGCCGCAGTGAAACGGCGCCGTCGGCGATGGGCGGACCGGAAGCCTCCAGGTCCTCCCGGCGATTCAGATTCTTCAACTGGGCGGGATGCGAAGGGGAAAACCCCCGGATCACCCCGCGCGCCTCGGCCTCGTCCAGGGCCGCCTGCAGGGCGAGGTCGCCCGCGGCGACGCGAGATTCCAGGATCTCCAGCATCGCGACCCTGGGATAGATCCCCGCCAGAGGTTCCCACCTCCCGTTCCTCCGAGGCACCTTGCCCACCGCTTCGCGACGGCACGCGGCGACCAGTTCACCGAGATATTCGTCCATCACCAGGGGCAGATCGACCGCGAGCACCAGAATGAAATCGGCGGTGCTGGCGCGAAATACGCCGAGCAGCCCACCCATGGGCCCGAGCCCGGGGCTTTCATCATCGATGCGGGTGACCCCTTCGAGATGAACGGGAAAGCGCTGGTCGGTTCGGGAGGATAGCCAGGCGCGGCAGGGGGCAAGTCGCAGCAGCTTGCCCAACTGCCGAAGGTAGAGCGGAACGCCATGCCATTCGGCAAAGGCCTTGTCGCTCCCGAACCGGCGGGAATATCCCCCGGCAAGCAAGACGGAATCCCAGGTCACGGCACCTCGTGGTCGGTTCCCTCGAGTTCGTTCACCGCTCGGTTGGCCACCCGCACGATGTATTTGTTCGGTTGATCGGACCGTGCGGCCTTCAGGGCAGCGATCACCGGACGCGCCATCTCGTCGAGTTCATCCAGCACGATGGCGGCCTCCAGCCGCGCCCATGGTCCGCTGCCCTCCAGTTCTGCTGCCAGCAGGGAAAGCGCGCGATCCGTCTCCCCCATGCGGCAGAGGGCCCGCCCGGCGGCGATGCGAACCGCTGCCGAGCGATCCGCGAGCAACTCGGTCAACCGGGGGACCACGCCGGCGGTCCCCCTCGCTTCCGCCGCAAAGTTCCCCAGCCCGACCGCACCCCAATACCGAATCGCCGGGTCGACGTCGTCGAGAGCCTTCCTCAGATCAGGGATCGCCAAGGGTCCCTCCGACGCCCGAGTGGCCATCTCCACAAGCCTAGCGATGAATTCCTCGCCCCGACCCTCCTGGCGCAGGATGGCCCATGCCGATCCGGCTCCGGTCTCGAGCCGCTCGATCTCGGACTCCGGCAGCAGACCGATGTCGCCGATGGAGAATTGCCATTCCGCCAGTCTCTCCCGCATTTCCGCGAGGATCGGCGCATACTCCGGATCCTCCGCCAGGTTGTTGATCTCGTGGGGGTCGGCCGCGGTATCGTACAGCTCCTCGGTCGGCTTGGACGTTCCCGAGAACAAGGCCATCGCCGGGGTGAGTTCTCCGGACTTTTCCGCCCGGCGAATCTCCCGCATCGTCGCCCCTTGCTCCGGGGTGTTCATAAACTGGTAGTAAGGCTTGAGCGGTTCGAAATTTCGGATGTAGCGAAATCGATGCGTCCTCACGGTGCGGATGATGTCGTAGCGCTCGTCCATCCGGTCTCTCGCTCCGAATACGGCCTCCCGGGGCGGCGACAGGCCCGGACCGAGGAACGCCCTCCCCTGCACGTAATCCGGCACCGTCACCCCCGCCAGGTTCAGGACGGTGCAGCCGAAATCGTTGGAGACGATCAGCTCGTCGCTGACCGTTCCGGGTTCGCCCTGGCCCGGAGAGCGGAAGGCCTCGGGAATCGACACGATCAGCGGAATGCGGGTCCCCGAATCGTAGAGCCAGCGCTTGGCTCGGGGCAGTCCCGCGCCGTGATCCGACCAGAAAAACACGATGGTGTTGTCCCACTCCCCGGCGCTCACGAGTTCGGCGATCCTCTCACCCACGAAATGGTCCAGGGCGGTGATGTTCTCGTAGTAGCGCCGCCAGGCTTCCCGAACCACCGCATTGTCCGGATAGTAGGGCGGCAGGTTGGTGAAGGCGGCGGGATCCTGGCGCTGCTCGGGAGTGAGCACCGACGTTACCTTCCGGTGTTTGGCCTCACGGGCGATTCCGCTCTCGTGGCAACCGGTAAAATTGAAGACGGCAAAGAAGGGACGATCCGCCGGGCGATGGCTCCAGTGGGCTTTTGCGGAATTCTCGTCCCAGATTTCCCGGGCCGAGGGCTCGCTGAACTGGTAGTCCGTCTTCTGATTGTTGGTGCAGTAGTAGCCGGAGGCACGCAGGAGCAGGGGAAAGGGTGTCAGCCAGTCGGGCAGCGTCGCGTCGCACCGCATGTGGTGGGTGCCTATCGAATTCTGATACATTCCTGTGATGATGGTCGACCGGCATGGTGCGCAGACCCCGGCAGCGGTGAAGGCGTGTCTGTATCTGACGCCTCGGGAGGCGAGCTGATCGAGGTGCGGGGTGATGGCGTGCGGATCCCCGTAACAGCCGAGGTGCGGGCCGATGTCCTCGGCCGAGATCCAGAGAATGTTGGGCCGTTCCGCCCCGAAACAGAGGGACAGGAGGAAGGGAATCGAGAGGAAAAGACGCCGCATCGGATCCGCATCCTAGGGGAAATCAGGAAAAAATCGAATCCCGAAAACGGAAATTCCCGGTGGCTCATTCCCGCCAACGCTGCCATCCGCTTCGCTACGACACCGCCGATCGCCTTCGCACCGGGGGCAGCGGAGGAGGCAGGGGGGTCCCCGGCCGAATGACCCCGGAAAGGACCAGAGGATCCTGCCGGCTCAGCCGCCGCACATCCTCGCGCAGCCTCGCGATTCTCGCCTCACAGGCGGGCGTCGCCCCGAACCGCGACTGCCTCTGTTTCTCGAAGGCGAGTTCGGTAGCTTCGTGCAGCAGCTTTTTTCGTTTCCAGAACGCCGGGCTGAAGACGCCGAGATGACTCCGGCTCCAGAAACGCGCCGCGTCGACGGCTTGTTCCGCATAGAGAACGCCGCTGTCCACCTCACCGGAGAGGTGGATGCGGATCCATCGATTTTCGTGCCACAACGAAACCACCACCATCACGACGAACCACAGTATCCCGATGCTGACTCCCAACAGGGCGAAGACAAAGTACTCCGGACCGATCGTGACCAGGGTGTTGTGCATGGCGTGGGTGAAAATGGCAAGCGCCAGACCCAACAGCGGCCAGAGCACCCGCATGAACGGCCGCCGGGAAAATTTTCCCAGGGCCAGCCCGACGCCCAGCAGTCCGGTGAAGAGGGCGTGCAACATCCCGAAGATGAAGGCCCTGAGGAAAAAAAGCACCATCAGTCCCTGCGGATCTTTCTGCCCCAGGAAAAAGAAAACGTTTTCCACCGCGGCAAAGCCGAAACCGATCACGCTCCCGTAGACCAGACCGTCGAGCACCGAATCGATTTCCCGCCGGTTCAGCAGAAAGACCAGCGCGAGACCTAATCCCTTGATGATCTCCTCCGTCACCGGAGCCACGATGCTCACCTGGTAGAGGGCGACATAGATCGACCCGTCCTCCGGCAATTCCGCGATCGGCAGGTTCAGGATGCTCTGCGCGATGATGGCAAAAATGATCGAGGGAAGAGCGCCCCAGAGAAAAGCTGCCGCGAGCAGACCTCCGGGTTCCTTCTCCCAGCGATCGATCCGCCAGACGATGAACGCGTAGACGACCATCGGGACAATCCCGAGAACGATCGAGGCGATGAAGAGATTCATGGCATGCTGGGCTGAAGTCCTTCCGACAGGGGCACCCTCCTAAGAATCGCCCGATTCCTCCTTCGGCTGCGGGTCGACCGCCGCCGGAGTGCCGGAGGCGGGCGCCGACGGTTCCGCCCTCGGACCCTGCTCCTGCGCCAGGAGGCGCACATCGAAACCCGTGCTCGCCTCTCCGGGATACACCGAGAGGTGGGGAAACGGAATCTCCACGCCGTTCCCGTCGAAAGAGAACTTGACCCTCCGGAGAAATTCGCGTCCCACCTCCCACTGCTTGATGGGGCGGGTCTTGATGCGGCCTTTGATCACTACCGCGGAGTCGTCGAACTTGTCGACGCCGAAAACCTCCACGGGCTCGACAATGAGCGGTCCGTATTTTTCATCGTTTTCCAACTCCCGGGCCACCTCCCGAATCAGTGACACGACGCGGTCAGTGTTCTCCTTGTAGGCCACACCGATATCGAAAACGTAGCCGGACCAATCCTTCGTCAGGTTGCTCAGCGTCGTGATGGTGCCATTCGGAAAGACGTGAACCGTTCCACTGAGGTCGCGCAGGATGGTGGTGCGAAAGGTGATGTTCTCGACCAATCCACCCGTGCCGTTGACCTCGGCGACGTCGCCGACGCGAATCTGGTCTTCGAGGATGATGAAAAAGCCCGAAATCACATCGCGCACCAGGTTCTGCGCACCGAATCCCACCGCGAGGCCGATGATGCCGGCCCCGGCGATCACGGGAGCGACGTCGACCCCAAACTCCCGCAGGATGACCAGAGCCACCACGAGCCAGAGCACCGCGCGAAATACCTGGCGCAACAACCGGGTCAGCGTCTCGGCTCTCTTGGCCGACTCGGCTCCGTGCGTCTCACTGCTCTCCCGCTCTCTTCTCTTGAGCAGATGGGCATGCAATGCCCCGACCAGCCGCTGAAACAGCAGCGAAACGATCCAGGCGAAAACGAGAATCAGGAGGATGTCCAACCCCGTCCCGATGATGTTTTCCAGATTGAAATACTTTTCGGCAAATGCCTTCCAGCTCTCTCCGCTAAAGATAGTCTTCAGTGTGTCCATGATTTTCGTTGGAAACGGCTCCGTTCCCTTATCTGCGGACTGGACCGGAAGCAAGCTTCATTCCCCCTCTCCTTGCCGAACGCGGTTGTCGAACGCGATTCGGGGTCCCCTGAATGCGACATTGCCGCGGGATGTCGAGGATTTATGCTGACAGACATGAGATTTTTTCTCGTTCTCTGTCTTTTCCTGGGATCCCTTTCCGCCGTTGCCGAAGAGGTGTCGTTTCAGCAGGAGGTGCGTCCCATTCTTTCGAATCACTGTTTTGCCTGCCACGGCTTCGATGAAAACGAGCGGAAAGCAGGCCTCCGACTCGACACCCGGGAGGGGGCTTTTGCCGATCTTGGCGGCTACCATGCCATTGTTCCCGGCGATCCCGAGGCGAGCGAAGCCTGGCTACGCATCATCTCCGACGACCCCGACGAGGTGATGCCGCCGCCAAAGCACCACGGCAAGCTGACCGGAGAGGAGAAAGACATCATCAGACGATGGATCGAAGGGGGGGCCGAGTTTCAGCGTCATTGGTCCTTCCTGCCCCCGGTCAAACCCGAAGTGCCGCCTCGCGTGGGGCCCGGATCGGAGATCGATGCTTTCGTCCAGGAGAAACTTTCCGAGGAGGGGCTGTCTCCGGCGGAGGAAGCCCCGCGCGCGACCCTGATTCGCCGGGTAACCCTGGATCTCACCGGTCTGCCCCCCACCCCGTCCGAGGTCGACCGTTTTCTCCGCGACGACTCGGAGAAAGCCTACGAACGGCTCGTCGACGAACTCCTCAGCCGCGACACCTACGGGGAACACATGGCCCGATACTGGCTCGACCTGGCGCGCTATGGCGACACCCACGGCCTCCACCTGGATAATGAAAGGTCCATGTGGCCCTATCGCGACTGGGTCATCCGGGCCTTCAACCAGAACATTTCCTTTGCTGACTTCACCCGCTGGCAGCTCGCGGGAGACCTCGTTCCCGAACCGTCCCGCGACCAGTTGATCGCCTCGGGATTCAATCGATGCAACGTGACCACCAGCGAGGGGGGCAGCATCAAGGAGGAGTGGATCTACCGCTACGCCGTGGACCGGACGGCCACCGCGGTGGAGGTCTGGATGGGGCTCACCGCGAGCTGCGCGGTCTGCCACGATCACAAGTTCGACCCGCTCTCGATGAAGGATTTTTATTCGATGTATGCCTTCTTCCACAGCGCAGCGGATCCCGCCATGGACGGGAACAAGATCGACACTCCTCCCATCCTGAAGCTGACCAGCGCGGAGGATGAAGAGCGGCTCGCGAAACTGGGCGCTCAGATCGCCGAGGTGGATGCGAGAATCGACCGGGTGATTGCCGAAACGGAATACGTCGACCCCGCGACTCTGGAGAATCCTCCCCCCCGGAAGACGGTGGAGAAGGCGTGGTTCGACGAAGCCTTTCCCTCGGGGGCGAAACCCCGCACCAACGGGCATCCTCTCCGATACGTCACCGCGGAGGATGGCCGGGTATTCCGAGGAGATCGCGCCCTTCAGCGCACCGCGTCCGCCGAGGTGGCCCAGGATTTCTTTTCCGGCGGAGCCAAATTCACCGTGCCCCGCAACGCCAACATCTTCGTTCACTGTTGGTTGGACCCCGAGAACCCTCCGGAAGCGATCATGCTTCAGTTCCACGATGGCGGTTGGAAGCATCGCGCCGTCTGGGGAGATCCGGAAAAGATTCCCTTCGGCAAACCTGGTACCACCCAGAAGGTCCACCTGGGCGATCTTCCCCGTGCCGGCGAGTGGGTGCGCCTCGAATTCCCGGCCAGGCAACTCGGTCTGAAACAGGACCAGACGGTGGACGGATTCGCCTTCACCCAATTCGGCGGCACGGTCACTTGGGACTACCTCGGGGTCGCCACGACGACGAATCCGGCCACCGACCCGGACTGGTCCTGGCAAGTATGGAAAAATCAGCCGGAAGGGGAGCGCCGACGCGACCTGCCCGACGCACTCGGTCGAGGTCTGCAGGGGCGGAAGCCGGAAACCTGGTCGAAAAAGGAATACCGGGAAGTCTTCGATCACTGGCTTCGCACCCGATTTCAAGGAGTCCGCGAGAAACTGGAGCCTCTGGAGAACGAAAAGGCTCCTCTCCTCGCCGAGAAATCGAAGATCGAAGAAGAGGTGCCCATCACCATGATCATGGCGGACCTCCCCGAAGCCCGCGAGAGCTTCGTCATGGAGCGCGGGCAGTATGACAATCCCGGGGAGCGGGTCTCGCGCGATGTGCCCTCCTTCCTCCCTCCGCTGCCGGCAAAACCGGACGATCGGGACTACAATCGCCTCGATTTCGCCGAGTGGCTCGTCGACGGCGGCCATCCGCTGACCGCGCGCGTGGCGGTCAACCGATTCTGGCAGCAGTTCTTCGGCACAGGTCTCGTCGAGACAAGTGCCGACTTCGGCTCACAGGGGACGCCCCCCAGCCATCCCGAACTTCTCGACTGGCTCGCCGTCCAGTTCGTCGAGGACGGGTGGGATATCAAACACCTGGTCAGGCGGATCGTAACCAGCCACGCCTACCGCCAATCCACCCGCGTCACGCCGGAACTCCTGGATCAGGATCCGAATAACCGTCTCATCTCCCGGGGCCCGCGCTTCCGCCTCGATGCCGAGGTGATTCGCGATCAGGCCCTCTATATCAGCGGCCTGCTCGTGGACCGCATAGGCGGCAAGGGGATCAATCCCTACCAGCCGCCCAACATCTGGGAACCCGTCGGATTCGGCAACAGCAACACCCGCTACTACAAGCAGGGCACGGGCGACGACCTCTACCGTCGGAGTATCTACACCTTCATCAAGAGAACCGCACCGCCGCCTTTCATGTCCACTTTCGACGCGCCGAACCGGGAGCAGAGTTGCTCGGTTCGCGGGGTGAGCAACACCCCGCTGCAGGCTCTGCAACTGATGAACGACATCCAACACGTCGAGGCGGCCCGCCACCTCGCCCAGCGGGCCTGGCACGAGGCCGGACCATCGGACGATGACCGGATCCGCTGGACATGGCAAATGGTCACGGCTCGACTTCCCGAACCCGAGGAACTGCGCATCGCGGCAAACGCTCTTGCCCAACACCGCAATCGCTACGCGTCGGACGATGAGGCAGCCAGGGCCCTGATCAGCTATGGCGAGAGCCCGGTCGACAAGAGCATTCCGCCCGTGGAATTGGCTGCCCACACCCTGCTGGCCAATCTCATTCTCAACCTCGACGAAACCGTGAACAAGAATTGATCCCCCCCGACATCGTCATGAATCCCGCTACCGAATATGCCCGCTACCTGAGCCGCCGCCGATTTTTCGAAGGGGCCGGTCTGAAACTGGGAGGTTTGGCCCTGGCCGGTCTCCTCGGGAAGGAAAGGTCCCTCGCCGCCTCCGCGTCGGTTCACCCCCCGCTCCCGGGCATGCCGCATTTCGCGCCCCGGGCGAAACGTCTCATCTATCTGCACATGAACGGGGCGCCTTCGCAGTTGGACCTGTTCGACTACAAACCCCAGCTGCGGAAGTACTACGACGTCGACCTTCCCGACTCCGTGCGCCAGAACCAGCGGATCACCACCATGACGAGCGGACAGGATCGGTTCCCCTGCGCTCCGAGCATCTTTTCTTTCCGCCCGTGTGGAGAGTCCGGCATCTGGATGAGTGAACTTGTCCCCCACATGCAGGAAATCGCCGACGAAATCACCATGATCAAGACGGTGCATACCGAAGCGATCAACCACGATCCGGCCTGCACCTTCGTCATGACGGGAAGCGAGATCCCGGGCAAACCCAGCCTCGGTTCCTGGATCAGCTACGGGCTGGGCAGCGAGAGCAACGATCTGCCCGCCTTCGTTGTCTTCACGCCGACCTTCCCCAAGGAGAGTCAGGCCCAGGCGCTCTTCACCCGCATGTGGAGCAGCGGCTTTCTTCCCACCCGCTACGACGGCGTGGCCCTGCGCGGCCAGGGCGATCCCGTGCTCTTCGTGAAAAATCCGCCGGGGGTCACCGGCAACGATCGACGCACCATGTTGGAGGCCCTGAACCGTCTCAACCAGCGGAATTTCGAGCGATATGGCGATCCCGAGATCCGGACTCGCATCGCCCAATACGAGATGGCTTTTCGCATGCAGACCAGCGTTCCCGAGCTGACCGACCTCTCCGGCGAGAGCCGGGAGACGCTGGAAATGTATGGCCCGGATGTGGAAACTCCGGGCTCCTATGCCCATAGTGCCATCCTGACACGTCGGCTCGTGGAGCGCGGAGTTCGCGTGGTGCAGATTCTTCATCGCGGTTGGGACCAGCACAACAGGCTGCCCAAGCTGATCAAGGGGCAGTGCCGGGACGTGGACCAACCGACCGCGGCCCTGATCAAGGATTTGAAAGCGCGGGGCTTGCTGGACGACACTCTCGTGGTTTTTGGAGGCGAATTTGGCCGGACGGTCTACTCCCAGGGCAAACTGACGGAGGACAACTACGGCCGCGACCATCATCCGCGAAACTTCTGCATGTGGATGGCCGGTGGCGGAGTGCGCAAGGGACTGACCTACGGGGAGACCGACGACTTCAGCTACAACATCACGGAGAAACCGGTCCACCTGAACGACCTCAACGCCACCATTCTTCACTGCATGGGGGTGAATCACAGCCGTTTCACCTACCCCTTCCAGGGCTTGGAACAGCGGCTCACCGGGGTGGAGGAGGCTCACGTGGTCGGGGACATCCTGGCCTGACCCTTCCAACCCCCATTTTTTCCTGCGGCCCCCCTCCGGTGGCTTCCCCCACAGGCCCGCCCGATCGCCGACCCATACTCGCCGCCTTGCAACGC
>CAZLUZ010000158.1:0-11208 GCA_964562825.1 uncultured Akkermansia sp.
CCTGGGGATAAGCCTCCTGGGGATAAGCCTCCTGGGGATAAGCCTCCTGGGGATAGCCTTCCTGGGGATAGCCTTCCTGGGAATAAGCCTCCTCCGGAGCGGGGGGAACCGGTTCCATGCCGGGGCCTGAGGCGGGAACCTCCGCGGGCGGGACCGGGGTGGCTCCGGGCGGCAAATCACCGGAAGCATCCTGTGCCGGCGGCACCGGCTCCGATTCACCCGGCCAGCCCTGGCTCTCCGGCTCCTCTCGTGCTTCGTCTCGCTCCATGCCCCCAGTAAAACATCAATCCCCCGAGGATGTCGACTTCGGGGATCTCGATTCCTTGGATTTCGGGGTCTCTTTCCCGCCGGACGGCTTGGCGGACTCGTTCGATTTTGCCGGTCCGGAGGCATCCGCCGCCTTGCCCCCCTCTCCGCTGTCGGCCTTGGCCGCCTTGTTGTAGGAGTCTCCCCGTTTGTAGTCGGTCTCGTAAAATCCGGAACCTTTGAAGATGATACCGGCACCGGTGCCGAGCAGCCGCTTGACGGCTCCATCACAAACTTCCAGGGGGCAATCGGTGAGACGCTCGTCTTTCATCGATTGAAAATACTCAAAGCGGTGGCCACACTTCTGGCACTGATAATCGTAAGTCGGCATCGAAAATGGAATCCTGACCCGCACTATCCCGGCGACCTTCCACGGATTCAAACTGAAATTTGCCCTCCACCGCTCGACAGCATCATCCCATGAACGCTCCCCTGCCCTCCCTCGAAGAAATGGAGATCGCCCCGTCCGTCCTCCGCGACATCCTCTCCCACAATCCATCCCCGCTCCGGCTGATCGACTGCCGGGAACCCGACGAGTTTGCCATCTGTCGCATCGAATCGGCCACCCTCTCCCCGCTGTCGCGCTTCGCCGACCACGCCGATGGCCTCGTCTCCGACGCAACGGCCGAACCGCTCGTGATCTATTGCCACCACGGCATGCGCTCGCTGCAGGCCACCCGATTCCTCCGGCAAAAAGGGCACGGAGCGGTGTGGAGCCTCGCCGGAGGAATCGATCGCTGGTCCATCGAGATCGATCCCGCCGTCCCCCGGTATTGACCCGGTTCCGGCTCGGCCGCCCCTGACAAGGCCCAAAACGTCCGCGATCGAGCCATCGCCCGCCGTTGCCAGCCGGGGGGGAGCAATTGTTTTCTTGGAACCCGCCATGACGATCACCATTCTGACCTTTCTCCTCTTCACCGCGATGGTCGCCCTGCTGACCTGGTTGATCACGCGGGGCAAGAGCACCGACACCGAGGACGGGTTCTTTCTCGCCGGACGGAGCCTCGGGGGACTGGTCATCGCCGGATCGCTGCTGCTGACGAATCTGTCCACCGAGCAGCTGGTGGGCTTGAACGGCGGCGCCTTCAAGGAGGGGCTCTCCGTCATGGCGTGGGAGGTGATCGCCGGGATGTCGCTGGTGGTGATGGCTCTCGTCTTCCTTCCCCGTTATCTCAAGTCCGGGATCACCACCATCCCGCAATTTCTCGAGGAGCGCTACGACGGGAGGGTCCGGGCTTTCACGACGGCGATTTTCATCGTCGCCTACATGCTCATCCTGCTGCCTTTCGTGCTCTACAGTGGCGCCAGCGCACTGGCCTACATGCTGGATCTTCCCGATATGCTCGGCCTTTCGGACCGGGCCACCATCTGGTTCGTCGTCGCCTTCATCGCCGTGGTGGGTTCGGCCTACGCCATCTTCGGGGGGCTGCGGGCCGTCGCCGTGTCCGACACCTTCAACGGCCTCGGGCTCCTCGTCGGAGGACTTCTCATCACCTGGTTTTCGCTCCGCTACGCGGCCGGAGAAGGGGCCTCGATCTTCTCTGTCTTCTCGGAGATTCGCGAGACGAATCCGGATGCCTTCGCTTCCCTGGGCAAGGAAGGGGAATCGGTGCACTGGCCCACCCTCTTTACCGGGGTGCTGCTGCTCAACTTTTTCTACTGGTGCTCCAACCAGCAGATCATCCAACGAACCTTCGGGGCGAAAAATCTGGCCGAGGGTCAGAAGGGCGTGCTGCTCGCCGCCTTCTTCAAAATTCTGGCTCCGATCATCCTGGTGCTACCGGGCATCGTCGCCCTCCACATCGCCAACGGAAATCCCGATTTCGATGCGTCCCTCCTCAACGAGAAAGGCGAACGCGACGACGCGAAGGTTTACGGTTCGCTGGTCCGGCTCGTTCTCCCGGGCTACCTGACCGGTTTCTTCGCCGCCGTCGTGGTGGGGTCCATTCTTTCCACCTTCAACTCGGTGCTGAATTCCAGCGCGACGCTATTCTCCCTCGGGGTCTACAAGACGATCATCAATCCAAAGGCCACCCCGAAACAAGTGGTCAAGTCGGGACGGCTCACCAGCGCCATCGTCGCCGTCTGCGCCGCGATCGGGGCTCCTCTTATCTTCATGGGGCGGGATCAGATCTTCGCCTATTTTCAACAGCTCAACGGGGTCTATTTCATTCCCCTGCTCGCCATCATCCTGGTCGGTTTCGTCAACCGGAGAGCGGACGGCACCTCGGCCCTCCTCACCGGAGTCATCGGCCTGGTCATCATGATCCTCGGGACCTTCTTCGACCGGATGGGCCTGGTGGAGAAAGTCTTCGGCAACGCCTTTCACTTCATGGGAGCGGTCTTTGTCGTCCTCGTGATCCTCCAGTGCGGACTCGGACTGATCTTCCGCCGGGCAGAACCCTACGTGCAGAAGGATGCTGGAGTGGTTGACCTGACCCCCTGGAAGCCGGCCAAGTGGGTCGGAGGATCCCTGATCGTCCTCGTCCTGATCCTCTATCTCGCTCTGGCGAGGGGCTGAGATTTCCCGATCTCCGCCGAAACCGACGCCCGCGTCTTTGCCGTCACTTTCCGTTCCCGTAGAGGCCCCGGGCTTCGCAGAATTCCCGCACCGCATCGGGCAGCCAATCCGCACGGGAATGGAAGGATTCCCGGATCGCCGACGACGACGCGGGGTGATCGAAAACGACTTCGCGCATCATCCATCCTTCCCGGGTCGTGATCTCCTGTCCTCCCCGACGGGCCACGATGAATTCCAGCCACTCGCGCAGCTTCTCCGCCTCGGCCCACGATTCGAGCTGGGCCCACTGGTCGGCTCCCAGGATCCAGTGCCACCGGGTTGCCGGGTACCGCTCCCGGAAATAGGCCACCGTCTCCCAGGAGAAACTCGGCCCCTCGCGGTCGATCTCGCACCGGGACACCTCGACCCAACCGGCGCCAACCGCCTCTGCGGCGAGCCGGACCATGGCCAGCCGGTCCTCCGCCGATGCGGTCGTCCCTTCCTTGAATGGCGATACCCGGTTGGGGACCAGGATGACCCGCTCCAGATCCGCCGCATCCCGCGCCGCCCGAGCCAGCTCCAGGTGGCCCAGGTGCACGGGATCGAAACTCCCTCCGAAGATGGCAGCCCGTCTCATAGGCCCTCGAGCACCTCCTCCCACAGAGGCGCCTCGCCGGGCATCCCGCAGAGGGCGAGTTGCCGATGGATCTCCTCCCGCGTGGGCTCGCGGACCCCCTCTTCGGCGATCTGTTTTTCGTCGGCAGGAAAATCCGGAAGAATCCTCCGGGCCAGTAGCCAGCAAGCCCAGGCCCGCCAGGTGCGCTCCTCTTTCCGGGGTTCCACCATGCGGGTGGCCAGATGCTGGTAGTGACGGCGGGGATTCCCGATAAAGTGGTCCTCCCGCCGATTTTGCAGAACCCACGCCACCGCCCGGTAGGGCAGGGGCCACTCCCGGCACATGTCAGGGTCGACGCGGTGATCGGCTCCCAGGGCACGGTTGAGCAGCAGCAGGGACTGAGCCGGCAAACCCTGCAGCCACAGGGAATGGGCACAACG
Organism: uncultured Akkermansia sp.; assembly: GCA_964562825.1. GTDB lineage: Bacteria > Verrucomicrobiota > Verrucomicrobiia > Verrucomicrobiales > DEV007 > Arctic95D-9. The sequence goes on from CAZLUZ010000158.1 coordinate 3,863, forward strand.
CAGGGCCTGCAGGTAAAACTCCCGACCCCGCCCGGTGCCGCATGCCTTCATCGCCGACGCCTTCAGTGGTTCGGCCACCGGGGGCAGATGGGGACAGCTGGGAAGTTGGGGAAGATGCATGCCGGACGGGCAAACCATGGGACAATCCCGCGACGAGACAACGCAAAAAGCGTCTCCCGCGCCCGCCGACTCCGATGCTTTCCGCTGCTGCTCAGGAGTGCTTAGGCAAACGCGAACCGCCCGAAGGAGGAGGCCACGTGAAAATCCGGGTGAGGAGTTTCCGGATCGATCCAACTGATCCAATCCTGCCGGATCTCTCCATCCGGCCCGTGGCTGAATTCGGCCCGGTAGACCCCGGCCACCATTTCGTTCCCCCGCAGGCAACCCAGTTCCGCCAACTCCTCCATTGCGATTTGCCCCTCCACCCGGTATCCGCCGCACACGATTTCGCTGCGAAAGTCCAGGCTCTCCACCCGCCAGTGTGGGTCGAATTGCCGATAGGTCCGGGCCCGATAGTCGTAGACCCGGCCGGCGGGGTCCATCTCCAGACCATAGTAGTATCCCGACAGATCGGCGGCGTCGGCAAAAAACAACTCGACCCGGTCCGAACCCAGGACCCGCTCGACCTCGTCTCCCTCCATGCCCACGACAAGATCGGCATCAATCACGTCGAAGACGAAATGCAACCATCCCTCCCCATGACGGGCACGAAAGCGGGTCGAGGGAGCTTCCTCCTCCCGCCAGGGAAAGCTGAACTCGCTCAACCAGATTCCCGCCTCCGGGTGGGTGGATTTCTCCACCACATAACGGGTTCCCGCCGGTCTCATGATTCGAGCAGGCGGGGCAGTTGATCCAGGTGCGTGATGACCGCATCGGGCTCCACCCCCGCCAGCCGTTCGTCATCCTCGCGCCAGCGAAGGCTGCGCCGGTCGCCCGCGAAAAAGACGGTGCGCAGTCCCTCCCGCGCGGCGGGCCAGATGTCCTTGAGCCGGTCGTTGCCGATGTAGAGCGTTTCCTGCGCCGCGATTCCCATGGCTTCGAGATTGCGCGCCAGCTTCCGGTAAAGATACCGCGACGGTTTGCCCTCGCCCTCCTCGTAGGAGAACACCATGGCCCTGGGATCAAATCCATGCTCCTCCAGTGTCGCACCGGTCAGGGCGGGAAAGAGCAGCCTGGTATAGAACTGCGCGTTCGAGACGATCCCCAGCACCATGCCGCGGCGGCGCAACGGTTCCAGACACTCGGGCATTCCCTCCATGGGCCACACCGGATTCACCCTGCACTCGTAAAGGACTGCCATTTCCTCGGCCCGCCCGGGATCGAGGTCCAGCCCGGCGAGGAGGGATCGCCAGATCTCCCGGATTTCCACCTCGGGAAACTCCACCCCACTCTCCCTCCGTCGCTCCCGACTCTGTCGAATCAGCTCTTCGTATCGGATCACCATTTCCCGAGGGTCCCCGGTCCCACCGAGTGCCTCCACGACCTGCTCCATGGCCGCCTCCGGCGGTGCCCCTCCTCCCGCCAGACTGATATCTCCAGCCGCGGAGATGATGATGGTGCCGTAGATGTCGAAGACCACGGCACGGATTCCGGGAAAGACCGGCCATCGGGGCACTGCACCCGCGGCGATCGGTTCCAGCTTTGTCGAGGCGTCCCGGATCCTTTCGATCAAGTCCATCAGGTTCTCAGCAGATTCAACCTCCACGGATCGAGAAACTGTTCGAGCACTTTCTGGGGGTCGTAGCTCTTCACCTTTCCCCTGCCGTGTTTCATCACCTTGTCGTAGACATGGCATAGCTTTTCTCCGTAGGAAGAGAGGCTGTAGTGCTCCCGGACCAGCGCCTCCTTTCGCGCGATCTCGTCCGCACGGGCAATCTGCAACGGCGGCAGTTGGAGGTCCGCGGCGGCACCCGGATCCGAGATCAACCGCTGGAGGATGGCGGTCTGGTAGGATTCGTTGAGCATCCCGAAATCGATGTGGTCACCCGACACCCATCTGGTGAAGGTCTGGTCCACGGCACGGTCCGGCAGGCGGCGATCGTAGGCGAGATAGATCTGCCGGAGCATGTCGTTCGCCTCCTGGCGCAGGGCGGATACGTCGATCCAGGACAAGGGAACCCCGATCCTCTCGTAAAGGTGGTCCAGGTAGATACCCGCCTCCTCAAAGTCGCCGGTAATCCGGGGCAGGTTGCGCCCCACCACCCCTTTGCCGCAGAGCCAGGGTTCGAGAAATGCCAAACCGAACCCCTCCGCGATCGACGTGGTCACCGTGGCATCGCTCCACCCGATGAGGTCGCCGAAGGCAACCTCCCCATCCTGCGCGATGCCGAACCTGATGGGCAGGCCCAGCTCGACGGCAAGGTCCCGCCAGCGGTTGTGAATCGGAATCCAGTCTGGGTTATCCGGAACCAGACTGGTGGCAAAGTCGAACTCGTCGCCGAAGACGATCGAGAGCAGAAGCAGCTCCCCCAGATTCTTGCGCCGTATGGCCCGGGTCGGGTAAAGGAGAAATCGCTTGTCCCGGGAAAAAGGTCTCTCCGAGGGGTCCGTGTCCGGGCGGCTGCCCGAAATGGAGTTGGGCAGGTGGTGCAGCTGCTCCGGCTTCATTCCGGCCGCCTTGAGAAAACCCCAGTCCCGTCGGTTGATCGTGGCGAAGTGAACCTGCGGCGCCCGTGGATAGAGCGTGCGGGCGAATTCCGACTCGAGATCGAAAAAGCTGCGCTGCGCCACGTAGTTCTGGGGACGACCGTCTTCGGGGAAATCGTGCATCTGCAGCAGCAGGTGGCCACCCTCCTCGGCGAGACCCGTGGTCACCAGAGGCAAAAGCACATTCTTCCCCAGGCTGTGGTTGTGGAAATGCCAGACATCCGGCTGAGCGCCGAAATGGGCTTCCGCCTTGCTCTTGAGCGCTTCCTTCAACCCATCGGCGACGCTGAGATAGGCGGTCTTGCGGTAATTCAGGCCCGGAATCACCTCGACCTTCTCGAAGCCCGCATCCTCCGCGGGCGCCTCCCCGGAAATGATCAGAACCTCGACACCCCGCTGACGCAAAGCCTGGTAAGCCGATCGAATCACGTTGGTGACGCCGCCCCGCCGGAGATGGTAATGGACGATGGCGATTCTCATGACGCTCCCGCCGCCATGATCATCCGGAAACCCGAAGATTCAAGACACAACCCGGACCTTTATCCGATGAGTCGGACGAGCAGGGATGGATTCACCCCGAGGACGAGGATGGCGATTCCCAGAAATACCATGGCGACCCCGGTGGCCGGGCTGACTCGAATCGCCTTATCCTCACCCCCGGCAGGTTCGCCGAGAAACATTGATGCGGCGATCTTGAGGTAATAATAGAACCCGGCGCACGCCCCGATGGCGCAGGCCGCCAGCAGCAGCCACTGCCCCTGCTCGAAGACCAGCTTGAAAACGAACAATTTCCCGTAGAACCCCACGGTCAGCGGTATCCCCGCCAGGGATGCCATCGACAACAGCATGGTCACCCCGATGAAAGGGGACCGCTTCGCCAGCCCGGCATAGGACTCCACCCCCTCGCCCTCGATCTGGGAGCGCAGGGCCGACATCACGAGAAAGGCCAGCAGCGTCATGAGAAGATAGGCACCGAGGTAGAAGGAGATCACATCGGCGGGCAGGAGCCGCGTCGCCGACTGCGGGGGAGCGCAGGCCATGGCGCTGAGGAGAAATCCGGCGTTGGCGATACTGGAGTAGGCGAGGAGACGCTTGAAGTTTGTCTGGGTCAGTGCCACCAGATTCCCCACGATCAGGGTCAGCGCCGCGATGATGGTGAGGACGAGAGACACCTTCTCCACCAGCGGCGGGCTGCCCAGGTAGAGAGCCGCCAGACGGAGGAAAACGATGAACCCCGCCGCCTTCGAACCGACCGAGAGAAAAGCGGTGATCGGCGTGGGCGCTCCCTGGTAGACATCCGGTATCCAGTTGGCGAAAGGCACCGCACCCACCTTGAAACCCATGGCCATCAGAATGAGCCCGAAGGCGAAGAGGGCCCCCGCCTCGTTCACCTCTCCCGAGGCGAGACGCTCCCGAATCACGGGCAATTCCATGCTTCCCGTCACTCCGTAGAGCCAGGTGAATCCGTAGACGAGAAAAGCGGTCGAAAGCGCCCCGAGGATGAGGTATTTCACCCCGGCCTCGAGGGACCCCACGTTTCGTCGCAGGTAGGATACCATCACGTAAAAGGCCACCGTGACCAACTCCAGCGCGACGAACATGCTGACCAAGTGATTCGCCGATGCCATCCACATCAGTCCCGCACAGGCGAAGACGGGCAGGGCGAAGAATTCTCCCAACCCCGCCTGAGGGTGTGCCCCCGGCTCCGGATCCGAAGTCTGCCGAATCACGATCGGACTGTAGTCCGCGGCCATGATGAGGACGAGCAGCGTGGTGGCCACCGCGATGCCCTTGAAGAACAGCGATCTCGCGTCGCCGTGCGCGTAAAAGTTCCAAAAGATCGATTCCCCTTTCTCCGGCCAAACCACCACGAAATGGAGAAACAACACCACAAGCAGTCCCAGCACGCCCAACCATGCGATCGAACGCTTGTCCTTCACGTCGACAAAGGCATCGATCAACAGCATCACGAGACCGAGGCTGACAACGATGATTTCCAGGAAGTAAACCGGCATGAGGCAAAAGGGGTGGGTGGCGAACTCAACAGGGTGAAGGGGCGGACGCGAGAGGGTTGGCCCGGGGAATGGTCTCTCCGAGGTGTTCTTCTGCTGGGGGAGACAAGTCGCGGTCCATTATTTCTCTGTTTCCCGGCGCATCAGCCTCCGGAGGCGACCATCAGTCCCTCCAGGGCAGGGCGCAGAAATTGAATCAGGGTTTCCGGGAAAAATCCGGTGACGAGCAGAGAGGCGATGAGCAGGATCACGGGGACACGCTCCGACCACGTCAGATCCGGAACGCGCCGCACGTTTCGGCCGGGCTCGCCCATGAAGAGTTTGCGATAGGCGCGGAGCATGTAGACGGCGGAGATGACGACACCCCACAGGGCCAGGATCGTGACCCACTGCAGGAGACCCAGTTGGCCGGCAAAATCGCGGAATCCACCGAAGAAAATCATCACCTCGGCGACGAAGGAGGTGAACCCCGGGAGTCCGACGGAGGCGAAGGCGGCGAAGCCGAAGCACAGCCCCGCCAGGGGTAGGAATCGGGCGATCCCGCCCAAGCGATCGAAATCCAGCGTCCCGAAACGCTCGCGCAGGGCTCCCGACAGCGCAAAGAGAAGAGCGATGCCTACGCCGTGGGCGAAGAGCAGCACCACTGCTCCGGTCATTCCGATCATGGTGCCACTCGCGATGCCGAGGAAGACATAGCCCATGTGCATCACACTGGAGTAGCCGAGCATGGTATCGAGCCGCTTCTGGGCGATGGTGACGAACCCCAGAAAGAGGATGTTTCCCAGCAGCAGGATGAGGATGGCGTTGCCCAGGGCATCCGCGCCCTCCGGCAACATCGGCTGAGCGACCCGGATCAGACCGTAGAGCCCGAATTTCTTGAGCACGCCGGCGTGGAGCATGGCCACCGGCGTGGGCGCCTCGGCATAAGCAACCGGAGCCCAGCTGTGGAAAGGGAAAAGCGAAACCAGGATTCCGAACCCGACGAGGAGGGGCAGATAGATCGCAATCTGCGCCCCCCGCCCCAGGGACGATCCCTCGGCTAACGCGATCAAGCTCGGGATATCGAAACTCTCCGCTCCGAGTCCGGCGACGATCCCCACCAGTCCCACCAGCAGGATGATGCTTCCCACCCCGAGGTAGATCGTGATGAGCCACGCCGTGTGGCGCCGGTTCTCGCTGTTCCCGAAGAGCCCGATCATGAGGAAGGTCGGAATCAGGGCGAGTTCGTGAAAGGCGTAGAAGAAAAAGAGGTCGGTGGAGAGGAACGCTCCCATCGCCCCCCCGCCAATAAGAAGGCAGCAGATATAGAAGAGCCGTGGGCTGCCCGGGATGTCCTCCTCCCGGGGAGCGATCCAGAGGGCCGCGAGCAGCACGATCGCGGTCAGCAGCATGAGCACCACACTGATGCCGTCGATACCGAAGGCGAGATGGATGTCCGGGAACCCGGCGAGATCCAGGACTTTCCGGCCGTGAATCTCCCCCGCAGCCGTCACTTTGTTATCGAAGTACTGAAAGGCAAAATTCCCCACCCCCTGGAGCTTGTCGTCGAAATTGAGCGCCGTGGCCAGCGAACAGATCAGGGTGCCGACCCCGGCAAAAAGCGCGAGGAAGCGCGCCGCGGCGCCACAGGCGATGGCGATCGCGGCAAAGATCGGAAGCAGGACGATGATCTCGAGGATGGTCACGGGAGCAGACGGTAGAGATTCAGAACACCAGGAGGACGATCAACAGCAGCACCGCGATCCCGAAGTAGAAAACGTAGGCCTGGATATTCCCCACCTGAAACAGGCGAAACACCGAACCGACCGAGAGCGCACCCATGGCCGGCACCCGTGCCACCAGAGGATCGATGACGAAGCGATCCAACAAGTCAAAAATACCCCCCACCGCATCCTGAAAGACCCGCACCAATCCCCCGTAGAACTGATCAATGTAGAATTTCTCCCTGAGCAGACCGATCGACAGGGGATCCCGGGTCTGCCCCCGGTAGAACAGCAGGGCGCCTCCGGCCCCCAGGACGAGGGCGATGATCGATGCGATGCTGGTCACTCCCACGTGGAAATCGGCGATCGGGTTGACGGATTCTCCCCGCGCCCGAAACCACTCCGGCACGCCAAAATAAACCGAGACCAGCGACACCGCCGCCAGCGCCACCAAGGGAATCCACATCACCGGTGCGACCTCGCCGGCCTTCTTTGCTTCCCCCGTTCTCGGCGACCCGAGGAAAGCCACGATGAACAGGCGCATCATATAGAAAGGGGTGAGCAGGGCCACCAGAATACCGATCCAGTGAATGGCCAGGTGACCCGCCACCTTCTCGGCGTAATAGGCCTTCTCCAGGATGTGTTCTTTGCTCCAGAAGCCCCCCGTCAGGGGTATGGCGATGAGAGCCGCCGTCCCGATGGCGAAGGTCACCGCGGTGATCGGCATCCGGCCGAGCAGCCCGCCCATCCGCCAGATGTTCTGCTCGTGATGGCAGGCGTGAATGACGGCACCGGCGCCGAGGAAGAGAAGCGCCTTGAAAAAGGCATGGGTGTAGAGATGAAACATCCCGGCGTCGCTACCCGCCTCGCCGAATCCTTGAGCCAGGATCATGTACCCCAGTTGCGACAGCGTGGAGTAGGGCAGGATTTTCTTGATGTCGTCCTGCTGGAGGGCGATGAGTGCTGCGATCAGGGCGGTCAGTCC
>CAZLUZ010000159.1:0-11136 GCA_964562825.1 uncultured Akkermansia sp.
CTGCGGAAAGCTCAACCTGGCACCCACTTCCCACTAAAATTCCCGAAGAGCCCTCCGAATTTCTGAAGGGCCCGCCTCACCAGCCGAGAGACCCATAGGGCGACAAAGACGATAAAAAAGATTCGGAGAATACCGATGATGGTCACTGGAGTCTCGTTGATCTCGAATAGAGGAAAATTGAGGATTCTACCCACTTCTTCCGATGCCCTTGCGACGACACCGAAGGTGCGCGACGCAAGCGAGCCGATCCAGCCACGGCCTGTATCGTTTTCTTTATCGAGAAGACCCGAAACAAAGACGGTGACGGAGAGTTCCGACTCCAGCCGTCTTTCCAGTTGGTCGGTCACCTCCGCCGAATCGAGAATTTCGCGCAGCAGAGCAGTGGTCTCTTCATTGCCGCCTGCCTCCGCCAGTTGTTCACTGACGGCGGTGCGAATCCGTCGTGCTGACTCGCTGGCCCGCTCCCTGATGTCCGTTTGTTTCGCGGCCCACGATCGGAATTCGACAAGGACAGTCTGGGCCGCCTCTCGCTTCCCCGGTTTCACCTCGGACCCGAAGGCTTCCGCCCAGGCCAGAGCGATCTTCGACCTGAACAGCCGATCTTCTGCCAGAGAAATCTCCAGTTCCTCCTGTAGATCCGTGAGCAGGGCTTGCCTGGATTCCATAATGCCTGACGGCTCTCCCTCGCTTCCTCTGCCTCTCACCCGATTCAGCGCATCCTCAGCCGCCTTTTTTCGCACGGACCATCTCTGGAGGGACGATGCATCCGGCTCGACGCGAGACGACAGCGATTCCAGGTGCACGGCCAATTGGGAGTGTCTCTGCCGCTCGCGCTCGGCCCGCTCTTTTCGGCGGGAATGTTCGAACGTCCTCGCTTCCAGCAGGGTCCTTCCGGCCATCAGAGAAAGCCCCGACGCGAACCGGTTTGGATCGCCGGCGGACGTTTCCAAATATCGTGCTCTGGCCAGAGACTGCCTCTTGCGATCCTGATCGATCAAGGATTTTTGCCACGCGAGCTCCTCAAAGGCCGATCGAACCTCGACTTCGAGTTGACGAGCTCTTTTGAAATCTTCAATCGCTTCATCGAGATTGATGGGGCCGGTCGACAGAGGCTCGTAAACCGGAGAGGGCGACGGCAGGCCAACCACATCCAGATACTGACCTAATCCAGCCCCGATTCGTCGCACCAGCTCACCGAACTCATCCATTTTCCTCGCCTCCTCAAGGGTGCCGAGAAAGGTGTCGATTCTCGCCTCCAGATCCTGCACATCGATGGGTTCGCCAGGCGAGAAATAGGACCACCAATCGGCAGACAGCTTGGCGGGATCGGGTGGCGAGACGCTGTCCAGGGCTTCGGCAGGCAACAGAAGTGCCAGCAGCCAGATAAACTGGAAAAGAATGACTCTCATGCAATCGTGACGGCCAAGTTTCCACACAACGGGTTGAAAAAATCGGATCCTCACATCCATTTTCGCCGTCGAAAGACCAGGAGGAGGACAAGGGCGATCGCCGACATCACGCCCAGAAGAATATAGTAACCACGCTGCGATCGGAGTTCGGGCATGTTCTCGAAATTCATTCCATAGATACCGGCGAGAAAACTGAGCGGGACAAAAATCGCCGTCACGATGGTGAGAACCTTCATGATCTGGTTCAATCGGTGCGAAGCGAGCGACAGGTAACCATCGATCAGATCGGAAGCCAGTTCATAGTATAGCAGAGCCAGGCTGGAGGCCCGCTCCTGCTGCTCGTAGACATCGGTCAGTTCGTGCTTTCGCTCCGGTGAAAAGCCCGGTTGCACCCCGCTTTTCAGGGAATTCAGGATGCGTTCGTGGTAGAGAAAGATGCGTCGCATCTTCTTCAAGTCCGATTTGTAGCCGGTCACCTCGGCGATCACGCTGTCATTGATCCGTTCCAACCGATCCTCCAGGTCCTCCAATTTCGGCTCCAATTTCAGCAGGATATCCAGGTATCGCAGCAGGAAGCGCTGCATCAAACGGGCCGCCATGGTATCGGGTCCGATTCGGGAAGGGAACGACGACTCCCGCAGTTCCCTTTTCAGTGCCGCGACACTTCCGCTCGGGCCGGAAGTCCGCGTCACGAGAAAACGTTCACCGACGAAAAGGGCGAATTGAATGGTGCTGAAATCCGTATCCGACGTGTTCTGCGATAGCGTCTTGAAGAGCAGAAAGGTGTGGTCGGAAAACACCTCCAACTTCGGCGGATGACGATCCCGCGAAGCATCTTGCAGGGCTAGCGGATGGAGATCGAACCACTCGCGCAGCAAGTCCTGGGTCGACTCGTCCAGCGGCCCCTCCAGGCTGATCCAAAGGCATTTTGACGGGTCGTCTCTCCAGATTTCAATCAGTTCGGCACCCCCGGCGACGAGTTCTGACGTTTCGGGATCGAGGAGAATCCATTCCATGAAAAGGGAAACCATGAGGGCGATCGCGCGCCCGGTCAATTGTCTCCCCCGAATCGAGCCAAATCATTCTCCCTCGCTCCCGCACGATCCGCCTACCATTCCCGCACCCGAAGATTCCGGTAGTCGATCGCCATATCCCGCCCGGCGTGCAGCTGGATGCCGATGGGCCCTTTTTCTGCCGCGCTCTCCGAAGTGTACGTCATGACCGGGGTTCCATTGAGCGCAGCGGTGTAGGTCGCTCCCACCGCCGTGATCTCGAGCAGGTTCCAGTCGTCGGGTTTGAGAAGCTCCTTGACCCCCTCGGCCTCGACGGGATACCCCTTCCCCGGGATGTAGGGCGACGCCGTCATATCGCGCTTCAGCGAACCGGAGATCCCGATCTGGATCTGGTCGCGATTTCGCAGGTGAATCCCGGAATCGATCACTCCTTCGACAAACCGAAACTCGCAGGTGAAAGCGAAATCGGTGAACTCTCGCTCGGACCAGAGAATGCTCCCCTCCTGCTCCGGACCGCTCCGCACCTTGAGGATGCCACCCTCGACCAACCACCAGATGTTGTCGTCCGGGACCTTCCAGCCCTCGAGATTTTCTCCGTTGAAAAGAGGCTCCCACGCCGCCTTCTCCGGCTTTTCGGCTCGGGAAATCGGCAGGAAAACGAGACAGCTGAGAATCACGGAAAAGAGCTTCATGCTGTCAAGATGAACGATCCCGTTGCCCGTGACCATTACGCCATCAGGGTCATCGTCGAAAAGCTCAGCGGGTTTCTCCGCGAATCAACATTTCCAATTCGCGAAGGTCGACGGCTGCCGTCCTCACGTAAGTTCCGTCGAAGTAGGCCCTGGCACCGTGAAAGGCCTCGGTGTTTTCTCCCGATACTTGCAACCTCTTCCCCTGCCGGACAAAGGTCAGGCGTGTCTCCCGGTCGAAATCCTCGGGACGGACCGAAAAAAGTGCCCGCTCGCCCTCGGCGGACGCCACACCCGAGATTGACCCGGTGTGGTACGAGGCGCCCCGCACGACTTCGAGGAAAAAAAGCAGCTTTCCTCCCTCCTGCTCCGCAATCCGCAGCCAACCTCCCGCCCCATCGGTCCAGACGCCCTCCCACCGCTTGGCCGAGATGAGGTCGCCAGCGATCAAGCCCTCGATCATGCCGGTTCGCACCTCGGTCAAGGATGCCGCCGTGTTCCAGAACTCGGGTGTGGCACGCTCCGCGCCCTCTTCGGCACCGCCCTCGAGCCGAGCCACCTGCTCGGCCTGACGATCGCGAAAATCGATCCATCGCCGCTGCTCCTCTCGCAACGGTGCAAATTCCCCGCCGGGCATCTCGCGCTTCGCCCGTTGGTAGGCGTCGTGCAATTTCCGGTCGCTTTCGGAGAATCGTGTTCTCGCCGCCGCCTCAGTATCCTGCCCCCACGCCACGGTCTCGAGCAGGGCTGAACTGAGAAAAAGCCAAGTCAGGAGGAGTCTCATATCGGGAACATTAGCACCACCGAGAAGTCGCGGTTGCAGAATCGGTGAAAATCACCGGTCCCGGGCGGTGACCTCCCAGGTCTCTCCGGTCGGTCTCCCCTCGCAGATGACGAAAGCCCGCTGGTGCAGCGCCACCGTGGGGCAGATGTGACGTGGATACCCCGCCAGGACCCGACCCTCCGGAAAAGAGTCGGGATCGGAGACCTCCCAGACGAGGTGCTCCTCGCTCTGGGCCACCGCCCGCCCGTCGGTGATGTCGGGAAAAACGACTCTTCTCTCCAACGCCATCTCCGCCGCCACCGCCTTGTGGCCCAGGTCGAGGCAGATCCGATTGTCACCGGGTCGGCTGATAACCCGGGCGAGCACACCTGCGGCGATCTCGTAGGGCATCTCGGGAAAGCTCGATCCATACCCGACATCCCAGAATACCGTGGTTCCCGGACTGCACTCCCAGTCGGTTTCCTCCGCCCAGGTGGCGAAGGTGGGGCTTCCTCCCCCCACCACCGAGAGGTCGGACCGGGGGCCGAGCCATGCTCTCACCGATGCGATCACGCGCCGAGCTGCGCTACGGCGTTCCCCGCAGTCCGGGGCGTGGAGGTGACCGTCGTAGACGTGCAGTCCCGCCAGCCGCAGGCCCGCGGTCGCGAGGATCCGCTCGGCCAGCCGATCCAGGCGCGGTCCCAAGGCGAGCCCGGTCCTACCCATGCCACAGTCCACATCGATCCACACGGGGAAGGGATTGCCCGCATCGCCGAGCCGCTCGGCGAGTTCCGGCAGGATCGCCTCGTGGTCGACGACGGTGGAAAAACGCGTTCCGGGCCAGGACCGGCATAGCTCCGCAAAGAACCGGAGCTTAGCGCCCGCCGGTTGATGGGCCAGAAGCACGTCCGCGAACCCCGCCTCCGCCGCGAGGCGCGCTTCCGCAAGCGTCGCGGTCTTGCAGCGGTCCATGCCCGCCTCCCCCATCAACCGCATCACCGCGGTCATCTTGTGCGTCTTGACGTGGGGCCGGAGCCGTTCCGATCGAGCGCGCCCCCCGACCTGCTCGAGCATGCGTTCCAGATTTCGGACGACCCGAGCCCGATCGACCCACAGACAGGGCGTGGGTAGGCTCTCGACGTCGCGAAGGTCCGGGAAAATCGCCATCGTGCCCTCAACTTCGCCACGCGTCCTCGAGGAACCGAAGAAAATTCCGGTGCGCGATCGCCTCGATGTCTTCCCGGCTGTATCCCCGGGCTTCGAGGATGTCGAAGAAGCGTCCCAGGTCCCCGATGGTCTCCAGGTCGGCTGGACTCTGCTCCCTGCCGAACCCGCCGTCGAGGTCTGAACCGATGCCCAGGTGCCGAATGTTTCCGACCAACTGGCAGATGTGATCGGCGTGATCCGCCAGCGCCTCGAGAGTGGCTCCGGGGAAATTGGCGTGCGTCGATCCGCTGCGATCCCAGCCCGGAGCGATCATCCAGACATCGAAGGCCAACCCCACCACCGCACCCCGCTGTGCCAGGGCGAGGATCTGCTCGTCGCTCAACTGGCGGGGATCGTCCACCAGCGCGCGGCAGTTGTGATGGCTCGCCCAGACGGGCCCCTCGAAACACTCCAGGGCGTCCCAGAAAGTCTCTTCGCAGAGGTGGGTGACGTCGAGGATGATGCCCAGGCTATCCATCTCGCGCAGCAGATCGCGCCCCTCGGGGGTGAGCGGACCACTCCGGTCGTGACCCAGGGCATAGCGTCCTGCACCGTAGTGGGCCGGGCCCAGTGCGCGCAGGCCGTAGCCGTGAGCGCGGTGCAGATCATCCAGTGTCCTCAGCGAGTCCGCCCCCTCCAGGCTGAGCAGGTAACCGATCGGCGTCTCCACCGGGTCCGCCGCCCATTCGCGGAGATGATCCGACACCGCGTCCCAGTGGCGAAGCTGCCGGAGATGCCCCTCCTCCTCCATCGCTCGGTACCAGGCGAGTTGCCCCTGCGTCATGGCCCAGGCCTGGGGCGGAGAGTTCCACGACGCCACCGGTCCCGGCGGCTGCATGCATCCTCCGATCTGGGTGGCCACACAGAGCCCGATGCCAGCGCGGCGCATCTCGGGGAACGAGACGGTGCCGCTGCCGCGTCCGCGCAGTTCGGTCATCCCCGATTCCTTCTCCCGGAGGGCGGCGATCTCGCCGCGGAGATCCCGATTGTATTCCAGCGCGTTGAGGCTCAGATCGAGGTGCGCATCGAAGACCAGCATAGCGCCGGCCATTTCATCACAGCTTCTCCACCTCGTCCAGCCGAACGTGTCGGTTCCGAAAATCCTCTGCGCCAAGCCCCTTGCCCCGCTTCATCTTGTCGATCTTGCGCACCGTGGCCTCGATCCCGTGAATGGCGGCGAGAACGTCGCCAGTGTGTCCCGTCTCGGAGATGGTGTGCATGTTGCGGATGGGAAATCCGATCGAGGTGGCGGCACAATCGAATCCGGCCAGAGCCGCCGCCATGGCGTCGGTGCCGGTGTCGCGGCCCGACGTGTCGCGCTGCACAGGAACACCGTGATCCAGGCAAGCCTTCTCAAAAAGCGCGTTCAGATAGTCGCTCGTGATCGCTCCCGTGGTGATGGTGCATCCCTTGCCCATGGCCAGCCTGGGGGGCCGCTTCGAGGACATGCCGGGTGCGGCGTCGTAGTCGTGATTCACGTCCACCCCGATGATCACGTCGGGCCGGATTTCTCCGGCGAGCGCCGCCGCACCGAACCTCCCGATCTCCTCGTGGGTCGCTATGGTAAACAGCATGCGGACGTTCTTCAACGGCTTCTCCGCGATCAAACGGGCCAGCTCCGCCACGGTGAAACATCCCAGACCGTTGTCCAGGTAGGCCCCATAGAACGTGTCCTTGGAGAATCCCCGCCGAATGGGCCGGTTCAGCAGGATGGGGTCGCCCGCCCGGATCCCGAGCTTCTCCAGCTCTTCCTTGGGCTTTTTCCCATGCGTCTGCAGCTCCAGGTAGAGCATCTCGGGGGTGATCCCCTTCTCCCCGGTGCGCTGCGCCGGCTCGGAAAAATGGATCGCTCCCAGCGCCTCGATCGTCCCGCCCTCGATCCGCCGGTAGCTTCCCGGCTCCTTCGGATCCTGGGAGAAAAGAATCACCTCGTGGCCGATGAGCACACAGGGAATGAACGAATCACTGTTCACCCAGATCTTGCCATCGTCGCTGATGTGACGCACCTGCATCCGGATCTTGTCGGCATGCCCGATGACCATGACCGACAGCTTCTCCCCTTCGCCCGGGTCGGTGTCGAGAACGAGACCGGCACTTCCCTTGAACTGGTGAATGCCCCATCCGTCCTTTTTGATCTCCTCAAAATGCGGCTTGATCACACCATAGGTCATCGCTCCCTCGAGACCGATCGGCGAAGGGGCCGCCAGGATTTCGCGCATGAACTCGAACTGTTTCGCCGGCATGGACTGCTCCCAGGGAGAAGACGGAGTGCCTTTCTTGGTCGTGGATTTTTTAGTGGGCATGATTAATCGAAGGTGGGGTCACAAAAAAAAAGTTGCGGAGCGATTCCGCAACTTGGGGAAGGGTAACGCTAGCTTCACTGTGGTGCTTCCAGGGTGCCTTCCTGGAATTTGCGCACGATCTCGCGGGACTCCTCGGCAAAGAGTTCAATGGGATAGCGGTAGGACTTGCCGTCGGGAAGGACGAGAATGGCGCGGTCGCCTTCTACTGCAGTGAGCGTGGCGGGAACCTGCATTCCTCTGATGTTTTTGAAGGTTCCCTTGTAGGGCTTTTTCTCCGCGGTCTCGGGCTGTCCCGACATCGCGTCACCGCCCGCCATGGGACCGCCCATTCCGGTCACCGCGGTGCTCTCGAGGCTTGCCCCCGCCGCGATCCACTTCGCGATGAGATCGATCTCGCTAGCCGGCACGCGGGGCCCCTTCGGGGGCATGGCGAGTTCGTCGTCGGGCGGCAGCGTCATCGTCCAGTGGAGATCGCTGCCCTTGACGTCACCGGGAATGATCGATCCATCCGATCCGATCTCTCCGGAAATCGCGTCCCGGTCCAGAACGATATTGCCCTTGGACTCCCCGTCCATGTGGCAATCCCCACAATGGTTTTTGAGAATAGGAAAAACTTCGGTCTCGAAGTCAACGGCCACCGCGGAAGAGACGATGCCCAGAAGAAAACACAGAAACAAACCGCGAGCTTTCATAATTTCCATGAAATAAAAAGGTGCCCGCGATTCTCGTCAATGCAAGGGAGATTTGGTCTGTCGCGTTGCACGTCGTGCCGCCCGAGATCGGTTTTTCCTGGAACTCCTCCCTGCCTGCTGCTACCGCTGAGACCTATGTCTGCAGATTCCGACACCCGCAATCTTGCGGTTTTCGCCGACTTCGAGAACGTCGCTCTCGGCGCCCAGCAAGCCAAGTTTCCCAAATTCGACATCCGCAAGGTGTTGGAGCGGCTCCTCGTCAAAGGCAACATCGTGGTTCGTAAGGCCTACTGCGACTGGACCCGCTACGAGCGCTACAAGCGGGCCATGCACGAGTCGAACTTCGAGTTGATCGATATTCCCCACCTCTCCCAGTCGGGCAAGAACTCCGCGGACATTCGCATGGTGGTCGACGCCCTGGACCTCTGCTACACGAAGAATCACCTCGATACCTTCGTCGTCATCAGCGGGGACTCCGATTTCTCTCCGCTGGTGAGCAAGCTCCGGGAGAACAACAAACTCGTCATTGGCGTGGGGGTGAAAAACTCGACCTCGGACCTGTTCATCACGAACTGCGACGAGTTCATCTTTTACGATGACCTGGTCCAGATCAAACGGCGCAACCCCAAGGCGCCGGCGAAGAAGACGCCGAAAGCCGAGACAGACGCGGAACCGGACAAGTCGGAGAAGAAGGAGGAGGCGGTCGATCTCGTCGTCGAGACCATCGAATCGCTGATGGAAGAGCGCGGAGACGATTCGTTGATCTGGGGTTCCATGGTCAAACAGGCGATCAAGCGCCGCCGGCCCGGATTCAACGAGCGATACCATGGTTTCTCCGGCTTCCACGACCTGCTCGACGAGGCGCGGGACCAGGGCTACATCGAACTCGAGATCGATCAAAAATCGGGGAGCTACATCGTAAAGCGGATCCGGGACTCCCCGTTCTGACTCCGGGGCATCAGTCGCCGCATCCGCAGATGGAGACGCAAGTCCGCCAGGACAGATGAGGATGAAGAATCTCCCCATCCGCATACTCCAGATGGATAACCCGGCGATGCCGAGGGCGGTCGGCCCTGGGCGATGAGTGAAGGAGGAGGGGGCGCATCATCAGCAGATCCCCTGCCCGGCAGGAACAGACTGCGACGGCTCGCTCCGCGAGGCGGATCATCTCTGGTCCGCCGATCCTGCCCAGTCGGTGCGTGCCGGGGATGACCCTGAGGGCGCCGTTTTCCGCGGGGGTGTCGTCGAGGTGAAGGCGCACCGTCACCATGCTTTCGAGAACGTCCACCGGAGGCTGGACGTGGGGAATCCCCTCCTTCTCCGACCACGGTCCGTAGCCGGGGACATCCCGCCTCTCCCGCAACGCGATCGATAGGTCCTGGTGCCAGGCCACGGGCCAGTTGCGCTGCGGCGTTTTGTCGAAAAGCACGCCCCTGACCCAGGCCAGGTGTCCCGGCAGCTCCCGCGTGACGCGGGAATCCAGAGCCAACGCCCACAGTCGAGACGATCGCCCGAAACCATCTCGGGCTCCGGCCCGATCCCGCAAATGGGTCACCACCTCCCGGCGCAGATCGTCCAACTCGTCGGCGGGGATGACTCCGGGCAAGAGGAGATAGCCGAGCCGATCGAAATCGTCCCCCGATGGATTTGGCCTTCTCATCGTCCTCCCCCAGGAGAGCCGCTCCCTCGGGAAGCACGGGTATCAGTTGATCCTTTCCGTGATCTGCATCCGGGTGCTGGAGAGCACGTTGCCGCTCGCAGAACTGATCGACTCGATGCGCATCTCGTCCACCATCCAGACGTCGCCGAACTTCTTCCCGTGCAACACCTCGAAACGGCGGATGGGACGTCCCTGACGATTGTATCCCAGCATCTTCATGAGGCCGCCACTCTCCTTGTCCACGAAACAGTCGACGGTGGAGTAAAGACCGCGATCGTCGGGGTTCCGCACCCGCACCAGCCAGACATCCCGCCCCTTGTATTTCTCCTCCTGGACAATCCGAGGGTTCGGCCAGTAGAGGAACCGCATGGAAATGTCGTCGTAGGTCACATCGGTACCCCGGATCGCCTCGCCGTATTTCTCCTCCGGCACCGGCTGAAGTTCCTTGCCATCGATTCCCTCAAACAGGGAGAAATTCTCATCGCGGGTATCGAGATAGATCACCTGGGCGGGATCGGAGAAGATGAATCGGATCGATTCGGGCTTGAGCGAAAGGAGGAAGGGAACCCGCTTGACCACACCCAGACGCAGTTGCCCGGTGAAATCACGATTGTAGAGAGTGTAGCTATAGCGGACCAGCTTGAGCACGTCGTCCGCGGTCAGCTCGTCGATCGTCTTGCCGGCAAAAGGCGACTCCTCGTTCTCCGCACTCTGCTCCTCCTGGGCATGAAGACTCTGACAGGCGAGCAGGACCGCGGCGAGAAGGACGGCGGAGACGGATTTGCATTTCATTTTGGTGATGGGATGGGTGATTCTGGAAATGAGACGCCCTCGGGCGGCTTACATTCAAATTTAACCCCGGAAAGTCAAACCTGAGTTGATGGTTCAATATCGCCGATTTTCGCCTTCTTCACGGCTCCAAAACGAGCGGAGATCGAGCTTTCCCGAACCGCCGCGGTCCGCATGGAAAACTATCGTCTGATCCGCCCGGAGCATCTCAATCACTACGGCTTCGTCTTTGGCGGATACCTCCTCATGTGGGTCGACGAGACCGCCTGGCTGGCCGCGTCGCGCGACTTTCCCGAGTGCCGCTTCGTCACCGTCGGGATGGATCGGGTAGCTTTCAAGAAAGGCGTCGGCGAGGGAGCCATCCTGCGCCTGCTGGCGACGCGGGACCGCATCGGAAACACCTCGGTCAGCTACACCATCACCGTGACCCACGACGAGACCGTCATCTTTTCCACCACGGTCACGCTGGTCTGCGTCGACGAAAACGGGGCCAAGCTGCCGGTTCCGAAAAAGTAGGGGGACCATCCCTTTTCAGTTTCCCGCCCACCCTCCCTGTGCCACGATGATTTCGTGCTCACGCCCCACAGCGCCCGGGTCGTCGTCGTCGGTTCT
>CAZLUZ010000160.1:0-11005 GCA_964562825.1 uncultured Akkermansia sp.
CGCCAGAGCGTGGTGCATCTGGCACCGACCACCTTCTGGCGAAGGCGGCTACAGTTGCCGTAGCCGCGCTCGCGAGAGCGTGGTGCATCTGGCACCGGCTACCTTCTGGCGAAGGCCGCTACAGGTGGATGGCGATCGACTGGCGCTCTGCCTGCTGCCCAAAACCGGAAAAACCATGGGAAAAACAGATCCGCTTTGGCAAAACGGCAGCCAGCAGTGGATGAGGTCGGCACAAAAACGCCGGCAGACGCCTAGATTCGTCCCACCGCTGCCTCGTTCAAACGGAGCCCCGGCGCGGCGTCGCCGGAAGCACCCTCAGAGTGAAGGAACACCGTGCCCCTCGGCAGTGAGACAGATCCGTCGGACCCACCCGTCCCGGCGTCATCCCGGCCCAACCGCGCCGCTACCCAGACGTCGCCGTAACGCAGGACGAAAAGATCCGTCTCGGGCTCGACCTCCACCTCGAGATGCTCCGGTCGGAGCCAGCCCGCCGCCGTCCACTCCCGGCGCACCTCCAACAGGGTGCGGTACCAGCGCAGGGTCGCCTCGTCGCCCTCGGACCGAGACGGAAGCCGAGAGCGATGGAAGGCCTCGTTGGAGAGAGGTGACACATACCGCGACCAGTCGTGGTGATCGTAGTCCCGCTTGCGTCCCTCCTCAACCCCGCGCCGCAGCCGCGGATCGCCGAAGTCGGTGAAAAAACAGAACGGGGAAGGGGAGGCGAACTCTTCGCCCATGAAGATGAGCGGTACCGAGGGATAGAGCAGGATGAGCGCGGCCGCGGCGCGCTGGGCCTTCGCGCCCACCAGCATGTTCAGCCGGGCGCCATCGGGATGATTGCCCACCTGATCGTGGGTCTGCAGCCCGTGCACGATCCGGCCGATCTCCCCGGCGTCCGGTCCCTCGTCCCGGACGATGACCCGGCCGTCCTCGTAGCGATGCAGGTAGCCGGTCCGCAGCAGGTGCGCCAGGTCGCCCGCACCGCGATACTCGCGCTGCGCCACGGTGTCCTGATCCACCAGCAGGGAGAGAATCCCGTGCGGCACTTCGTCGCTCCACAGGGCATCGTAACCCTGGGCCAGGAGCAGCGGATCGTAGACGTTGGCCTCGGCGATGAGATGCAGGGGGCGACCGACCGAGGGGCGCATCGCGGCCACCGCTTCGGCGATCTCGTGCACGATGTGGACCCCGCTGTCGTCCCGCATCAGACGGATGGCGTCGAGGCGCAGCCCGTCGAGGTGAAACTCCGCCAGCCAGTAGCGGACGTTGGCCACGACGAAATCGCGGACCGGCCGGGAGTCCCGACCGTCGTAGTTGAGCGCATCGCCCCAGGGGGTGCGGTGTTTCCGGGAAACATAGGGACCGAATTCGGCGAGGTAGTTGCCCTCCGGCCCGAGGTGGTTGTAGACGACATCGAGAATCACCGCCAGCCCCCGGGCGTGACAGGCGTCGACGAGGGCCTTGAAGTCGTCGGGCGTCCCGTAGGCGTGAGCCGGGGCGAAAAGATCGACCCCGTCGTAACCCCAGTTCCATCGCCCCGGGGTCTGCGCCACGGGCATGATCTCGACCGCGGTGGCGCCGAGGTCGACCACCTCGTCGAGCCGGTCCCGGGCCGCGGCGAAGGTTCCCTCCGCGGTGAAGGTGCCCACGTGGATCTCGTAGATGATCAGGTCCTCCCGGGGCACCCCGCGCCAGTTCTCATCGCGCCATGGGTAGGAGCCGGGGTCGATGATCTCGGAGGGACCGTGAACGCCCTCGGGCTGATAGCGGGAGGCCGGATCCGGCCGCGAGCGCGTGCCGTCCAGCCGGTAAGTGTAGCGGTCCCCCGGCCTGGCCTCGGGGCAGTGGCCCTGCCAATACCCTCCGCCACACGGGTCCAGAGCAAACGGTTGCACCGAACCTCCGCGGTGCACTTCGATCTCGACACGGTCAGGCGCGGGAGCCCAGACCCGGAAGAAAACCCCTCCCTCCGGACTGGGGGTGGCTCCGGGGACGGGGGGAAAGATGGATGGCAGAGGGTCGGACATGGGCGAAACAACGGTGCTGCCGAACCATTCACGAGGCCCGAGCCGTGTCAAATCCGACGGGGGAAGTCAAAATTTGTGAAAGAATCGTCGCTTGAGCCCGGCAGTTTTCCTTCTTCCTTTAAAAAAATTCAACACAAAGGCTCATGAACCGCTTGGTTTTCCTGTTCTTTTTTGTCGCGCTGCTTTTCTCTGCCTGTGTGCCGACCAGCACCCTTGGTCCGGGGCAGGATGCGGCTTATGTCAACAACCGCAAGGACCCCACGGCTCAGATGTCGGAGGAGGAGGCCGAACAGTATGCCCTGCAGAGGGAGCAGGTCCTGGAGGAGATGGAGATGGACAAGAGGAAACGGAACGAACGCATCGATCAGGTACAATCTACCTTCGATCTGATCGATGACGTGCGGGGCCGATTCTACTGAGCGAGCGTCTGCCGCCTACTCGGCGCGCCAGCCTAGCCCGGATCGCCCGGGGCATTGGCGGAAGACTGACATCTGCGGGATTGTGGTGGACGGCGTTGCCGTTTGGTTCCAGTTTCGTCAGGTGCCCCCGGACAGTTCTCCGGGGCTCTACGTGGAGTAACGACAGCAATACCATGGCGAAGAGTCTCTATGTGGCCGCCGCCGAGGCGGAGTCGGGCAAGGGCCTCGTGGCGCTCGGGGTGACCGACTGGTTGTCGAGCAAGACCGAGCGGGTCGGGTTCTTCCGCCCCATCCTGGCCGGACCTCCCCAGGAGGACACCCAAATCCGGCTCATGAACGATCGCTACTGCCAGCATCTCCGGCCGGAGCAGATGTTCGGCGTGAACGTGGAGTGGGCCAAGCAGTGTCTCCTCGCGGGCAAGCGGGACACCCTGGTGAAGACCATCATCGAGCGCTTCGAGGTGATGCAGAGCCGGTGCGAGTTTTCGGTGTGCGACGGCACCGAGTTCCGGGGCAGTGCCATGCCCTTCGATTTTCCCTTCAACCTGGAGATCGCGGGGAACCTGGAAAGTGTGGTGGTGCCCGTGGTCGGGGCGAAAACGGGCAACGTCGATGCCATCTGCGATTCCGTCGGGCTGGCCTGGCGCGAGGTCACCCGGAGCGGGGTGGGGCTGGCCGCGATGGTGGTCAATCGGGTCACTCCAGCAGACCAGAACTCGCTGACCGAGGTGTTGCGCCGGCGGTTTCCCAATCTCCCCGCGCCGCTTTTCACCCTGGTGGCCAACGAGGCCCTGGAGCGTCCCACCGTCGCCGACATCGTTCGTCAGGTCCGCGCCGAGGTGCTCTGGGGCGACCTGAATCGGGAGGTCCGCGATATCCGCATCGCCGCCATGACGGTCCCCAATTTCCTGGCCCGTCTCTCCGAGGGAAGCCTGGTGGTCACGCCGGGAGACCGGGCCGACATCATCCTGGCCTGTCTCGCCACCGCCCTCTCCGAGCGCCACCCGCAGGTGGCCGGGCTGATGCTGACGGGAGGCCTGCTGCCGGGCAAACCCGTGCTCGACCTGATCGAGGGCATGGAGCGATTCAAGACGCCGGTGATCTCCGTGCCCCACCACACCTTCTCCGCGGCGCAGGCGCTGCAGACGGTGGAGCCGGCCATCGAACCCGACAACGACAGCCGCATCGCCGCGGCGTTGAACGTCTTCGAGAGCGGGGTCGAGGTGGAACGCATCGCCACCCAGTTGCACCTGGCCCGGCCGCAACGGATCACACCCGTGATGTTCGAGCACCGTCTCACCGGCAGGGCCAAGCAAAAGTTGATGCGTATCGTCCTGCCCGAGGGCCGGGAGGAACGCATCCTGCGGGCCACGGAAATTCTGCTGATGCGAAAGGTGGTCGAGGTGACCCTGCTGGGTGACCCCGCGGCCATCGAATCGAAGGCGACGTCTCTCGGTGTCGACATCGAGGGCGCCCAGATCGTCAATCCGCTGACCGCGGAGCGACGCCAGACCTTCGCCGACACCTACTACGAACTCCGCAAGCACAAGGGGATGACCCCGGCGGTGGCGCGCGACGTGATGACCGACGTGAGCTATTTCGGCACCATGATGGTGCACGAGGGGCAGGCCGACGGCATGGTCTCGGGTTCGGTGCACACCACCCAGCACACCATCCGGCCGTCGTTCGAGATCATCAAGACGATGCCTGGCGTCTCCGTGGTTTCCAGCGTCTTCTTCATGTGCCTGCGCGACCGGGTCCTGGTCTACGGGGATTGCGCGGTGAATCCGAATCCCGACGCGGAGCAATTGGCCGACATCGCCATCGCCTCGGCGGAGACGGCTGCCCAGTTCGGGGTGGAGCCCCGGGTGGCCATGCTGTCCTACAGCACCGGCGCCTCGGGCAAGGGCTCCGACGTCGACCGGGTGCGCGAGGCCACGAGAATCGCCCGGGAACGCCGCCCGGATCTGCCGCTGGATGGCCCCATCCAGTACGACGCCGCCATCGACGCTTCGGTGGCCCAGACGAAGCTGCCCGACAGCCAGGTCGCGGGACGGGCCACGGTCTTCATCTTTCCCGACCTCAACACCGGCAACAACACCTACAAGGCGGTGCAACGGTCGGCCGGGGCTGTCGCCATCGGGCCGGTGCTCCAGGGACTGAAGAAACCGGTCAACGACCTGAGCCGGGGCTGCACCGTGGTGGACATCATCAACACGGTCGCCATCACCGCCATCCAGGCCCAGCAGGCCGAACAGACCCGGATGGCGGCGGCGTCCCGGCAGTTCGAGCCCGGCCCGGGACAACCGGAACCGATTTCGCCATGAACGTTCTCGTGATCAACTCGGGCAGCAGCTCGATCAAATACAGCCTGTTTCGCATGCCGGAGCGCCGGGAGTTGGCGTCGGGTCTGGTGGAGCGGATCGGTGAGCCCGAAGGAAAGATCCGTCATCGCTGGTGCAGCGGGGAATCGGATGACTGGGAGGAGTGTCGGGAATCGGCGGAGAACGTGGATCATGCCGCCGGGATGGAGCGGGTCAGCACCCTGCTGCGGGAGACCCTGGGGGGAATCGAGATCGATGCGCTGGGGCACCGGGTGGTCCACGGGGGCGAGGCCTTTTCCGCGCCGACCGCGATCGACGACGAGGTGGTGGCGGCGATCGAACGGCTGACCCCGCTCGCGCCCCTGCACAATCCGGCCAACCTGACGGGGATCCGGGTCGGCTTCGAGCGGTTTCCCGGTCGGCCGCAGGTGGCCGTCTTCGACACGGCTTTTCACCAGACCATGCCTCGCCACGCCTTTCTCTACGCGCTGCCGGCCGCGTGGTATCGGGACCACGGGGTGCGCCGCTACGGTTTCCACGGGTCCTCGCACAGCTACGTGGCCCGGCGGGCGGCCGAATTCCTGGGACGCCCCCTCGGCGGGATCAACCTGATCACCCTGCATCTGGGCAACGGGGCCAGCGCCGCGGCCATCCAGGGCGGACGCAGCATCGATACCTCGATGGGGCTGACGCCCATGGAGGGATTGGTCATGGGAACCCGCTGCGGCGACATCGACCCCGCGATTCCGTTTCACCTGAAACGGGTCACCGGCGCCGATTTCTCCGAGATCGAGGCGCAGTTGAACCGGGAGAGCGGATTGAAAGGGCTCGCCGGCGACAACGACATGCGGGCGGTGCAGTCCCTGGCCGACGAGGGCGACGAGCAGGCCAGGGTGGCGCTCGCGGTCTACGCCTACCGGATCCGGAAGACCATCGGAGCCTACACCGCGGCGCTGGGGCGGGTCGACGCGGTCGTTTTTACGGGCGGTATCGGCGAGAACAGCGTGCCGGTCCGCCAGTCGGTCTGCCGCGAGCTCCACGGGCTCGACATCGTGTCCGACGAGGCGGCCAACGCATCCGGCGAGGGCGAGGCTTTCGCCTTCCACGCCGCGGACAGCCGGGTCGCCCTGCTGGTGATCGAAACCCGGGAGGAACTCGAGATCGCCCTGGCCACGGAGGCGTGTCTCGGTGCCCACTGAGTCCATGGAAAGCGAGCGCTGGGACCGGATCGAGAGACGCCTCGACCAACTCTACCCGAAGGACGAGGCGGCCGCCCTCCTCGCGGCGCTGAGGGAGCGGGTGGCGTCTTTTGCGGTCCGGGAAACGGGGTCGGAGAAATGGCGCCCCAGCGAGAAGGACGCCTGCCTCGTCTGCTACGCGAATTCCATCGAGTCCTCCGAGGCCGAGACGCCTCCCCTCAGTGTGCTGCGCGACTTCATCCGGCGCTACCAACTGGCGGAGGATTTCCCCGTGGTGCATCTCCTCCCGTTTTGCCCCTACGATACCGACCGGGGGTTTTCGGTGTGCGACTATCGGCGGGTCGATCCCCACCACGGCGACTGGACGGATGTCGCGGCGCTGGCCGAGGAGGTCCGGTTGATGTTTGATTTCGTGGCAAACCACGCCTCCGTGGAGAATCCGCTGATTCAGTCCAGCCTGATCGAGCGTCACCTGGAGGAGACGGACCGGGATCACGCGAACCTGGCGCCGTATAAAGATTTCGTGATCGCCTTCGACGAGGACGACCGCCCCGCGGCGGAGGCACTCGCCTCGCTGGCCCGTCCCCGGGCGGCGCCCGTGCTGACGCCCTACGTCGTGGCCGAAGATGGCGCGGGCATCCGCAGGGCTCTCCTGGGGAATCGAGAAACGGCCGGTTTGACCGGGTACGAACGAGTTCTCGGCAGCGGTTGGGTCTGGAGCACCTTTTCGCGAGGTGTCGACCAGGCGGGGCGAGAGGCGACCCGCCAAGTGGATCTGAATTACCGAAACCCCCGGGTATTCCTCGAGGCCGTGGACATCCTCCTGTTCTATGTGAGCCGGGGTGCCCGGATCATCCGTCTCGATGCGATCGGTTATCTGTGGAAAAAGCCCGGCTCTTCCTCGCTGCACGAGGAGGAAACCCACGAACTGCTCAAGACGCTCTACGACGTGCTCGCGCTGGCCGCCCCGGGCGTGCTCACCATCGCCGAGGTGAACGAGCCCCAGGACCAGGTGTTCGCCTACCTCGGTTCCGGGGAGGAACGGGAGGCGGATCAGGTCTACCAGTTCACCCATTTTCCCCTGGCCATCCAGGCGGTGCTGACGGGCCGGGCGGATCGGTATGCCTCCTGGTTGGCGACGACCGGCCCGGCCTCCGGTCGGCAGTTTGTCACCGTGCTGGGCAGCCACGACGGATTGGGCCTGAAACCGGTGCGAGGCATCCTGCCGGAGGAGGAGGTCCGCCACCTGCTCACTTCCCTGGTCGAGGAACACGGGGGCCGTCCGAACTACGCGGTGTTGCCCGGGGGCGAACGAATCGTCTACGAGGTGTGCGCCACGCCTTGGCAGTTGATCAATAACCTGAATCGGCAGGAGTCTTTCGAAACCCGCCTGGCGCGTTACCGGGTCGTGGTGGCGCTGGGGCTGATGGTCCGGGGAATGCCCGCTATCTACCTCAACGGCCTGATCGGGGCCCGCAACTACGAGCCCGGGGAGGGACTCGACGAAAATCGGACGGTCAACCGCGAGGTTTTCCGGGACGGAGATCTTGTGGCGTCAATCGACGAGGAATCCGGCGAACCGCGGGCCATCTTCGCGGCGGTCAGGGAACTGCTCCGGGCGCGGAGAAGCGAACCTGCGCTCGCTCCCGACGCCCCTGTGCCGGAGGCGTCGGTACTCGCCGGGGCGGAGGTGCTGCGGGTCTGGTTGCCGGCTAGGGAGGAGGCGCGATCGATGCTCGCCCTGGTGAACGTGTCCGCCCGAGCGCACCACGTCGAGACGACGTTGCCCGCCCCGTTGGACTCGGGCTGTGCCGACCTGTGGACCGGCGAGAGCTTCGCGGGGGGCGAGGTCAGCGTCGGGATGCTCCCCTACCAGGTGAGGTGGTTGAGGCATCGGTGACGGCAAGCGCCTCACTGTTCCGCCAGGCTGCCGACAATCACCGAGAAGAAAATGAAGAGCTGGAGGACGAGTCCGAGAGCGAAGGAGATGATGCACCATTTCTTCGCGTTCTCCGACGCGGCGGTGGCCTCGGCGAGGTCCCCCCGATCGAGCGCCGGATTCACCTTCAACGCGTAGAAGATCGCCGGAATGGCCAGGGGCCAGCAACAGAGGGCGACGCAGACGATTGACTGCCAGAGGTAGGACGGGACCGTCCCCCGGGCGATGGGAGCGCTACCGGCGAGAGGGAGATCCGACGAAGGAACCAGGGTGCCTTCCGGTGAGGCGGGAAGGGCCGGCGCTCCGGAGATGGCATCGGGCAGGGAGGCGCGCAGAGGCTGCCAGTCGGGCATGCCCTCCTTCCAGACGAGGTTGTTCCCGGTGATCTCACCGGCGGCGACTTTGTCCCGGAGCATCCCCTCGTCCACCGGGCCCTCCTGTTGCCCGTTTTTCTCATAAAACCATTGGCTCATCCCCCATCCAAATCAGACTTGATCCCCTTTGTCAAAAAACAAAAACCTTGGATCGCTCGGCGCGTCTCGAGAGGCGTCCTGCCGTCTAGACAGGAGGACGACACGTCCGTTGACGCCCGGGTGGGGTGCGCGCAGGGTTGGAGGATGATGCGGTGCCCCATCGGTTTGATGCTCGTTTTTCTCGCGGGCCTGTCCCGCGCCGGAGAGATGCCCCGGCCCACGGATCCCGCGTGCGAGGTGATCGCTTTCGCCGGGTCTGATCTGATCGTTCATCCCACGGGAATCACGGTGACCCGGGGCGGCAAGATTCTCGTCGTCGAATCGCACACCCACTTCCGGCCCGAGGATTACTCCGGGCCGCAGTCGGATCAGATCGTCTGGCTCGAGGACACCGACGGCGACGGTCGGGCGGACCGGCGCCGTGTCTTCTACGGAGAAGATCTCGCCACGACCATGGACATCGCGACCCATCCGCAGAGCGGGGCGATCTACGTGGCGACGCGGAACGAGGTGCTCCGGTTGTGGGATCGCGACGATGACGGGCGGGCCGATGCCGGGGCGGTGGAGCGCAGACTCGTCTTTCTCGACACCGCGGGCAACTATCCCCACAACGGTTGCTCCGGGCTGTGTTTCGACGCGAAGGGGGATCTCTATTTCGGAATCGGCGAGAACCTCGGAGAACCCTACACCCTCATCGGATCGGACGGGGTGCAACACAGCGACCAGGGCGAGGGAGGAAACATCTGGCACTGCGACGCGGAGGGGGGGAGTCTCCGGCGCTTCGCGACGGGGTTCTGGAATCCCTTCGGCGTCTGCACCGCTCCGGGAGGGCACATCTTCGCCACGGACAACGACCCGAGTTCGCGCCCTCCGTGCCGGCTCCACTACGTCATCGAGGGCGGCGATTACGGATACCAATACCGTTATGGGCGGAGCGGGCAGCATCCCTTCGTCTCCTGGGATGGGGAATTGCCGGGCACCCTGCCCATGCTGCACGGGACGGGGGAGGCGCCCTGCGACCTGATTCATCACCGGGGCAATCTCATCGTGACCAGTTGGTCGGATCACCGGCTCGAGGTCTATCCCTTGCGCTGGGCGGGGACCCACTTCGTCACCGAGCAGGGGGTGTTGGTGCGTGGCGGAGTCGATTTCAGGCCGGTGGCCCTGGCCATCGGAGCGGATGGCGACCTCTACGTGACCGACTGGGTGAAGCGGGATTACCAACTGCACGGCGAGGGGGCGGTGTGGCGATTGTCCGGTTGGGAACCGAGCCCGGTGGAAGTGGGCGAGACCGATCTGCGTAAGGGTTCCGCCGACGATCCGTGGACCTTCTCCCGGATGATCTCCGGCGAGGAAGAGCCGTCGGGTGTGCCGGAGACCCTGCGGCCGGCCCTGGAACTGCTGCGGGCCCGGTTTCACGGCGATCCCGGAGAGGAACGGATCCGGCAATCGCTTCGGGTCGATGCGCCCGAGGAACTGCGGCTCCTCGCCTTCAAGTGGATCGCCGACGAGAAGCTTTCTCTCTTCGAGGATGAGGTCGAGCGCGAAATCGAGGACCCGGCATCGACCCGGCTTTTTCACGCCGCGGTGACGGCCCGGGAGCGCATCCGGGGGCAGCCGGTGATGGATCGAGATCTGCAGAAGCGCTTCAACAGCCTGCTGCGAGAGGGCTCTCCCGCCGCGCGGAGGGCCGCGTTCTATCTCGTGGAGAGGCGCGATGCCATCGCTCTGAGGGCCCGTGAGGAACTCTACGACACCGGTGACATCGGTCTGCGCAAGGCGGTGGCTCTATCCCTGGTGGGAGACCGGCCGGAGGATGCGGCGCAGGCCTTTGCCCGGGAGATACTGCAGCAAGACCCCTCGGCACTCGTCCGGTCGCTGGCGGCTCTGGCCCTGCCCGGAGAAACCGTCCCCATACCGCGCGATCCGGCGGAACGAGCCGAATACCTTTTTCATCGCCACTGCGCCTCCTGTCATCGGGTCGATGGCCTAGGCAAGGGAGGCGGTCCGGACCTGAGCCAGATCGGGCTTCGGGGCCGCGAGCACATCGAGACGTCGATTCGCGACCCCTCCCGGGAGGTCGCGCCCCAGTTCGAGGCCTGGCGGGTGACGATGTCCGACGGTTCGGAAAAGGTGGGCTACCTGATCGGAGAGGAGGGGGGGACCCACCTCTATGGCGACGCCGGGGGCAACGAATTCCGCATCGACAGCCGGGAGATGGTGTCCCGCGAGTCCCTGCCGGTTTCTCTGATGCCTCCGGGCCTGGACCTGCTCCCCGGCGAGGCCGATTTTTCCTCCCTGGTGGACTGGTTGACCTCGCTGCGGTGAATTTTGGGGCGGTCCGCTCACCCGCGGAAGGCGTCGGCGGGGCGACCGCGCACTCCGGGCTCGAAGGCGAAGACCCGGCCGGCGAGATCGTCGTTTTCCTGGGGCAACCTGCCCGAGGTGAAATAGAGGGTCGCGTAGTCCTCCCCGCCAAAGGCGCAGGAGGTCACCCCGGCGACGGGAATCTCGAGGGCGTCGATGATCTCGCTATCGGTGGAATCGAAGCAGCGGACGCAGCCACCCTTGCAGAAGGCGACCCAGATATTTCCTTGACCATCAATGGCCAATCCATCGGGGGA
>CAZLUZ010000161.1:0-10995 GCA_964562825.1 uncultured Akkermansia sp.
CGCCGGAGAGTTTTTTGAACTGGCCGCCCCGGGCACACCGATTCACATCGCCGAAAGCCTGCCCGAAGACGCCACCCTGGGAAGAAAGGTCCCGCGCCCCTCGGACTACGCGCACCCCGATTCCCCTCCCGCGGTCCTGATCACCGACGCCCCCTTTGAATCCCCGAACGTTTACTATTGAGCCATGGCAACCACATCCGCGCAGAAGAAAAAGAGGGTCAACGTCCGGACTCCGGAGGTGATGGAGCGCGTCCAGGCGGAGGTGTCCCGCCACTACCAGAGCTCCATCGTGGAACGGATCCGGGATCGGGGGGGAGTTTTCACCGTGGGAACCACCACGGTCAGACTGGCCCAGCAATTCGGGTTCTGCTACGGGGTGGAGCGCGCCATCGATCTGGCCTACGCCTCGCGCCGGGTATTCCCCGAAAACCGCATCTTCCTCATCGGAGAGATCATTCACAATCCGGAGGTCAACCAGCAACTGGCGGAGATGGAAATCGTCTCCCTCCCCTGGCAGGAGATCACCGAGCAGTACGACGAAATCGGCCCGGATGATGTCGTCATCGTCCCGGCCTTCGGCGCCCCGGTGGCTTACATGGAAAAGCTGGAGCAGCAGAACGCCATGATCATCGATACCACCTGTGGCGACGTGATGAAGGTGTGGCGGCGGGTCAAGACCTACGCCAAGGAATCGACCACCTCGATCATTCACGGCAAGGCCGGGCACGAGGAAACCCGGGCCACCGCTTCGCGCGCGCTGGGGGCCGACGGACAGGGGCACTATCTCATCGTCCTCACCCTCGATGACACCGATTACGTCTGCGACTACATCCGCCAGGGTGGCGATCGCGACGAGTTTCTCCGCCGCTTCGAAGGGGGCATGTCCCCGGGGTTCGATCCCGAGATTCACCTGCGCCGGGTCGGGGTGGCCAACCAGACCACCATGCTCAAGTCGGAAACCGAGGAGATCCAGAGACGAATCGCCGAGGCCGTGAAAGAACGGGACGGTGATCACGCGAATTTTCAGGTGTTCGACACCATCTGCGGTGCCACCCAGGAGAGGCAGGACGCCCTCTTCGAGATGCTGCGGGACAAGATGGATGTCCTCCTCGTGGTGGGCGGCTACAACAGCTCGAACACCTCTCACCTCGTGGAGATCGGCGAAAAGAACCTCCCCACCTTCTTCATCCGGGACGCCATGTGCCTCCGATCGCTGGAGGAGATTCTCCACTTTGACCTGCACCGGAAGGAAGAGATCGCCACCCCCTACCCTGACCGGATTCTCTCCCGGGAAGAGCTGATCGTCGGGGTGACGGCGGGAGCCTCCTGCCCGAACAATCTGATCGAGAACACGATTTTGAAGATATTTTCCTTACGAGGTCATTCCTCGGAGGAGGTTCGTGCCGCTGCCGGTGTTTGAATCCGGTCACCGCGCTCGCCGCTCTACCCCTGGGACCGAAGCAGTCGGGAGACCACCTCGCCGACCTCGCGGGAAGACCTGGGGTCCATGCCGTTGGCGTAAAACCTGACCACCCCCAGGGGATCGACCACGGCGATTTTCTCGCTGTGCAAAAGCTGTCGGGTTCGGCGGACCGCACTCTCCTTCGGTGCGGAGCCGGGGGTTGTCACCATGAACCCCTTGGCACTGAGGTGCTCGATCACTCTCTCTTCACCGGTGAGGAAATACCAATGCTCTCCGGCATCGAAGGCCCGGGCGTAACCGGCGAGCCGCTCGGGGTGATCGGTGCGGGGATCCACGCTGAATGACACCAGGATCACCCTGTCGTCGTTGCGGAAACGCTCCTGAATGTCGCGCATGCGTCGGCTGAGCAGAGGACACTCCGTGGCGCAGGAGGTGAAGATGAAGTTCGCCACCCACACCTTGCCCTCGACATCTTCGCGCCGAAAAGGCTCCCCTCGCTGGTCGATCAGTTCGAAATCGCCAATCATCCCATACCGCCGGATCTCGAGAGGCTCATCGGAGCCCTTCTGGCCCGACAAGATCCTGCCGTAAATGATGATCGCAAACACCAACAGGGGGAGCACGATCAGGAGCAGATTGGCGAGAGGAAAGCCTTTTTTCTCGGCGGGCCGGGTTTCCATGATGAAATCGTTTCTCGGAAGGCGGAACTTCCGTAAGTTAGAAGGCGATGAACAGAAAATCGTTTCGGTCTCCTATCCTCCTCATCTTTCTTTTCCTTTACGCAGGCTGCGAACGAAAAGACGGGCCGTCTTCGGGGGAAGGCGGCTCGGCCAAAAGCTTCGAAGTGCGGGGCGTGATTCAGGACATCCGTCAGGAGGGCAGGATACTCATCATCGATCACGAGGAGATTCCGGGATACATGAGGCAGATGATCATGCCCTTCGAGGTGGCGGAGGGGGAGCCCGATCGCGACCTGAAACCGGGCGACGAGATTGAGTTTGTCTACGAGGTCGAGGAGATCGATTCCTGGATCCGCGACATCCGCAAGACCGGGGTGACCAAACCGATAAAAGTTGCCGACGTAGAGAACCTGCCCGGTCCTGAAGGCGTCCCCCTGCTTGGCGTGGGAGACGTCATGCCCGATTACACGTTTCTCGACCAGGACGGCAAAGAGACATCGCTGCACCGCTACCGGGGCATGCCCGTGGCCATGACCTTCGTCTTCTCCCGGTGCCCCATGCCGGAGTATTGCCCGGCGATGATGCGCAATTTCAACGAGGTCGAGGAGGCGCTGAAATCCGACCCCGACGCGCCGGCAAAGTGGAAATTGCTCTCCATCTCTTTCGACACCTGGTTCGACACTCCGGAGACCATGTCGATCTACGGCGAAGCCTACGGCAGGGACAGTGCTTCGTGGAGCCTTCTCTCCACCGACGACTGCTGCACCATCAACGAGATCGCGGGCAACGTCGGTCTCAAGTTCGCCGACAAGGATGGGTCGTTCATCCACAACCTCCGCACTGTGGTTCTCGATTCCGAGGGCGTGATTGCGAGAGTCTTCACCGACGAGACCTGGAATGTGGATCAACTCGTGTCCGAGATGAAACGGCTTGGCTCCAGCTGAAGCCGGCCCCGGGGCCGCGCGCGCCGGTCGTGGCATCGCGGAGATTTTTCGTTTCGGGATCCGGCAACTGTCTCTTACAGTGGGGCCTATGCCACGGAAAGTGAAGCTGACGGAGGCCATCGGCAAAACCGACGACGTTGCCTACCAGTTGAACTCGCTGCATTTCGCCGAGTTTCATCCCCCCTCCTGCTGGCGCCCGGAC
Organism: uncultured Akkermansia sp.; assembly: GCA_964562825.1. Classification (GTDB taxonomy): domain Bacteria; phylum Verrucomicrobiota; class Verrucomicrobiia; order Verrucomicrobiales; family DEV007; genus Arctic95D-9. The sequence goes on from CAZLUZ010000161.1 coordinate 3,250, forward strand.
ATCAACGCCTACCGCTACGACAACCGGATCGAGATCTGGGTGGACCTCGCCGGGGTGGGCAAGACGGAGGTCCGCGTCGATGTGCTCCCCGATCGCCTGCTCATTTCGGGAGAGAGAAAGCCGCCCGCACCCACGCGGGACTCCTCCAGCCAATGTCGCCAGGTGCTCACCATGGAGATCGAAAGCGGCCGGTTCGGCCGGGAAATCGAACTCCCCTTCGAGGTGGACCGTCACCGGGTGACGGCCCGGCAGGAAAACGGCCTCCTCTGGATCGTGCTGCCTCTCGCCTCCACCAAGTAGCCGGCTGCCTTCCCCTTCCAGCGGCGCACCGCCCCGAGGGCTTGCCATCCCCCATGGACGAAATCGAACAACTCCTCGCGGAATCATCCGACGACATCATCGAAATCTCCGGGTCCGCCCCGAACGCGGAGCGGCCCGACTGGAGGAAAGACCTCCCCGAGCAGATCCCGGTGATGCCGCTGCGGGGAATCGTGCTCTTTCCCGGCACGGTGGCACCGCTGACCGTGGAGCGCCCCGCCAGCCAGAAACTGCTCGAGGAACTGCTGCCCACAGGGAGGCTGCTGGGTCTGAGCACCCAATATGACGACGAGGTCGATGAACCAGTCGAGAAGGACATCTATCGCGTCGGGGTGCTGGGCAACGTGCTCCGCATGATGAGGCAGGATCCCAAGCACCTGCTCGTGCTCATCCAGATCGTGGAGCGGATCGAACTCGTCGGATACACCCAGCAATCCCCCTACCTCAAGGCGAAATTCCGGATTCTGGAGAACGTTTTCCCCGAGGAATCCGATGCCTGGACGGCCAAGATCGCCAACCTGCGCGAATCGGCCCAGGAGTTCATCGAGGTGACCCCTCACATTCCCGAAGAGGCCAAACAGGCGCTCCGCCAGATCGAATCCTCCGCCATTCTCACGGATTTCCTGGCGACCAACCTGAGCATGGACATCCCCGACAAGCAGGCCCTGCTCGAGGAGGTCAGCGTGGAAAAGCGGGCCGACCGCGTGCAAAACGTGCTGACCAATCACCTGCACATCGCCGAGCTGCAGCAGAAGCTGCGGGCCGATGTCGAGGAGGAGTTCACCGACGCCCAACGGCGGGCCTATCTCCGGGAGCAATTGCGAGCCATCCAGCGGGAACTCGGCGAGGGCGACGGTGCGGAGGAACAGACCGAGGACCTGCGGGAGCGGATCGAGGCGGCGGGGCTTCCCGAGGAGGCTCTCAGCGCGGCGAACCGCGAGCTGAAACGGCTCGATGTGATCCCTCCGGCCAGCCCGGAGCACTCCGTCATCGTGAACTACCTGGAAACCCTGGCGGAGCTGCCCTGGCAGAACCTCAGCGAGGACAATCACGACCTGGATCGAGCTCAGGAGATCCTGGATCGCGACCATTTCGGCCTCGAGAAGGTGAAAAAACGGCTCGTCGAGTACCTCGCCGTGCGAAAACTGAACCCGGAGGGGCGGGGTCCCATTCTCTGCCTGCTCGGCCCCCCCGGCGTGGGGAAAACCAGTCTCGGTCGATCCATCGCCGAAGCACTGGGCCGGGAGTTCGCCCGGATCAGCGTGGGAGGTCTGCGCGACGAATCGGAGATTCGCGGACACCGGCGCACCTACATCGGGTCCATGCCGGGGCGCCTGATCCAGGAAATCCGGCGCAGCGGAACGCGCAATCCGGTCATCATGCTGGACGAGGTGGACAAGATCGGCGCCGATTTTCGCGGCGATCCCGCCAGTGCCCTGCTCGAGGTGCTCGATCCCTGGCAGAACAGCGATTTCGTGGACCGCTACCTCGATGTCTCCTTCGACCTCAGCCAGGTGATCTTCATCGCCACGGCCAACACCATCGATCCGGTGCCTCCGCCCCTGCGCGATCGGATGGAGATCATCGAGTTGCCCGGCTACACCCAGGAGGAGAAATACGAGATCGCCAAACGCTACCTGGTAAAACGCGAGCTGAAGGAAAACGGGATCAATGCGCGACAGGCGCGATTCACCTCCCCCGCGCTGCGAAAATTGATCGAGGAATACACCCGCGAGGCGGGGGTGCGCAATCTGGGCCGGGAGATCGGAGCAGTCTGCCGGCACATCGCCGCCCGGGTAGCGCGCAAGCCCGAGATCGAGGTCAAGATCACGCCGGAGACCATCGAAGAGGTGCTCGGCCCGCCCCGATTCCTCCGCGAAACTAAGATGAGCGCCAGCATGCCCGGGGTGGTCAACGGGCTGGCCTACACCCCGGTCGGCGGAGAGGTCCTCAACGTCGAGGCGATCCGCTTCCCGGGCAAAGGACAGGTCAAACTGACGGGACAACTCGGCCAGGTGATGCAGGAGTCCGTGCAGGCCGCCTGGAGTCTGGTTCGGGCGGAACACGCGAAATTGGAGATCCCGGTGGAGGATTTTGAGCGCTACGACGTGCACGTGCACGTCCCGGCGGGAGCGGTGCCGAAGGACGGTCCCTCCGCGGGAGTCGCCATGTTCACCGCGCTGGCCTCGCTCTTCATCAACCGACGGGTGAACAAGGAGATCGCCATGACCGGAGAGATCAACCTCCGCGGTGATGTGCTACCCATCGGCGGGCTCAAGGAAAAGGCGATCGGGGCCGAACAGGCCTCCATCCGCACGATCCTGATCCCGGAGGGAAACCGCAAGGACATCCCCGACATTCCGGAATCGGCGCTGAATCGGCTCCGCATCGTGCCCGTGTCCCACGTGGACCAGGTGCTGGAGCGGGTGCTGCTGAAAAGTTGAAGAAGCCGGCCCATCCGGCGCCCTCAGGTCAGCAGAAACTGCATGTGGGGCATGTAGAGTTCCGGCTCGAGCAGGAACGAATCGTGCCCCTTCTCCGAGTGAACCGTGATGAACATGTGGTCCACCCGGGCGCTCTTGAGCCCCTTCACCAGGGCGGCCTGTTCCTCCGGATAGAAACAGTAGTCCTCGTCGATACTGAAGACGAGAAACCGATGCCCGTGCTCCCGGCACCGGCCGAAGAGTTCCTGCATATCCTTCGCGTTCCCCTGCTTGACCGGATTGAAGGTGCTCCACATCTCGCAGATGCGCAGGTAGGTGTTGGCATCGAAGCGGTCGGTGAATTTCTTCCCCTGGTGCAGCATGTAGCTCTCGACCTTGTCGTTCGGCTCATACCAGGAAAAGCGGTCCTCGCTCTTGCGGATCTCGTTCTTGGCCCGCCGCTCGATGGCATCGAGGTGGACGAAGGTCTTGTGGCTCATCATCCGGGCCAGGGTGAGCCCTTCGCGCGGACCCTGCGAATCGTAGTAATCGCCGCTGGCGAAATGCGGGTCGTTCTCGATGGCGAGAATCTGCTCCAGCAACATGATCCGGTTGAGCACCGTGGTGCGCACTCCGGAGGCAATCGGGATGACGCGGCTGGTCCGCTCGGGGTAACAGGTCGCGAAATTCAGGGCGGCGAGGCCTCCCGTGGAGGGACCAATCACGGCGTGAAGCCGCTCGATCCCCAGCGCGTCCAGCAACATGGCCTGGCTGCGCACCACGTCGTTGACGCACACATGAGGAAAACGGCGGCCATAGGGACGACCCGTCTCGGGATCGGGCGAAGCGGGCCCGGTGCTGCCATAGCACCCTCCCACGTAGTTGGCGCAGATGACGAAGAAGCGGTCCGTGTCCAGCGCCTTGCCCGGTCCCACGAAGAGGTCCCACCATCCGTAGTGGCACTCCTCCGTCCAGAAAGGGTTGCCCTTGCCGTCAGGGTTGTAGCCGGCCACATGGTGACTCCCGGAGAACGCATGGAAAAGGAGAATAGTGTTGGATTTGTCCGGGTTGAGCCGTCCGTGGGTCTCGTAAGCCAGCGTCAGGTCGGCGAGTGTTTCGCCGCTGCGGAAGACAAAGGGTTCATCCGGGGAAGCGATCCGCTGGAAACGGGTTTCGACTCGTGGGGAAATGCTCATGATGACTGAGAAGATCGCGGCGAAATAGCGAAAACCGACGGCCGGGGTGTGTCATACGTTTCCGGCCCCCGCCGCGGCCACCGGTTCACCGAAGTCCGATATCGATGCTCACCGCTTTCTTGAGGAAAGACTCGATGGCTCCGTCCCGGGGCACGCCAAGCTCGAGCGCGCGGAAATAGTGCTCCTCCGCTTTACGGGCATCGGGCTCGTCGCGCGTCGAACAGAGCACGGCGAGATTGAAGTGGGCGTCGCCAAAATCCGGATCCAATGTGACCGCCTCCTCGAAGGCGCGTTCTGCGCGGGTCACCCAGCCTTTCTGACCCGAGATCACACCGACACAGTTGTGCGCCCGGGAGTTCTCCGGTTCGAGATCCAGGCTCTGTTCCAGATGGGTCAGGGCCTCGTCATAGCGGTGCTGGAGGAAAAACGTCCTCCCCAGCAGGTAGTAGGCCCGACCGGAATGCTTGTCGATGGCGACGGCTTTCTGGAGGAAGTGTTCCGCTTCCGAGTAGTTGCGCAGGGTCAGCTTGAGGATGCCCAGGTTGCAGAGACAGGCCACGCTGCGGGGGCGGAAATGGAGGTACCGCAGCCATCCGGCCTCGGCCTCGGCGAACCTCCCCTCGCGGAAATCGAGCCGCGCCGCTTTGTCCAGCTGGGACAGCTCCACCTTGAGCTTTTGGCCGCGAAGTTCCGTATCGTTGCCCGTGGCGGGCCCGATCAGAGTTTCCGCCTGCAATTCCTCACCCGGCGGCAGCGCCGCCTCGAGCAGATCGGCGAACTGTGGCGCCCGGAAGAGCGCCTTTTCCTCGGGGGTGAGCTGGGGTCCCCGGGCCATGTCCTCGACCACCTCCATGAGCACGGTCGACCGCGCCCCCAGCCGGTCGAGCTGACGGAGGAGGAGTTCCTTGGCCTGTTTCACCTGGGCCTGCCGGCGCAGTTGCTTGAGGACCATGGAGCGGAGCAATTCATTTTCGGCCCGCTGCTCTGGGGTGACCCCGGCCAGGTTTCGTTTTTCCTCCTCCGAGAGCCCCTCGGAGAGCATCTCCAGCTTGCGGTGCAGGGTCTCGATCTCGACCTGGTGCTTCGCATTCTCATCCACCAGCTTGTCGCGTTCCAGTTGCACCCGGGCGATCTGGGATTTCAGCATGGCGATGTCGGCATCTTTCTGGCGATTGATGCTCGCCATCGAGGCCGCCAGTTTCTCCGCGTTGTCCAGTTTGCGGGCGAGTTCCTGGTTCCGCCGGATGAGATCGCGCAATTTGTCGCTGCCGAGCCCTCTGCCCTCGATGATGCCGAGCAGGTTCTCCCGCTCCGCGTCGAGCCGCTCGATCTGCTCCGCCTGTTCCCGGATCTTCGTCCGGGCATCGCGGAGCTGATTGGCCAGTTTCGCATTGAGTTCGGTGGCGTCCTTCAGCTCGGCCATGGTCTCGTCGAGCAATTGCTTGTAGCTGGCGATCCGGCTGGCGGCGTCGCGGTTCTGCGCGTCGCGCTCCAGGTCCTCGATGCGGCGGCGGTATTCGGCCTGTTTCTGCTGGGAGACGAGAAGCTCCTCCTGCACCCGCTCCAGTTGGGACCGGTAGTTGTCGCGTTCCCGAAGAAGTTTCTCGTTTTCACGGGTCAGCCACTCGACCCTCTCCCGGCTGCGCCTCGCCTCGTCGAGCAGTTCGGTGGACAACTGCCCCGGGGACGGACTCCGCCCCCCCGTGTAGACGCGGCCGGATTCCCAGGCGGGGAGTACGTTGCTGCCGGTGGGACCGGTGTAGGTTTCCACCGGGGTCGAGACAGGAGATTCAATCGGTACCCCGGTGCGGGAAGGCGGAGGCTCCGACCGTGCCACCGAAGGTGCCTCGATGTTGGGAAACTCCGGATCCTCCATCACTCGCACGGGAGGCTGCGGTCGTTCCGGTGCGGGCCGGCTCACCGGCGGCGAGGCGATCCTCGTCTCGGACCCGTACTGGCGCATCATGTCCTTTACCCGAATCCTTGCCTCCCCGAGGACCTTGCGCTTGTAGGCCACGATCTTCGGTTGGAATTCGGGGAATCGGAAAGCGAGACCGTCGTAGATGGACTTCGCCTCGTTCACCTTGTTCAGCGCCTCGAGGTACTTCCCTTTCTGCTCCAGATCCTTGGCGCTTTCCGAGACAAGAAACCCCCGGTACCAGAGGCGCGAGGGATCATCCTCGTCGGATTGGCCCAGACAGGCGACCGGCCACCCCACCATCGTAGCCGCGGTGCAGATCGCCGAGACCATCAATCCGCCGCAGACGCGGCGGACGCTGCTGGAAAGAGGTTGACTCATCGTTCGTGTCGCGTGCCCCGGAGAAAACCGGGAGTCCGGGAACAAACCCTCAGAATACCGGGAGGGCGGCGCTTGGCAAAGAAGAAAATGCGTGAAGCGCCGACCGTGGGGCCTTTAGTTTGTTACCGGTTTCATGAAATACAGCCCCGTCGTCGCCTCGAAAGCATCGTCCCAGACCATGGTTTTGAATTCGTGACCGGCGCCCCAGGAATCGGAAAAGATGATTTTGCCCTCTCTCTTGTTGTATCCGGTGATGAGCCGCATATGCCCGCCGCTGGTCTGGGGGGAAATGGCCGGCTCCTCCCGAAACCGGCCCACCTCCAGGGACCAGAGGAGGGGGATGCCGTCCCCGATGTATCTCTCGATCGCCTTCTCGAAGTCCCGTTTGTCGAACTCGTCTCCCTCGTAGAAGCGGTCGTCCTCCTCGACCAGCTCGACGAGGCGGTCTCGGCTGCGCAGGGCGAGCGTCTCGTAGCGCATCTTGAAAAGATGATCGATGGCCCCCAGTTCCTTGCTTGTGTTCAGGGAACTTGTTCCGCGGTCGGGATCGGCCTCCGCGATCTGGGCGAGCTGGTGCATGTCGCAGGGGATCCCGTAGTACTCGAAGAGACGCTGCACCGAGGCGACCACGCAGTAGCCCTTGGCACCCTGGTCGACCATGGGGATGCCGGCGATGTGAATGTTTCCCTCGCCATCGCGGACCACGTTCCTGGGGAGGTCGGACTGGCGCACCGAGGGTTCGGCCCGCTCCCTCATCGCCGCGGCATAGGATCCTCCGGCGTCGCGGCGGCAGAGGCGCACCCGGAGAAACTCGGTGTCACCCGGAGCCTCGGGATTGTGCTCCAGCACCGCCATGCCTCGCGCCGAGATCCAGGTGTAACCGCTGGTCAGCACCCCGCGCCGGATGTTGCCCTCCCGCCTGACGGGACGGGCCGCGAGCTGTTGGCCGAGGTGGCGTCCCATGGCCCGGAAGGACAGGTCGAACGCCTCCGGGGGAAGGGAACCGGCGTCGCCACGGTTGAACAGGGAGAGGGTGACCCCGAGAAAAAGGCCGTCCTTGAAATCGACGATCATCTCCTGGACCGGCACTTTGCCTTCGAGCACGCTCAGGTCGACGGTCACGTTACCGGCGGGATTTCGCTTGAAAATGGCACGGGTCTTGTCCCGATTGAGCCATTCGAAATAAGGGTTCCGGGTCATTTCCCCCGGAGGAAACATCTTCTCGAGATCTCCCGGGGTCAGCTCGTAGGAACCGGGCAGACTGAGGAAGGGATCGAGGTCGGCATCGAAGGTGTATTCCCGGGCCAGTCCGCGCTGCCCGGAGCAGGCGGCGAGGGCGGCGAGGGCGATGATGAAGCAGGCCGTGATTCTCATGCATCCGCACCCTAAGAGACGCTCGCGATCGTGAAACGGAAAACTGCGGAATTTTTGCCTGCGGGGTGGCGCGTCGGCGGGCCATGGGTTTTCGGGATCCCGCGGGATTTAGCGATTTTGAACCGGCAGAACCTCT
>CAZLUZ010000162.1:0-10962 GCA_964562825.1 uncultured Akkermansia sp.
CGTCAGCCCGTTACAGGCACGAGAACTGCTTCATAATCTGGCTCGTTTGCAACGACAACCCGTCAATCGATCCACCACCCCGCCGCACCCCATGAACCACCTCATCTTCGATCAGGAAACCACCTCTCACCACGCCCCGAACCGGGGCCAGCCGGTGGAAAACCTCATCATCGTCGTCCGGGCCGACCCCATCATCTGCGGTCACTCCACCGAAGCCCGCAACCTCGCCGAGGCGGCAATCGCCTCGGGGGTCCGACAGGTCAATATCGTCAGCTACCCCATCGAGACGCTGGAGGAGAGCAGCCTGCCGCTCAAACCGCTCGATTCGATCTCGCCCTATTCTCCCGGCATCGAGGTCGACCGCCCGGAACCGATCGGCGATTACAAAGTGCTCGACGGGCGTCTCTCCTACGCCATCAGCGGCCAGATCGTCGATCTGCTTCATCGGACCACCGGGCCCACCATGCTGATGGACCTCTATCTCGTTCCCCACGGGCAGATGGTCATCAATGCGGTGCGCAGTTTCGAGAAGGTCGACGCCTCCCCGCGCGTATTCACCGTGGGCGAGGCGGTCGGCTCCGACATCACCAACGTGGTCCACAACGCGGTGGCCGACGGCAGGATCGGGGCCGCCCAGATGGTGCTCTCCAACTACCTGGATCACGATTTGCCGGTAGCCGTGAGCGAGTTCACCAAGGACCTCATCGTCGAAGCCGGAGAACAGGTCGACCTGGCGCTCGGGACTCGATTCCGGGATCAGTTGCACGAGCGGGTACGGATCAGCTACCCCGCCATCGACACCGCGGCCTACACCTCGATCGCGGAGCGAGGCGAGGAAGTCGAAGCCGTGTTGAAGAATCGCCGCCTGGAGCGGGACGGCTACGTGATGTTTCTATCGCGAATCGCCCCCGCGAAAGGAGTCGACGATCTCATTGAAGCCTATCGGGCCAGCGAGGTCTACGGGCGCAAGAAGCTCATCGTCTGTGGAAACGGCCCCATGAAGGGACAGATCGAGGAAATGGCCCGGGAAGACCCCCACGTTCGGGTGCTCGACGATGTCAGCGACGAGGAGAAGGGACCTCTCATGCACGGGTCGTTCGCCTATTGCCTGCCGAGCAAGCCGCGCACGGAATTTGTCGAAACCTTCGGGATCGCCATCGCGGAGAAAATGCTCTCCGGAGGCCTGGGTCCGGTCATCACCACCACCACCGGGGGCATTCCCGAAGCGAGCGGAGGTCACTGTCTCGAGCACGAGGCCGGAAACGTGGGCGATCTTCGGGAATGTCTCGACCGTGCCTACTTCATGACCGACGAGGAACGGGAGGCGATCTCGACCCGGGCCCGGGACTTTGCCCTCCGTTTCGATCGCAAAAAAATACTGGAGAATCTCTTCCAGATGGCCCGCGAAGAGGCCCTTGTGGCCTAACGGCGGGCCGCCGCTTTCCCTCTCCATTTGGCACAGATCGGCTTTCGGATCGCCTCCGATCGGGCGGATCTGACCGAGCCCGGAATCCTGGCGACAAAAAAAGCGCCTCGAGTCGAGCAACGAAGGCCGATCGAGGCGCTATAAGGTTTCCCACTCGTGCCGTCTCCGACGGTGAGGCTCACGTTCCCGTTTCTCAACAGCTTGGGGGTTCCCGGTCGACTTTTGCCTTCCAGTCAAGGCCTGACAGCCGACGACAGACTCACCCCCGTGAACGTATCAACGGTCCGGGCCTATGGTTAGCCGGTAAGGTCGAACACAGCAGGAAAATTCAAAAAGCGTTGGGAAAGATCACGGAGGTTTCAGGGCCCCCTTTCGTTGCGGTGAGAATACGAATCGAATAAGCAATTGTCACGCCGTTTTGAGAGGAAAGTTGATCGACGGTTCGCCGAAAAATCCGGGTTGCCCCGGTCTTCGCCCTCAGTTCAGGAAAACCGCAATCCCGAGTTTGTGAAATTTTTCACAAATTGGCGTTGCGCGGCTTGGTTCTTTGATTACTCTGCGCGCGTTGGTGGCCCGACCATGCCTGAAATCGCGGAGCCGCCCCGGTTTCAATGATGGAATGGTCCCTGTCTTTATGCTTTGACACGATTTCCCCGTTGATCGCTGCCGGCGGTCTCGCGCCCGACCAGATCCCGGGACTCGGCTGGCTGACCAACTCCATTTTTCACGCCGTCCTCGTCACCATCGCGGTCCTGCTTTTCACCCGGATGGCCACCCGGAAGATGGAGCTGATCCCCGGGGGCAAACAGAATCTCGTCGAATACGTCATCGAATTCCTCTATCGGCAGACCGAGGAAGTCGTGGGACGAACGGTGGCGCCCAAAGCCTTCCCCCTCCTCGCCACCATCTTTATCTTCGTCCTCATCTCGAACTGGTCCGGGCTCATCCCCGGGGTGGGAACCATCGGTTTCGCCGCCTCGGAGGAATACATGCGCGGCCCCATCACCATCGACGAAAAGGCGGTCTTCGAGAGCAAGAAACCGGAATCCAAGGACAAACCCGAAGCGGAAGAAAAGAAATCCGGCTCCGAGGCGAAGGACAAGGATTACGTGCCCGCCTTCCGGCCCCTGTTTCGTCCTCCCAGCGCGGACCTTAACTTTACTCTCGCGCTGGCCCTGGTGTTCATGATCGTCTGGTTGTGGATCACGGTAAAAGAAGTGGGAGTCTGGGGGTTCATCCTCCACATCTTCGGACCCAAGGGCGGCCTGTCGGGGTTCATGAAGTACCCCATCATTCTCGTCTTTCTCTTCGTCGGGATCATCGAGTTGGCCTCGATCGCCTCGCGCCCGGTGTCGCTGTCCTTTCGTCTCTTCGGCAACATCTATGCCGGCGAGACCCTTCTGGCATCCATGATGGAGATGGGCAAACAGTTCGGTCTGACCGGTCTACCCCAATGGATACTCAGCGTGCTCATGCCGCTCCCCTTCTACTTTCTCGAAATCCTCATCGGCATCCTTCAGGCGACCGTCTTTTCCCTGCTCTGCGCCGTCTACATCAAACTCTCCACGACACACGACGAGGACCACTGAGCGAAAACACTTTTTCCGTCGGGACCATGTGTAAGAAAGTGTGGGCGGCGGAGAACAGGAACAACTAAATCGTAAAAGAAATGAACATGCTATCCCAGATCACTCCCCTCATCGCCGAGTTTGACGGAGTCTTTGCCCTCGCCATTGCCGGTGCCGGAGCCGCCATCGCGATCGGTCTCACCGGAATGGCCGCCGTCACCGCGGTGGGCCGGAACCCCAACGCTTCCGGTAACATCCTCACGATCGCCATCATCGGCATGGCACTCGCTGAGGCGATCGCGATTTACGGCCTGATCATCGCGTTCGCGAAGTAGTCCCTTTTCGGGGGAATCGGGTCCAGCCCGTTTCCCCCGATCTCTTTCCCCGCATCCGGCATATTTACCCATGGAAATCATCGATCTGTTCGGCTTCAAGTGGGCCCCTTTCCTCGCTCAGGTAATCATCATCCTGATCGTGTACTCGATTCTTTCCAAGTATGCCTTCGGACCTGTTCTCCAGATGCTGGAGGCACGGCGCCGGCGCATCGAGGCGGGGGAAGAGAATTTGAAGGAGATCAAAACCCAGCTCGCCGAAACGGAGGCCAAGATTCAGGGGATGCTCGACGAGGCCAACCGCGACGCGGAGCGACTCATCGCCGAGGCCCGCCAGAGTTCCGAGGCCATCCGGGAGCAGAAGACCCAGCGGGCCATCCTGGAGGCGCAGCAGATCGTGGAGAAAGCCCGCGAGGCCTCGCGACTCGAACACGAGAGGGTCATGTCCGAGCTGAAACGGGATTTCGGCCGCCTCGTCATCGGAGCGACCACCAAGGTCACCGGGAAGGTGCTTGACGAAAATGACCAAGGCCGGATCAACCAGGAGGTTTCCGGCCAGATTGCTCTTTAAACGGAATGCTTCGTGAACCGTTCCGCCCCGCAACTCGCCCTGCGTCGCGCCTTGCCCAGCCCGGGTCTTGTGAGGTCGGCTCGGCTCCGCGATTGGGGAAATCTTCCGTGAACAAACCAGCCCAGCCCTCGAGACAAAACGCCGGATGAAAATCAAGAAAGACGCGCTGCGCGACGCCAGAAAAATCCTCTCGGCCTGCACCGAAGGTGGCAGGGTCGACGTGGAGAAAGTTCGCCGGGTAGTGAGGCGCCTCGGCGAGACCAAGCCCCGCGGCTATCTGGGCGTGGCCACGGCTCTGGGACGTCTGGTGCGGCTGGAGATCGTGAAAAACCAGGCCATCGTGGAGAGCGCTATGCCCCTCGACGTGATCACCCAGCACCAGGTCACGGAAAACCTTCGCGCCAAATATGGCAATCAGATCGATACCGAATTCCGTCTGCGACCGGAATTGATCGGAGGCATGCGCATCCGGGTGGGCAGCGACGTCTGGGACGGTTCGGTAAAAAACAGGATCGAGCGCCTCGAAATCAAATTTACCTAAATCTAATCCGAATTCATTCACTACTGACGAACCGTCATGAGCAATATCCTCCAGGAACTTGAATCCGAAATCGCTTCGCTGAAGACGTCGGTCTCCAAATCCAATGTCGGCGTCGTCCGCGAGATCGGAGACGGTGTCGCCAAGGTAGAGGGTCTCAGCGACGTGATGCTGAACGAGATGGTGGAGTTCCCCGGGGGCGTCTTCGGACTCGCCCTCAACCTCGAGGAAACCGAGGTGGGTTGCATCATCCTCGGCGACGGACTCCACATCAAGGAGGGCGACGAGGTGCGGTCCACGGGGCGGCTCCTTTCGGTCCCGGTCGGGATGGGGCTACTCGGGCGGGTGGTGAACTCGCTCGGCCAACCCATCGACGCCAAGGGCGACATCCAGGCCACGGAGTCCTACCCCGTGGAGAAGATCGCTCCCGGCATCATCCCCCGGCAGTCGGTCACCGTGCCGGTGCAGACCGGCATCATGGCGATCGACGGAATGATCCCCATCGGTCGGGGCCAGCGCGAACTCATCATCGGGGACCGTTCCACGGGCAAGACGACGGTCGCCATCGATACCATCATTTCCCAGGCCAACATCAACCGGGCGGCCCGGGATGCCGGAGACACCAGCTACAAGCCTCTCTATTCCATCTATGTCGTGGTCGGACAGAAACTCGCCACGGTGGCCCGGATCCTTGCCACCCTGGAGGAAGCCGGCGCCCTGGACTACACCATCGTGGTGGTGGCCTCGGCCTCGGATTCGGCGACGAATCAGTATCTGGCGCCCTACGCCGGCTGCGCCATGGGAGAGTGGTTCATGGCCAACGGCATGGACGCCCTGATTGTTTACGACGATCTCTCGAAGCACGCCGTCGCCTACCGACAGGTTTCGCTGGTGCTGCGGCGCCCCTCGGGACGCGAGGCGTATCCGGGAGATGTCTTCTACCTGCACAGCCGCCTGCTCGAGCGCTCCGCCCGTCTCTCCGAGGATTACGGCGGTGGATCGCTGACGGCACTGCCCATCATTGAAACCCAGGCGGGCGACGTGTCCGCCTACATTCCCACGAACGTGATCTCGATCACCGACGGTCAGATCTACCTCGAGACCGACCTTTTCTACAAGGGCGTCCGCCCCGCGATCTCGGTGGGTCTGTCGGTGAGCCGGGTCGGTTCTTCCGCCCAGACCAAGGCGATCAAAAAGGTAGCGGGTCGTACCAAGCTGGACCTGGCCCAGTTCCGCGAACTGCAGGCTTTCGCCCAGTTTGGCTCCGACCTCGACGAGAGGACCAAGAAACAGCTGCAGCGCGGCGAAAGGATCGTGGAACTCTTCAAGCAGAAGCAGTACACGCCCATTCCCATGGAGGTTCAGGTCGTCGTTCTCTTCGCCATGCAGAACGGATATTTTGATGATGTCGCGGTAGACCACGTGAAAGACTGCCAAAACAGGATGCAAGAGTTTTTCACCACCCGGAAAGGGGCCCTGCTCCAGACGATCCGCGAAACGGGCAAGCTGGATGACGACACCATCGAAAATCTTCGCCAGGCGCTCCAGGACTTCAAATCGGGGTACCAGCCCGCCTAACCCCTCGCTCCTTCCCCAGAGATGGCCAATCTTCGCGACATCCGCCGACGGATCAGTTCGGTAAAGAACACCGCCCAGATCACCAAGGCGAAGCAGTTGGTGGCGGCGTCGAAGATGAAGCGGGCCCAGGACCAGGCGACTTCGGGCCGGGCCTATGCCGACCTGATGAATCGCATCCTGGTCAATCTCAAGGAGAACTGCGAGGAGGAATCGCACCCCCTGCTCAACGAGGGCAGCGGCGATCGCGAGTTGGTTCTGCTGGTGACCACGGACAAGGGTCTCTGTGGCGGTCTCAACACCAATCTGGTCCGGCTGGTGTTGGAAAATTGCGAGCGGGAGTCGGCCTTTGTCACCGTGGGAGCCAAGGGACGGAAGGCTCTCGCCCGCGTGGGCCGCGATCTGGTAGCCGGATTCGAGGTGCGCGACCCGGTGCCCTTCGCCCAGACTCGACCGATTGCCCAGTTCGTCATGGATGGCTTCCTCTCCGGCGAATTCCACACTGTCAAGATGGGTTTCACCAACTTCATCAATACGGTCAAGCAGGAGCCGCACCTCGAAACTCTGCTGCCGGTCCGCTCCATCGACCTGGGTCACGGCGATCCTTTCGCAGATAAAGCCCCCACGGACGAAACCGGCACGGGCCTGAGCGTCTACGGCGGCTATATTTTCGAGCCATCGGCCCAGACCGTGTTCGAGACCCTGGTGCCGCAATATGTGGCCTACCAGGTCTACCAGATGATCCTGGAGGCTCGCGCCTCGGAACACAGCGCCCGGATGGTGGCGATGAAATCGGCGACGGACAACGCCAAGCAGATGGTCAAGGATCTGACCCTCCAATACAACAAGGCCCGCCAGGCGGCGATCACCGCCGAGCTTCTCGAGATTACCACCGCGATGAAGGCTCTCGAGTGATGCCCGGCGCACCCGCGATGACACCCACCCAAAAAAAAGATTACCCGCAGGAGAATACCCAAATGAGCAACGTAGGAACTATCGTCCAGGTCATCGGTCCGGTTGTGGACGCCGATTTTTCTGGTGCCGCGCAACTTCCCGACATCTACAACGCGCTCCAGGTCGAGTTCGACATCAATGGAGCGCCCACCAAGCTGACCCTGGAGGTGCAGCAGCATCTCGGCGACAACTGGGTCCGCGCGGTGGCGATGTCGTCGACCGAGGGGCTGAAGCGGCAGATGAAGATCGTCGACACCGGAGCCCCGATTTCGGTGCCCGTGGGCGAGGGCGTTCTCGGACGCATCTTCAACGTGACCGGCGAACCGGCTGACGAACGCGGCCCGGTCAACGCAACCAAGTTCTATCCCATCCACCGTCCCGCCCCCCAGTTGGTGGAGCAGTCCACCTCCGCGGAGATTCTCGAGACCGGGATCAAGGTGATCGACCTGATCTGCCCCTTCACCAAGGGAGGAAAGGTCGGAGCGTTCGGGGGGGCCGGCGTCGGCAAGACGGTGATCATCATGGAGTTGATCAACAACATCGCCCGGGCCCACGGCGGGTATTCCCTCTTCGCCGGGGTCGGCGAGAGAACGCGGGAGGGCAACGATCTCTACTGGGAGATGAGCGACGCCAAGGTCATCGACCAGGAGGACCTGACGCGCTCCAAGGTGGCCCTGGTCTACGGCCAGATGAACGAACCTCCCGGCGCGCGTCTCCGGGTCGCGCTGACCGCCCTGTCCATGGCCGAATACTTTCGGGATGAGAAGAATCAGGACGTGCTTCTCTTCGTCGACAACATCTTCCGTTTCTCCCAGGCGGGCTCCGAGGTCTCCGCGCTGTTGGGGCGCACCCCCTCGGCGGTGGGCTACCAGCCCACCCTCGCCTCGGAGATGGCGCAGCTGCAGGAGCGGATCACCTCGACCAAGAAGGGATCGATCACCTCCTTCCAGGCGGTCTATGTCCCCGCGGACGACCTCACCGATCCGGCACCGGCCAACACCTTCGCCCACCTCGACTCGACGGTGGTGTTGGAGCGAGCCCTGGCCGAGCTGGGCATCTACCCCGCGGTCGATCCCCTGGCCTCCACCTCGACCGCGCTCGCCCCGGACGTCGTCGGCGAGCGTCACTACGCCGTGGCCCGGGGCGTCCAGAGCGTGCTCCAGCGCTACAAGGACCTCCAGGACATCATCGCCATTCTCGGCATGGACGAACTGAGCGAGGAAGACAAGCTCACCGTCTTCCGGGCCCGCAAGATCCAGAAGTTTCTCAGCCAGCCCTTCAGCGTCGCCGAGGTGTTCACCGGGATTCCCGGGGTTTACGTCTCGATCGACGAAACCGTCCGCGGTTTCGAGGAGATCCTCGAGGGCAAACACGACACCGTGCCGGAGAACGACTTCTACATGAAGGCGGGCATCGATTCCGTGCACGCGGCGGAGGAGGGCGCCTAAGTTCGAGTATTCGCCATGCACCTAGAGATCGTCACGCCGGAAGCCAGGACATTTTCCGATGAAATCGACAGCGTCGTCCTGCCCGGTTCCGACGGGGAACTGGGCATCCTCCCGGCCCACGCCCCGCTGGTGAGCACGCTGGCCCCGGGGGAACTCCGCTACCGCAAGGATGGCGCCGAGTATTCCCTCGCCGTGGGGCATGGCGTGGTCGAGGTGGCGCTGGACCGGGTCTCGGTCCTCACGGATATGGCGGTGGGCGAGGACGAAATCGACGCCCAGGCGGTCCAGGAAGCCCTGGACCGAGCCCGTAAGGAACTCTCCGAAACCGAGGTCCCGGACGACGCCGAGGAACTGGAAAAGGCCATCATCCGGGGAGTCGCCCTCCTCGAAGTGCAACGCCGACGCAAGGGCCGTGGCAGCGTCAGTTCCTCCTGATCCGGATTGCCGATTGTGTTTTCTCGAATTGACGGATCCGCCACCGGGCTTCTAGGTTGAGAGGTATCATGGTGTGGTTCGGATCTCTGTGGCGCTGGCTGTGGCGACTGTTCGCCCGCCGGGTAAACCGGGCCACGAGACCCACCGATCCCGACGAGAGCGACTGGGACTGGACCAAGTCGTCGGAGTCCAATCCCGACATCAAGTGTCTCTCTGTGATCATCCGGTCGAGCGATGCCTCCCTCTTTTTCGGAGAGATCGCCGGATTCGTCGAGAGAGGCTTCGGCTCCCCGCAGATCGCGGTGATTCTGAACAAGTTGCGCATGCTCTCCGAGGGTGAGCGGTGGTACGTGGAGTACTATGTCCGCGCCTTCGGCCGGGGCACACCACTGCAGATCGCCAGCCAGAAGATGGATGACGAGCGGGTCGGCCTGATCATCTGGAGCGACTCCGCGCTCTCTTTCGAGATCGGCGCCCTGATGCCCCGATACGAGCAGAGCGGCGAGGCAGCCGTGGCCAGTCTCGGGCTGAACTGACCGGTTCAGTCCTCGATCCTGACGAGGATATCTCCGTCTTCCTCTTTCAGCTCGTAGGTGCGGATGCCGCGGGTGGCCGGCCCGCTGAGGACATCGCCGGTCTCCAGGTCAAACTGGGCGTAATGCCAGGGGCAGGTCAGGCAGCCGTCCTCGACCGGTCCGAAGGCGAGCGAGGCATCGGCGTGGGGACAGAGATCATCCACCCCGTAGAGGCGGCCCTGGTGCCGGATCAGGGCGATGCGGTGGGGTCCGATCTCGTAGGGGCGCCCTTTCCCCTCCTCGATTTCCTCAGCCTTGGCGATGAATTGAAATTCTCCGTCTGCCATGGCGGAAGTCTTACCTCGAATCCGCAGGCTCGCCAATCAAATCGGCCCGCTCCATCCGGCCGGATCCCCCGTCTCCTCGACCATCGTAGCGAGACGCCGCCGCACCTCATCCACCGTGCCGAGCCGTTCCCGAAGCACGGCGAGAGCCTCGGAATCGTGACGCTTGGCCAACCGTCTCCCCCGCTCGTCGCACACCAGCCGGTGATGATGGTAGCTCGGCCGGGCATACCCGAGCAGGCGCTGCAGCAGAACGTGAACCGGCGTCGAATCATAGAGATCGCGTCCCCGGATGACATGGGTGATTCCCTGGATCGCGTCGTCGACCACCACGGCGATGTGATAACTCGTCCGGATGTCTTTGCGCACCAGCACCACATCGCCGATCGACGCCCAGACCGCCGCGGTGATCTCGATCTCCCCCCGGCCTTGCTCGACCCAGCCCAAGGGAGAACCGATCTCTTCCCGCGCGCGGGCCAGATCGAGTCTCATGGCGTGAGCCGTCCCCCGGGCCAATTTCTCCTCCCGTTCCACCGGGGAAAGCCTCCGGCAGGTGCCGGGATACACCGGTCCGGCCTCGTGGGGAGCGGCACCGGCCCCTTCGATCTCGCTCTGTATCTCCCGGCGGGTGCAAAAACAGGGGTAGAGCAGCCCCCTGGCGGCGAGGCGTTCGGCGGCGACGGCGTAATCGTCGAGATGCTCGCTCTGGCGCCTCACGGGTTCCTCCCAGCTCAGACCGAGCCAGGCGAGGTCCCGATAAATCCCTTCCTCGAAGCTGGAGTCGCAGCGGGTCTGGTCGATATCCTCGATACGGAGAAGAAATCTCCCCCCATGCTCCCGCGCGAAGTCCCATGCCCGGAGCGCCGAGTAGGCATGGCCGAGGTGGAGCCATCCGGAGGGGCTCGGCGCAAATCGCGTCACCACCGACATGGCGGCAACCTAGGGGGACTTCGGAAAAATGGGGAGCAAAAAATCGGCCCCGAATGGCCCGGGGCATTTCCCCGATCCCGCCCCTCCCGCGAGGTGGGATGCTCCGAATCCAGCGCTGGCGAAAGAGAGGGATCCGGGCCATCGACCTTTCACTTGTTGCGTCTCGTATGACCCTTGACCAGCAACGATCCCAAAAACACCTTAACCGCCCAAGATCAAATTCGCATTCCCCCTCCTCCATCTCGGGTTTCTCGGCCAGACGGTCCCGGGCGAGGAAAGCCGCTTTCTCGAAAAGACCCGTCAATTGACCTTCGACGGCAAACGGG